>JAYULM010000157.1:0-1201 GCA_043763605.1 Armatimonadota bacterium | reverse complement strand
TGACAAGGGAGACGCCGGATTCGCGGGAAAACAGCAAGGGGACAGGTGTAGCAAGTAACGAGCACCGCAGGTACAACGATCCAACGTGTGGTTGGCGCCGTCCGCGTAGGACAAAGAAAAAAGAAGCAGGATAACGCAACGGCGCGCCGGAAATGGAGTGTTGCTATGAACAATCCTTTGTTAGACATTCGTATTGGAACGCTGGTACAGGGTGGCATACCCGATCCAGCGAATTATATCCGGCAGATTTTGCCGCACGGCTTCGAGAGTTTCCAACTCTTCTTCTGGCAGACGCTCGGCGGGAAAAATCTTGCCGAACTGGCACTACCTGTCATGGACGCGGTCGGCGACGCTGCGATCATCAGCTCGCTCGGCGTTTTCGGGAACCCGATGGGCGACACCGACATTGACCGCGAAACATTGCGCGGGTGGGAGCAGGCGATTGACGCCGCGCCGCTTTTCGGCGCGAAGATCGTCGCCGGGTTCACCGGACGGGTGCGCGGCAAAAGTATTCCCGACAGCATTGCGCGTTACAAGGAGGTCTGGGGACCGCTGGCGGAACGTGCGCGCGACAAGGGCGTCCGAATCGCGTTCGAGAACTGCCAGATGGGCGGCAGTTGGGGTTCCGGCGATTGGAACATCGCGCACAATCCGCAGGCGTGGGAGTTGATGTTCGACGCCCTCCCGCATGACAATATCGGAATCGAGTGGGAACCGTGTCACCAACTCGCGCAACTCATCGACCCCCTGCCGCAATTGCGTGAGTGGCTTCCGTCCGGCAAGATTTTCCACATCCACGGCAAGGACGCCACGGTCCTGCGCGATGTGGTCGCGAAGCACGGAATTACGGGCGGCACCCCCTGGGTGTTCCACCGCACCCCCGGTTTCGGCGATACTAACTGGACGGATGTGATAACCGACCTGCGCCGATTCGGCTACACCGGCGCGATAGACATCGAGGGCTGGCACGACCCCGTCTACAAAGGGGAATTGGAAATCACCGGGCAGGTACAGGGGATGCGTTACCTCAAAGCCTGTCGCGGCGGCGATGTGTTCGTGCCGAATCCGACGTAAATTTAGCGGTCAGTGGTCAGTGGATAGTGGTCAGGATTGGTTCGGACCGTGAACGGTTCCGCTATGCGCCTTCGGCGGACGCACCGGGTGCGAGGAGAACCGGCAGCGTCGCGCCGCCCGCTTCCCC
>JAYULM010000156.1:0-15773 GCA_043763605.1 Armatimonadota bacterium | reverse complement strand
TGCGGGCGGGGAGACTATCGCCCGCGACGCTTACTGGAACCCGAAGGGTTGCCGCCGCAGGCGCATAGCGGAACGGTTCACCGTCCGAAAAGTGGTTTAGCAAACCCCGCCCCCCGTTCGATATAGCACCGGCAAGACGACAACGATGTGGTGAAACAGCAGACACGCCGGACTGCCTGCAAGGGCGTTTTCCGTTTTCGATCTCTCATCCGTGTGCAATCGCGGGTCGGCAGAGGATGGTTATCTGGAATCCGGTGGCAGAAATGCCGTGCGGGTGCGAGTCCCGCTGTCGTGGTGTCTTGTATCGATGCGGCGTAGCTCAGGAGATAAAGCAGGGAACATCCCGCAAGGGAATTTCCGACTTCGCCCTTTTCATCCGGCGGAATCCGGGTCGTCAGAAGTTGGTTATCATCCACCTTCCCCGGTCGCGGGTGCGAGTCCCGCCGCCGCTGTTGTTCCTTTTGTTTTGTCGGTTCGGGTCGCAGTGCGTGGGTTATCTGGTACAACAAGTTCGACTCTTGAAACCGCTCCGGAAACGGCACGGTTTATTCCCACCGCGTCCCTTATCCGAACCACCTGTTTGTGGAGAATGTAGCTCAGTGGTAGAGCGGCTCGCGTCCTGGAAAACGGTAAAACTTCCGGAACGCTTTCCGTTTCCGTTCTTTATCCGCCCCGGCGGGTCGCTGGTAAATGGTTATCGATTTGTAATCGGCATGTCGGGCGTTCGATCCGCCCCATTCTCCCTCGGTTCGTTCGTGAGTGGGTCGTAGCGTGTGGGTTATCTCAGGATTAGCTTAACAGGAAAGCACCGGATAATTACTCCGGCGAGAAGTGGTGCGACACCCTTATTCTAACACCCATTCGCGTTCTCTTATCCGCTCCTGTTTCGCGGTCTGTCGGGTGAATCCCGATCTCTCCGCCCCTGTTTCGCGCTCTGCATAGCAGGGAAGTGCGGGTGCGTGGTAAAATCACTTTGGGCGAACCCTCTCACACACCGGGGTGTAGACGCCCACCGATTAGAAGGGACTCTTCATGGCACAGTACCGCAACCGCTTCGTTCGCCGGGAAACCCCGGACCCGAGGGCGCGGTCATCCCGGAATACACCGTCCGGTTTTACGCTTGCGAAACGCGCCCGTTGCGTAAACGCGCCCGGGGCGCGTTTCGCGAGCGGCTTTACACTGATCGAACTGCTCGTCGTGATAGCGATAATCGCGATCCTCGCCGCGATCCTGTTTCCCGTGTTCGCGCAGGCGCGCGAAAAGGCGCGGCAGGCGACGTGCATGTCGAACCAGAAACAGGTCGTCCTCGGAATCCTCATGTACACGCAGGATTATGAAGAAACGTTGCCGTTCGGCTCCTATATTCTCCCCGGGATGCTCACCGCCGTCACCTGGCAGGATCTGATCGAACCGTATACCAAAGTCGGCGCGGGGAGCGTGATTGTGATCGGCTCGCCCGCCGCACGTAAGGAAGTCGCGTTCTGGACCTGCCCTACCATCGATAACCTGACCATACCGAGGGTCGCCGGGGACCCCGCTCCCGGGCCCTTCGCGGCGACTTTCTACTCGCGGTCGCTCAGTTATATAAACAACGGTAACTATATGCCGACCATGCACCGCAATAACCTCGCGCGCGGCTGGTTCCCCGGAAATATCACGCCTGTCGGCGACATCAAGGCTCCGGCGGAAGTGGTTCTGGTCGCGGAGGGCTGGGGCTACATCGGGAATACCGGCGGGGACGACTGGAACTCGAACTGCACGGGCATGGAAACCGATTACCCGTCGCTCGGGGCGGGTCCGATCCTCGGGCGCGCGGACAACTACTGTGCCGCGCGCTACCGGCACAGTGGCGGCTCGGTATACGCACTCGCCGACGGGCATGTCAAATGGTACAAGGGACCGACGCCGTCCTGGCGTAGCCGTAGCGAACGCGGCGCGGCATGGCGCAAATCGCTCACACCGAATGCGGCGGTCTGGTTCCGCGAGGATTAGAAACGCGTATCTGATCCCATGCGAATCCTGCTTCTGACACCGGGCACGGGCAGTTTCTACTGCGGAACCTGTATGCGCGACAACGCCCTCGCGGTAGCACTCCGGGCACAGGGGCACGACGCGCTGATGGTGCCGCTCTACCTGCCGCCCGCGCTCGACGAAGCGTCGTCCTCCGAAAACGTCCCGCTGTTCTACGGCGGGATCAACGTCTACCTCCAGCAAAAGGTCGGCTTCTTCCGCAAAACGCCGCGCTGGGTCGATAAGATGTTCGACACACCGGGGGCGTTGAAATCGGCGGCGAGCCGCGCCGGGATGACGCAGGCGCACGAATTAGGCGACATGACCTTGTCAATGCTCCAGGGCGAAAACGGACACCAGGCGAAGGAGTTGGCGCGGCTGAGCGAATGGCTCGCGGGCGAGGGGAAACCAGAAGTGGTCTGCCTATCGAACGCGCTCCTGATGGGACTCGCGGGGCAGATTAAGCGAGAAACCGGCGCGCTGGTCGCCTGTACCTTGCAAGGCGAAGATACGTTCCTTGACAGTCTGAACGAGCCGTACCGCACGCAATCCTGGGAAACGATCACCGAAAAAGCCCGCGACGTGGACGCGTTCATCGCGGTCAGCCAGTACCACGCCGACTTAATGACCGAACGCGCGAAACTGCCGCCAGACCGCGTCCACGTCGTCTACAACGGAATACGCCTTGAGGGCTACGGACCGCACCCCGCCCCGACCAGCGCACCGCCGATCCTCGGCTACCTCGCCCGCATGTGCCCGCCGAAAGGGTTGACAACGCTCGTGAACGCCTACATCCTACTGCGAAAACGCGGCACGGTCCCCGACTTGCAACTCCATGTCGCCGGGGCACAAACCGCCGGGGATGTCGCGTATGTGAACGGACTCGAAGCGAAACTGAACGCGGAAGGTCTGGGCAAGTCGGTTCGCTTCCTGCCCAACATCGAACGCGACGCAAAAATCGCGTTCCTGCAAACCCTCTCCGCACTATCCGTTCCGGCAGCCTACGGGGAATCGTTCGGACTGTACATTCTCGAAGCACTCGCGGCAGGCGTACCGGTGGTACAACCAAGACACGCGGTCTTCCCCGAACTGCTAGCTGCGACCGGCGGCGGCGTCCTCTGCGAACCCGACAATCCCGCCTCCCTCGCCGACGCTCTGGAATCGCTACTCCAGGACCGCCCGAAAGCACACGCACTCGGCGAAGCCGGACGCCAAACAATCCTATCCAAGTTCAGCGTGGAAGAGATGGCGCGCAACGTCGCTAAAGTATTCGCACAATAGGCTACTTTTCTTTGTCCTGCGCGTACGGCGCCAACCTCACGTTGGATCGTTGTTACTTGCGGTGCTCGTTAATGCTTGGGTGCGTGGTTGGCGTTCGGTCCTTTCCCGCGAATATCGGGTCTGTGGTTTTCACACGGAGTGTGAAAACCACAGACCCGATATTCGCGGGAAAACATCAAGGGCACAGGTGTAGCAAGTATCGAGCAACACCGCAGGTAACAACGATCCAACGTGAGGTTGGCGCCGTACGCGTAGGACAAAGAAAACAAAGATAAAAAAGAAAGAAAAGGTAAAGGATTATGGAGAGTGGGCAAGGGAATCAGCCGGGGATGGCTTGGTTGGTGTTTGCTTTGATGACCGTTGTTTCCTGGGGCGTGTATGGCGTATTTTTGCATACCGGGCAGATAGCGATGGGCGACCCGGTGAATGGGCGATTCAAGGCATTTTTGTTTGTTGGGATAGCCTATTTTTTGACGGCTGTTCTGGCTCCTCTGGTCATTCTGATGCTGAATGGCGCGTCTTGGCAGATGCCGGTCAAGGGCATGGCTTGGTCGTTGATCGCCGGGGTTGTAGGGGCGATTGGAGCGTTTTGCGTTCTGCTTGCGTTCGGGGCTAAGGGGTCGCCCTCCGTCGTTATGTCGATTGTGTTTGCCGGTGCGCCGATTGTTAACGCGCTGGTTGTTTTGTTCCAGCATCCGCCTGCCGGTGGGTTATCGGCGATCCGCTGGCCGTTCTATGTCGGGCTGGTGATGGCGGCGGTCGGGGGGTGCCTGGTCACGTTGTATCGTCCGCAAGCCGCGCCCGCGAAGAAAGCGCACGCCGTGGTGCCCGTTCCTTCGGGAGATGGTGTTGCTGTTGCGGCGAAGACGGCGGCTCCATGAGTGAAAATGGCGCGGTGTTGCTGGAACTGACCGGCATCGGCAAAAGTTACGGCGGGAGCGATGGTGCCCCGCCGACCGTGGTGTTACGTGATCTCAATCTGAGCGTTCGGGCAGGGGAGTCGGTCGCCGTAGTTGGACCGTCGGGTTCGGGGAAAAGTACGCTTCTGAACATCATCGGCACATTGGACCGGGCAGATACAGGGCGCGTCGTTCTCGGTGGGACCGATCTGGCTACGCTGTCCGACGACGCACTGGCGCAGGTTCGCTCGCGGGAGATCGGCTTCATTTTTCAGTTACATCATCTTTTGCCGCAATGCACCGTGCTGGAGAATGTGCTTCTGCCGACACTGGCGGGAGTGGGAGCGCGACCGCGCACGGAACCGGCAGAAGCGCGGGCGCGGCGTCTTCTCCAACGCGTCGGGCTTTCCGGGCGGCTGACGAACCGACCGGGGCAGTTATCGGGTGGGGAGCGGCAACGGACCGCCGTGGTCCGCGCGTTGATCAACGAACCGAAGTTGTTGCTGGCTGATGAACCGACCGGCGCGCTCGACGGGAGCAACGCCGGAAACCTCGCCGCGCTTCTGCTGGAATTGAACCGCGAAGAGGGTGTCGCCTTGCTCACGATCACGCACGCCCCGGAGTTAGCCGAGCAGATGGGGTCTACCTACGAACTGTTCGACGGTCGATTGCGCCGCCGGGGTGACTCGCGATGACGTTGTTGGGACTGGTTCTGCGGAGCGCGCGGTTTTTCTGGCGGTCGCACGTCGGGGTGTTTCTCGGCGCGATCCTCGCCACGGCGATTATCACTGGTGCCCTCGCGGTCGGGGATTCGGTGCGCTACAGCCTGGAGCGGATGGCGCGGGCGCGTCTCGGACGGATCGAACTCTCGCTGCACAGTCCCGGCAGGTTTTTTCGCGCGAAGTTGGGCACCGACCTATCCACCGATTTAGGGGCGACTGTTGCGCCGGTGATGCTGTTGCGCGGCACGGCGACCGGGGAAAAGGCGGATGGGAGCGGTGGGGGCGATGTGCGCGTCGGGCGGGCGCAGGTGCTCGGCGTGTCGCCCGACTTCTGGCAATTAACGGCAGGTGGGGCGGGGCGCGAGCCAGAACTACGGACCAAAGACGGTTCCGAAGGCGTCGCGCTGAACGAGCGATTGGCACGGACTCTTCGGCTTGCGGTAGGCGACGAAGTGATTCTGCGCGTGGACAAGCCGAGTCTGTTATCGCGCGACGCCCCGCTTTCCACGATTGAGGACGCGACGGTACTCGTTCGTCTTCCGGTTACTGCGATAGTGTCCGACGCAATGCTCGGATGGTTCAGTCTCGACGCGAATCAGGTACCGCCGTACAACGCCTTCCTTTCGCTTGCCGCGTTGCAGAAAACCGTCGGCATGGAGGCGCGGGCGAACACGCTTCTGGTTCCGCAACGCGCCGGTGCCAAGCCGCTCGAACCGGCGGAGGCGACGAGCGCGCTGTGGAAGCACTGGGAGTTCGCGGACTCGGGGCTGGAACTGCGCGACGTACCGGGGCAGGAACTATTGGAACTGCGCACGAACCGGGTTTTCCTCGACCCGCCGATAGCCGATGCCGCCGTACGCGCGACGCCGGGCGCGAAAGGCGTGCTGACGTACTTCGTCAATGAACTGCGTGTCGGGGACCGCGTCACGCCATATTCCACCGTCGCCGCGTTGCAGGGACCGTTGATCCCGCCGGGCATGGCGGACGACGAAGCGGTGATCAATCAGTGGTTCGCCGACGATGTCGGGGCAAAAGTTGGCGACAAACTCACCCTGACGTATTATCTGGTCGGACCGCTCCGGCGTTTGGAGCAACATTCGAGCGTTTTTCGTGTCCGTGCCATCGTGCCGATGACCGGACCCGCCCGCGACCCGGCGTTGATGCCCGACATCCCGGGGCTGTCGGACAAGAAAGACTGCCGCGACTGGGAACCGGGTGTGCCGGTCGATTTGGACCGGATTCGCGACAAGGACCAGAAATACTGGGATGTGTATCGCGGCACCCCAAAAGTGTTTCTCACGCTCGCGGCGGGACAGCGCATCTGGAACAACCGCTTCGGCGATTTGACCGCTGTGCGCTACGCGTCGCCAACTCCCGAATCTCGCAAAGTCGTCGAAACGTGTTTGCGGCAGGCGTTGAACCCGGCGTCGCAGGGGCTTTTCTTCATGCCGATCCGGGAGCGCGCCGCCCGCGCCAGCGCGGAATCACTCGACTTCGGGCAACTATTTCTGGGATTCAGTTTATTTTTGATCGTCGCGGCGTTGCTACTCGCCGCGCTCTTATTCGCGTTCGCCGTCGAGCAACGCGCGGAGGAGGTTGGGACATTGCTCGCACTGGGTTTCGGTCCGCGCCGCGTCCAACAACTGTTGCTGTTGGAGGGCGGCGTGATCGCGTTCGTCGCGGGGATTCTGGGCGTCGGGTTTGCGACACTTTATACGCGGGCGGTCATCGCCGGACTTTCCTCGGTGTGGAGCGGTGCGGTCGCCGACGCCGCGCTGGTGTATCACGCCACGCTGCAGACGCTCCTGATCGGCGGGTTCGCCGGGTTCGTGATGGCATTGCTCTCGATCTTTCTCGTTACCCGGCGGCAGGCGAAGGCACCGGCGCGGGAACTATTGGCGGGCGGGGGCGAATCCGAGTCTCGAATGTGGGGGCAGTCGCGCGGAAAATGGCTACCCGGCGTTCCGACCATCGTGGTCAGTTCGGTTCTCGCCGTCGTCATGGTGGTGATGGCGTCGCGGAGCACCGAGGGGGCGGCGGGCGCAGGATATTTCTTCGGTGCGGGGGCGTTCCTGCTCATCGGGAGCATCGCCGCGTGTCGCGCTTTTCTCGCCCATGCCGAGCGACGCGAAGCGGGAAATACGCTCACTGTCGGCTCGCTGGCGACGCGCAACGCCGTTCGCCGGACGGGGCGCAGTCTGGGCGCGATCACGCTACTCGCCTGTGGCAGTTTCCTGGTCATCGCCGTCGGTGCGAACCGGCACGACCCCAGCGCGGACGCCGGACGTCGTGCTTCCGGCACCGGTGGTTTCGCGCTGTATGGCGAGTCCGCACTCCCGGTCTACTCTGACATCAACACGGCGGCGGGGCGCGACGAGTTCGGTATCGACGCCGCCGCGCTCGGCGACGCTAAAATCGTCGCACTCCGCTTGCGGGAAGGCGACGACGCCAGTTGCTTAAACCTCAACCGGGCACAAACGCCGCGTTTGCTCGGCGTCGCCACCGAAGAGTTTCAAAAGCGGGGCGCGTTCACGTTCGCCGAAACGCTCGGCGGGAAAACGCAGAACCCGTGGCGGCTGCTCGATCAGGGCGCGTCGGACGGCACGATTCCCGTGGTCGGCGACACGAACACGGTGGTCTGGTCGCTGGGCAAAAAGTTAGGCGACACTCTGCCCTATACGGATGATCGCGGCAACACCTATCGCCTGAAAATCGTCGGCGTGCTCGCGAACTCAATCACACAGGGCGGGCTGATCCTTTCCGAGAACAATTTCATCCGATTATTCCCGTCGCAAAGCGGCTATCAGGTCTTCCTCGTGGACGCCGCGCCCGCGTCCGCCGCGAACGTCAGCCGGGAACTGACGCAGGCTCTGGAAAACGTCGGGCTGAGTCTTCTCCCGGCATCGGAGCGACTCGCGGCGTTCAACACGGTCGAGGACACCTACCTTTCGATCTTCGCGATCCTCGGCGGACTGGGATTGCTCCTTGGTAGTGCGGGTCTCGGCGTGATCGTGTTGCGCAATGTGTGGGACCGACGCGGGGAATTGGCACTGCTACGGGCGGTCGGGTTTCGTCAGGGTGCCTTGTTCCGAATTCTGTTCCGGGAGCACGCGCTTCTGCTCACTCTCGGACTGACGGCTGGGATCGCGTCCGCGCTGGTCGCGATACTTCCCGCCCTACGCTCGCCCGGCGCGGAGATTCCCTATCTGTCGCTCGGGTTGACGTTGCTGGCGGTGTTCGTCAGCGGGTTCGTTTTCACCGGATTGGCTACTGCGGTCGCCTTGCGGTCCCGGTTGCTGGATGCCTTGCGAAACGAGTGACGCGGGAGGGCGGTCCGGAATAGTACTTGCGCGATCTGTCTACGGAGAGTGACGAGAACACGCCCCTATCCTATACGAACCCCGTCTGTCGAAGCCATGTGGTCGGACAATAAATTGTTCCGCTGGGAGCCTTCGGCTGTAGACGCTTCGCGTCAGGGAAGCGGCGGGTTGTCGCGCGAACGGTCCGTCCCCGGCGACGCGAAGCGTCTACAGCCGAAGGCTCCCAGCGGAACAATTTATTGTCCGACCACATGGCTTCGACAGACGGGGTTCGTATTGCTCGGTTGCGCTGATAAATGTCACTTAAAACGCTGATAAACCGACATCAGACCTTGACCTTCTAAAGATGCCGGACGAGGGCGCGGTTTATCGGGACTTCTCCGATACTGCAACCAAATGCCCCTGCGTACGGAAAAACAGAACGCCTTCCGACAGCGCGGGCGTCGCCATGCACACCTCGCCCATAGGGTTCGTGCCGAGTACCTGGAACGTCGGACCCGCCTTGACCACGAAAATATCGCCTTCCTCGCTGGTAAAGTACAGTTTGCCGTCGCCCGCCACGGCGGATGCCGTGAACCCGGTTCGCCCGGTGCCGAGCCGTTCCTGATAGATCTGCTTGCCGGTTTTCGCCTCGTAGCAAGTCAGTACGCCGTTATCCCGACAGTTGTACAGGTAATCACCGTAGATCAGCGGCGTCTGCATGTACGCTCCGCCGCGCGGCACGCTCCAAGCGATGTGCTGGTTCGTGCGTTCGTCGCCGGTTAGCGAAATGTCGCCGGTCGCCATCGGGCGGATCGCGTACATGGGTGACATTCTGCCGTGCGCATTGGTGATATAGATGAACTCCTTGCCGACCAGTGGAGTTGGGACCGGAATATCGCCCCCGCCGGTCAGTCTCCACGCCTCCTTGCCGGTTTCCAGGTCGTAGCCGCCGATGTGCCTCCAGCCGTTCACGACCACTTGCGGGCGCGCAGACAGGTAGGATATTGCGGGAGTGCTCCATGTCGGAACGTCGGAGCGGGGCGTGCGCCAAACGTCTTTCCCGGTCTTCAGGTCTAAAGCCGCGATGAACGAGCCTTTTTGTATGTCGCACTGGATCAGAACGCGGTTCTTGTGGATGATTGGCGAACTGGCGAAACCCCACTGGGCGTCGGGAACCTCGAAGTAGCCGGAGTCGAGGGTGCCTAAATCCCGCTTCCAGAGCAGTTTGCCCGCCATGTCGTAGCAGTACATTCCCTCGGAGCCGAAGAACGCGACCACGTTTTTGCCGTCGGTGGCGATGGTCGGATTTGCCTGTGTCGCCTTCGTGTGTCGCTTGATTTTGGGAACGCCCTTATTCGCCACCTTCTCCCAGACGATTTTCCCGGTCTTTTTGTTGACGCAGTAAACCTTCCACTCGTGGACCGTGTCGTCCTCGACCGGTTCGATGTCACCATACAGACCGACTTTGAGTTCCGCCTCCTTCTTGCCGCTGACGCTCGTAGTGACGAACACGCGGTCGCCCCAGATAACCGGGCTGGAGTGCCCGAGTCCGGCGACAGGGGTTTTCCAGAGAACGTTTTGTTTTTTCTCCACGTCCCAGGTCGTCGGGGTGGGGAAGCCATCGGCGACACCGCTCGCGTTCACGCCGCGAAACGAGGGCCAGTTCGTTTCCTTTTTTTCCGGCAGGCGCGCGAACGACAGGGCGAGCGGCACAATAAACAGCGCGGAAACAGCGGTGCCGGTGGCGACGGAAATCAAGCGTGGGTTCATCAATTTTCCTCCAACGAACGGGGAACGGGAATGTTCTGGCGAGATTACGCGTACAGATAAAGGGTCGGGTCTGTCCGTTCCCAACGGGTTCGACGACGGCTTCCCTGACTGTCACGGAGCAATGGCGCGATATTTCCCCTGTGTCCGACTGTTTGCAGGAAAAGTACCGCACCGGCATAAATATAACACAAACCTACCGTTTCAGAAAGCACTGCCTTGAAACCATCCCCTGTCAGATTGTATGCGGCGCGTGTCGCGCAGCACGGCGCGCGAGCATTTACGCTGATCGAACTGTTAGTCGTGATCGCGATTATCTCTCTGCTCGCCGCGATCCTGTTCCCGGTATTCGCCCAGGCGCGGGAGAAGGCGCGGCAAACGTCCTGCCTTTCCAACAACAAGCAGTACTCGCTGGCAACACTGATGTACGTCCAGGACTACGACGAAACGTTCCCGTTCTCGGCGAACCTGAACGGCTCTTGCGTGGACACGTTCTACTCGTCGGTCGAGTCGTATGTCAAGAACGACCAGATCACCCGTTGCCCGAGCGAGGACGAGGCGATCAATATCGCCGCACTCGTCGGGGCACCCTGCCCGAAAACGCCGCCATTTACCAGCTATGTGGTCAACCACGCGGTTTTCGCGAACGGGTTCTTTCCCGGCGCGACCCCGACCGCACTCGCCGACATCCCGCAACCCGCCGGTACGGTGATCATTTACGACGGCAACGTCACGTCGGGAGCCGCGCCGGGTCAGCAAATTCAACTGGTTCAGTCACGGCACCAGAACACGTTCAGCGCATCGTTCGCCGACGGTCATGTCAAGGCGATTCAGGCGAAGCAGACTGGCAAGGCGAACCAGTTCACGGTAATGGGACCGGGACGCGAACTGAATGTGTACACCATCGGCGCGAGCGGCGGGTTTTATGCCGGTCAACAAGAGTGTTTAGGCATCCCCAAATAAGGAGGGTTGTGCGATGAAACAGATTCGTTCACTACAATACACGGTACTAGTCAGTCTGCTGACCGTCTCATTCGGGGCGGTCGCGGTCGCCGACGAATGGACCCAATGGCGGGGACCGGGGCGTACCGGCGTGTCGCGCGAAGTCGGAATGCTTAAATCCTGGCCCGAAGGCGGTCCCAAACTCCTCTGGTCCGCGAAGGATCTGGGCGAAGGGCACTCGGCACCGTCCGTAGCCAAAGGGCGCATCTTCGGTATGGGCGTCAAGGGCGAGAAAGAGACCGTCTGGGCACTCGACGAAAAAACCGGCAAGGAAGTCTGGTCCACGCCGATTTCCGGGACGACATCGCTCGAAGGGCGTCAGGGCGGGTTCGGTTCCCGTGCGACGCCGACGGTCGATGGCAAATTTGTTTACGCGCTCGGGGTCGGCGGGGAACTGGTGTGCCTGGAAACAGCGACCGGGAAACTCGTCTGGAATAAAAATCTGGTTAGCGACTTCGGCGGCGCGATCCCGCGCTGGGGCTATAGCGAGTCGGCACTGGTGGACGGCGACAACGTGATCGTCACGCCCGGTGGAAGCATTGCGACGATGGTCGCGCTGAATAAAAAGACGGGCGCGGTCGCCTGGAAATCGGCGGACCCCAATGGCAGCACCGTCGCGTACTCGTCCGCCATCGCCGCCGACATGGGCGGGCAACGGCAGTATATCCAGTTTTTGACGGGCGGGGTGGTCGGGATCGATGCGAAAGACGGCAAACAACTGTGGCACTACGACGCCCCGGCGTCGCGTAGCGGAATCAACTGCTCGACGCCGATCTTCGACAAGGGGTACGTGTTCGCGGCGGCGGCGTACGGGCACGGCGGTGGGCTGGCGCAACTGACGGCGGACGCGGGTGCGATCACGGCGACGGATGTGTACTTCACCAAACAGATGCAGAACCATCACGGCGGCATGGTGCTTGTCGGCGACTATCTGTACGGTTTCGATAACAGCACGCTGACCTGTCTGGAATTCAAGACGGGCAAGGTCATGTGGGCGGAACGGAGCGTGGGCAAGGGGTCGGTTATGGCGGCGGACGGCATGCTGTATTGCCGGAGCGAACGCGGTCCGGTCGCACTGGTCGAGGCGAACCCGTCGGCGTATGTGGAAAAGGCGCGCTTCGAGCAACCGGAGCGAAGCACCGAACCCTCCTGGGCATACCCGGTAATCTCGGACGGCAAATTGTATCTGCGCGATCAGGGCGTCCTGCTCTGCTACGCGGTGAAATAACAAAGGACGGATGAAATTGAATCGGGTAAAACCTTCCCAAAGTGGTTCTATGGCGCTCGCCGGGGCGATGGTACTCGCGGCTTCCCTGATCGGAGTCACGCGGACCCACGCGGACGACTGGCCCCAGTTCCGGGGACCGTCGCGCAACGGCATTTCCGCCGAGCAGAACCTCCTGTCGCAGTTCCCGGCGGCGGGTCCCAAACGCGTCTGGGGCGTAAACATCGGCAAGGGATTCTCGGCTGTCGCGGTAAAAGCCGGACGCGTCTACGCAATCGGAAACGACAATAATGAGGACATCGTCCATTGCCTGAACGCGACCACGGGACGCCTGATCTGGCAGTACCGGTATCCGTGCGGCGCGGGCGATTACGAGGGACCGCGCGCCACACCACTGGTCGCCGGGAACAACGTTTATACGCTGAGCCGCGAAGGACTCGCGCTGTGTTTGAACGCGAAAACGGGTAAAGTCGTCTGGCAGAAAAACGTCGCGAAAGAAATCGGAGCCGAAGTGCCGGGTTGGGGATTTGCCGGATCGCCGTTGCTTTCGGGGAACGTGATCGTCTACAACATCGGTAATGCGGGAACCGCGCTCGACAAAACCACCGGCAAGCTCGTCTGGCAGTCCGGCAACGGCGTGTCCGGTTATGCCTCGCCAGTCACATTCGCCGGGGGAATCGCGATTTTCGGAGCCAAAGGGCTGACCGCCGTAAACCCGGCAACCGGAAAAACTCTCTGGCAGTACCCGTGGGAAACGTCGTACGACGTGAACGCGGCGGACCCGATCTTCTCCGGCGACACCGTGTTCATTTCGTCGAACTACGGCAAGGGCGGCGCGCTGCTCCGCGTCAGCGGGAACAAGGTTACTCCTGTCTGGCAGACGCGCAACATGAAGAACCATTTCAACACGTGCGTCCAGATCGGCGGCGCGTTATACGGCAACGACGAAAACACGCTCCGCTGTATCGATGTCGCGACCGGCGACGAACGCTGGAATATGCGCGGCATGGGCAAGGGGGGATTGATCGCCGCCGACGGCAAATTGATCGTGCTGACCGAGCGCGGCGAGCTGGTATTGATCCGCGCCACGCCCGACAAGATGACCGAAATAGCCCGCGCCAAAGTGATGACGGGCACGTGCTGGACTCAACCGGTCCTTGCGAACGGCGTGGTGTACTGTCGGAGCCACGAAGGAAGTCTGGTCGCGTTCCGTTTGAAATCCTGAAAAAGAATCGATGAAAATTATCTCGTTAAATAGCTTGTTTCGTGTGTCGTTGTTGGCGTCCGCTCTTATCACTGCTATCGCCCCGGTCCGTGCCGAAGTCACCGGATGGCTGAACTGGCGCGGTCCCGAACAGACCGGAGTTTCCCGCGAGACGGGGTTGCCGGATACCTGGAAGCCGGGCGGCACGAATCACCGTTGGGCGATGGACCTGCCGGGCGGCGGGACGCCGGTTATCGCGGGCGGGAACGTGTACGCCTTTGGATACGCCGGTCAGGGGGCCGATTTACAGGAAGTCCTCGTCTGCGCGGACGCCGAGACCGGAAAAAAGAAGTGGGAGCGACGCTTCAACGATTACCTGTCCGACATCACCTACGACCGCTACGCCATCGGTAGCCCGTGCGTGGACGGCGAAACCGGGAACGTCTATGTGCTAACTTCGGCGGGCGTTTTCGCGGCGTTCACTGGCGACGGTAAACCGCTGTGGGAGCACCCCATGATGGAGTCGCTCGGTCGGCTGACCTTCACGAACGGGCGAACCGGCGGACCGATCATTGAAAACGATCTCGTGCTGGTACGCGGTATCACGAGTAACTGGGGCGGCGAGGGCGCGGCGATGGACCGCTTCTACGCCTTCAACAAGAAATCGGGGCAGATGGTCTGGTCGTGCAGTCCCGGCGTCGCGCCGAAAGACAACTCGTTCGCGCGTCCGGTCTTTTCGTACCGCGACAACAAACGCGTATTCTATACCGGCGCGGGCGACGGTAGCCTGATCTGTGTCAACGCGCGTACCGGGGAAACTATTTGGCGATACCCGGTATCGGCGGGCGGCATGAATGCGACCGTGGTGTTATACAAAGACAAGGTGATCGGCGTACACGCCGACGAAAACCTGGACTCGTCCGACGCCGGGCGCATGACGGCGGTAAAAGTCGCGGCGACTCCAATCCCCGCCGAAGTCGGACCCCCGGTGCTCGACAAGTCCGCCGAAGCGTGGCGCAACGATCTCGCCGCGATCTCGTCGTCACCGGTGCTTGTCGGAAACCGCATCTACCAGGTGATCAAAACCGGGCAACTCTGCTCCGTGGACGCCGACACGGGAAAAGTCTTGTGGCGGTACAAACTCGGTCCCGACCAGTTACACGCGTCGCCGCTCTACGCAGACGGCAAGTTATACGTGCCGCTCCAGAACGGGCTTTTCTATATCCTGAAGCCGAGCGACACCGGGGTCAAGGAACTGGCGAAGGTGCAGTTAGCCGGTCGCTGTATCGGAGCCCCGTCGGCGTGGAACGGCAAGGTATACGTCCACACTACTGAGAAACTGTACTGCTTCGGCAAAAAAGGCAACAACCCCGGTGTGCCGAAGACAACGGCTATCGCGGAAACCTATCCGAAGGCGGGACCGACCGTCGCGCTCCAGATCGTGCCGTCCGAGGTGACACTGCGACCGGGACAAATCGCGAAGTTCACGGTGCGCGGGATCGACGCCAACGGCTTTTTGACCGAAACGTTTGACAACGCCAAAGTGAAGTGGGCGAAATTCATCCCGCCGACCGCCCGCGTCCGCTCCGAGATGGACGGCGAATTCGATGCTTCGGGCACTTTGACGGCGAAGGCACCGTCCGCCGGGGCGTTCCAGGCGACCGTGGACGGATTCAAGGGCACTATGCGCGGGCGTATCCTGTCCACCCTGCCGCTCACGGAGGACTTCGAATCGTTCACGCCGAGCGAGTCTCTTCCCGCCGCGCCGGACGAGAAGTTTGCCTATCCGCCGCTGACCTGGATCGGGGCGCGGTTCAAGTTCGACGTACGCGATCTGGATGGAAACAAGGTCCTCGCCAAAACGCTGGATAACATTTTCTTCCAGCGGGCGACAGCGTTTTTCGGGTCTGCGGATGACAAAAATTATACCTACGAAGCCGATGTGATGGCGGACGGCAACCGACGCACGCTCGGCACGGTCGGCGTGATCAATCAGCGGTACTACATCATTCTGACCGGAAACGCGCAGGAGTTGGAAATCAACTCGAACCAGGAGCGGATCAAGGCGACGGTGCCGTTCAAGTGGTCGCCGAAAGTCTGGTACAGGATTAGGACCCGCGTCGATGTGTCGCCCGACGGTTCCGGCATCGTCCGCGCGAAAGTCTGGAAGCGTAGCGACACCGAGCCGGAAAGATGGACGCTGGAAGTGCCACACAAGACCGCGCACCGGAACGGCGCACCGGGTTTGTTCGGGTTTTCGCCGCAAAGCCTGTTCAAGGTATATGTGGATAACATAGCGATTACCGCGAATAAATAGAGATGGGACCCTTCACCCCCCCGCCCCCTCTCCCTCCGAAGGGA
>JAYULM010000155.1:0-4216 GCA_043763605.1 Armatimonadota bacterium | reverse complement strand
GCGCTGACCTTGCCGGAAGGCGTTGAGATGGTGATGCCGGGTGACAACGTGTCTATCACGGCGGAACTGATCAACCCGATTGCTATGGAAGAGGGTCTGCGCTTCGCGATCCGCGAAGGCGGTCACACCGTCGGGGCAGGCGTCGTCGCAAAGGTAATTGCATAACAACTGAAAACGCGGGGTCGCTTAGCGAAAGCCGAGCAACCTCGCTTTTTTGTGACTAATTTACACGAAAGAAATCATGCGAAAAGACACGAACAAAGTCCGTATCCGCCTCCGCGCTTTTGATCACCGTTTGCTGGATCAATCGGCGGAAAAGATCGTGGACACGGTGCGCCGGACCGGCGCGCGAATCAGCGGTCCGGTACTGCTCCCGACCGAAAAACGACGTTTCACGGTTCAACGCTCGGCGACGATTGACAAAGAGTCGATGGAGCACTTCGAGCTACGGACCCACAAACGCCTGATCGACATCCTGGCACCGGGTCCGAAGACGATTGACGCGCTAATGCGGTTAGACCTGCCCAGCGGCGTAGACATCGAAATCAAACTTTAATAGGTTACGAACCACAAAGGGCACAAAGGGTTTTAAGGTTTTCGCGTCGCTCGTTTTCACGGGTGATTTAACGAAACCGGTAAGCCCCACCCTTAAAATCCTTTGCGCCCTTTGTGGTTGCATTTAAAAACAGAAAAACCGCGTCACGCAAGGGTGTATGCCCCCAGGTGCGCCGTGGAGGAATTGTAATATGTCAGTACGTGGACTACTCGCCAAAAAGGTCGGGATGACACAGATTTTTGATGCGGATGGTAAAGTGGTGCCGGTTACGGTGCTTGCCGTCGAGCCGAACGTTATCTCGCAGATACGCACCATCGAAAAGGATGGCTACTCTGCCGCCCAACTCGCGTTTCAGGATGTGAATGTCAAGCGGTTGACACGACCTGAGCAAGGACACCTTGCGGCGGCGGGCGTTCAGCCGAAGAAGTTCCTGCGCGAGTTCGACATCCAGGATGGCACGACCGTGGAAGTGGGTCAGGTGATCACTCCCGGTGACGTGTTCGCCGAGGGCGAGCGGATCCAGATCGCGGGTACCTCGAAGGGTAAAGGCTTCGCCGGTGTGGTCAAGCGGTACCACTTCCGGGGTCAGGAAGCCTCGCACGGTTCGAGCCTTAACGGACGGCTCCCGATGTCGTCAGGTGCGACCGACGCCGCGCGTGTTTTCAAAGGCACCCGCAAGCCGGGTCGCATGGGTAACGAGCGCGTCACCCAACAGGGCTTGAAACTGGTCCGCATTGACGCCGAGCGCAACCTGGTGCTGATCAAGGGTGCCGTTCCCGGCGCGGACGGTGGACTGCTCGCGCTGGAAAAGATGCACCGCGTGATCCGCGAGCCGCAGGCGAACATGACGGTCAAGTCCAGCAAAAAGAAATAATCGCCGCCACCAGCGGCGATATACCAGCCCGATTTATCGGGCTTCACCGGAACCGCCGGGGCGTTATTGCCCCGGCGCGTACGTGGCGACGGGATGGTTCGCTGTCCTGTCTCACCTCCCGGTCCCTTACGCGGGTATTTTTGGCGAGTTCGCTTCGCGCGATCCTCTCCCACCCGCGCCGTGCTGAAAGTCGCTCCTCCCGCGCTATCGTTCGCGATGGTGCGTTGCGGCTGTCGTATACGGCAATGCTTATAAAACGGAGAAATTGATTATGCCTACCGTGGCAATTAAAACGAAGGGCGGCGAGTCCGCTGGAGAAATCGTTCTATCCGAACGTGTCTTCGGCGCGAAACGCAACATCCCCTTGATTCACCAGGCGGTGAAAGCGGAATTGGAAAATAAACGACAGGGCACGAAAAGTACGCTCGGTCGTTCCGATATGGACTCGGGCGGCGCAAAGCCGTACAAACAAAAAGGCACCGGACGCGCCCGACAGGGTTCGACCGCCGCGCCGCACTACCGACACGGCGGCAAGGCGTTGTCGTTCGGTCCGCGCGATCTCGGTCACGCGCTCCCGAAAAAGATGCGTCGCGGTGCGATCCGCTCCGCGCTTTCCGCGAAACTCGCGGACGGCGAACTGTTCATCATCGATGATCTGCCGCTCGATGGCACGATTTCGACCAGGACGGCGGCGGGCTTCCTGAACGAAATCGCGACCGGGGCGCGGAAGCGTCTGGTGGTCGTGGAGTCGCACGGCGATGTCGCGATCAAGTCGGTACGCAACATCGAAGGTGTCACCGTGCGTGTAGCGCCGGAGTTTTCCGCCCGTGACGTGGTGGACGGCGGGATCGTTCTGATCACGAAAGCCGCCATTGCGAAAATCGAGTCTGTCCTCGGCGACAAGATCGAAACCGAAGCGATAGCAGCGGCGGCTACGGCGGAAGGAGAAACCAATGCCTGATCTCTATCAAATTATTGAGCGACCGCTCATCACCGAAAAGGCGTTGAACCTCGCCGGTCAGAACCAGTACGGATTCGTGGTCCATAAGGATGCCAACAAGCACCAGATCAAGGAAGCCGTCGAGACGTTGTTTACGCAACCCAACGGCGACAAGTTGACGGTTTCCACGGTGAACACGATCAATCTCAAGCCGAAAGTGAAGCGGTTTCGCGCCTTCGGTCGGGTTTCCGTCGGCAAGTCGGGCGGTATCAAGAAGGCATTCGTCACCCTTGTCGCCGGCCAGACCATCCAGATATACGAGGGGGTTTAACGTAAATGCCAGTACGAAAATACAAACCCGTAACGCCCGGTCGGCGTTTCATGGCGATTGCGTCCTACGACGAGATCACCAAAGGCAAGCCGGAAAAGGCTCTCCTCCAGAAGTTGACCAAGTCCGGCGGGCGTAACAACTCCGGTAAGATGACGATCCGCAACCACGGTGGCGGAAACAAGCGGATGTACCGCCTGATTGACTTCAAGCGGCTGAAGGACGGTATCATGGCGGATGTGATCGCTATCGAGTACGATCCGAACCGCACGTCACGTATCGCGCTTCTGCAGTACGCCGACGGCGTAAAGACGTATATCATTGCGCCGAACGGCGTCACGGTCGGGGATAAGATCTCCTCCGGTGCCGACGCGGACATCAAACCCGGTTGCGCCCTGCCCCTGCAGAACATCCCGGTCGGTACGCTGGTCCACAACGTGGAACTGCATCCCGGTCGCGGTGGTCAGATGGCACGATCTGCCGGTAACTACGCGCAACTGATGGCGAAGGAAGACAAGTACGCGCTTCTTCGTTTGCCGTCCAGTGAAATGCGCCGTGTTCTGATCACTTGCCGCGCGACCGTCGGTCAGGTCGGCAATCTGGAGCACGAGAACGAGAAACTCGGCAAAGCGGGCAAAAGCCGCTGGAAGGGTCGGACCCCGCACACTCGCGGCGTCGTCATGAACCCCCGAGACCACCCGCACGGTGGTGGTGAAGGCAAGTCGCCGGTCGGTCGCAAAAAGGGACCGGTTTCCGCGACAGGTGTGTTGGCACTCGGTTTCAAGACCCGACGCAACAAGTCTACGGACAAATATATCGTCAAGCGGCGCAACAGCAAGTAAGTTGCCCCCACCCCCAGCCCCCTCCCCCGCTTCGCAGGAGAGGGGGAGTTCTGGAGGATGTTGCAATTTTGGTTGGTGCGTCCATGTTGGCAAGTCGTTTTGACTTGACCACGCGGAAAACGGAAGTGTATTCACTCTGGCTCCCCCTCTCCTGCGAAGCGGGGGAGGGGGCTGGGGGGTGGGGGCACTATCTGGACACCGCAGGAGAAAATTATGGGACGTTCTTTAAAAAAGGGTCCGTTCGCGGAACCCAAACTACTGGAAAAAATCGAAGGGATGAACGAGCGCGGCGAAAAGCGTATTATCAAAACGTGGTCGCGCCGCTCGACAATCTTCCCGCAATTCATCGGGCATACGTTCGCCGTGCATGACGGCAAGAAACATATCCCGGTGCTCGTGACGGAAAACATGGTCGGTCATAAACTGGGCGAATTCGCTCAGACCCGCCCCTTCAAGGGACACGCGGGCGGTACCGGTCAATCGTCGAAAGTGCGTAAGTAAGGAGCAGCAGGAAATACTATGGAAGCAAAAGCCACCGCGAAGTATGTCCGCGCCACTCCGCGCAAAGTACGCTTTGTTCTGCAAACGATCAAAGGCAAGTACGCGCAAGACGCACTCGACATGCTCCGCTTTATACCAAACCAGGCCGCCGATGAGATCGCCAACGTTCTGAAGT
>JAYULM010000154.1:0-1206 GCA_043763605.1 Armatimonadota bacterium | reverse complement strand
AATGGCGCGGAAAAAAAGTGCGCGAGATCGTCTTCCGCCTGACCGGCGATGGGATGAAGGACCAGCGTCCGTTCTCCTGTTTCGTGGACCCGTCCGGTCAGATCTTCTACGGCATGGAAGGGACTTCGATAAAAGGAGATGTAGTATACGCCATTTATCAAAATCAAAGTTTCAACCCCGTGCTGGCTGTGACGCTCGGGCGGGCACCCGCAGCGAAGTCCCGCCGGATCGTTGATGATAGTCTGATAAAGGTAACGAATGAAATCCCAGCGGCCTTTACCACGCCTACGCCCATGCTTGCGACCGGAACAATCGCGCCGGACTTCACGGTCGAGGATCAGTACGGCAAGCCTGTCAAACTCTCGGACTTCGCGGGAAAAGTCGTAGTTGTCGACTTCTGGGCGACCTGGTGCGGACCATGCATAGCATCGTTGCCGCATACAAATCGGGTCGCGGGGCTTTTCAAGGACGATGTCGTTGTTTTGGCGGTCAACTCTTTGGATGAGAAGGATAAGTTTACTACCTGGTTGGGCGCGAATGAGACCAAGTACGCAAATCTGAAATTCGCCTTCGACCCCGGCGGCCGCGAAAGCAGTGTCGCGAAGACGCTATACGAGGTGAAAGGTATTCCGACGCAGTACGTCATCGGCAGGGACGGTAAAATAATCCGGGGAATCATCGGCTATGGCGGGGATACCAACGTTTTGCGCGACAACATCAAAAAAGGGCTTTCCGCCCCCGCGCCCGAAGCGGTAAAACCGCCCGAAGCGGTAAAACCGGAGGAGACTGCCGGGACGAAGGAGTAGGCGATACCAACTTCGTTCGATGAAACCGTCGCCGGTGCAACGGGGCGTGCCCTGGAAGCATTGTTCGCGGGACTTCAGTCCCGCGAACTACGCCGAACTGAGATGTCTACTCGACGGGAGGGCGGGTGCGGGGGGCACGCCGCAAGTTCGTGTCAACCTTCCCGAACAATCCCATCAGTATCCCCATCTCCTGCGGCGTCATTGTAAGGCGGCGGAACAGGTTCTTCACCACGCCGGGAACGTGCGCGGGCGTACCGTCGCGCACGAAGCCGCTTTCGCTCATCACGCCGTCCAGCAATCGGTCGAGTTGGAAGTAGTCGCTCCACGTCGGCGACGCTTCAGGCGCGGGCGGGACGGCGAGCGCGGCGGCGTCCGGGAGGGATTTCGTTATCTCGTACAG
>JAYULM010000153.1:0-15822 GCA_043763605.1 Armatimonadota bacterium | reverse complement strand
CCCCTCTTTCATTCCGATGAGAGAGGGGGCAGGGGGGTGAGAGGGCAGACGGAAGGGTGCCCGGGGGTGAGGGCACAGCGGGACACAGAAAAACGCTCCTTCAACAAAGCCCCCACCTCGCCCCGGACATACGCGTCCCATTCACCCCGCGCCGTAAGCGATGAGTCTGCCCACGCGCCGCCGCCATCACTCGCCCGTGCTTCGTCGCGAATCTCCTCGTACAACAGTGCGAACAGTTCCCGCGCCCATCGTCCCCGGTTCCGTGCGAGCGGCGGCGGTGGCGGACCGACTTTCGATAACGCCGCGTCCAGACGGTTTTCGGTGACGCGGCAGTAGGCTTCCCATTTCAACCGGTCGAGCGGTTCGCCCGCGCTTTGTCTCACGTTGGACGGTTCCTGCCAGCGTTCGGCTTCGTGGAACCGCTTATCCTCCGCGAACTCCACGATTTTTATTTTTAGCAGGGGACGGATCACGCCGCCCGCGCCTGCGACGGCGATCTCGCGCACCGGTCGCACGACCACGCCCTCTGCAAGATTGCTTCCGGCGGGCAGCGGCGGCAGACCGAGCGTCGCCGGGATAGTCGAGTCGAACCGGATCGGATAGTCGGTTGCCTGTTCGTACGTGCCGATGCGTAGCGGCGCGACACACGGAACCCCCGCCGCGACCAGAAATGCCCGCGCCCTCTCCCAGTCGAGATAACGCCGCGCTTCGCCGCTTCCTACCGCGATGTCGAACGCCGCGAAGCGAATATCGGGCGCGTACCAGACGCCGGTCTGGATCGGCGCGACACCGGGGACGGGGGCGACCGCCGGGTGTGGATACCCGCCGCCGAACAGTTCGCCGTAGACGAACATCGTTTCCTCGGTGTCGTTGCCGCCGCCCGCCAACCGCGCCGCCACCTCCCGCAGACCCGGTGCCAGCACATCGCGCACCGTCTGCCAGCCGAAAAACGGTTCGTCATCCGTCAGCAATCGCCGACGGTTCGCGCCCCGCACGGTGCCGCCCGCGACCGCGAAACAGAAGTTGGCGCCGTGGATTTTTTCCGTCACCGCCCACGCGACGCGGCGCAACGCCCGAAACCCCGCCGGGTCGAGTCCCCATTTCGCCGCCGATTCGGCGATCTTCTCATAGCCCGAAAATATCGACATCGCCGCGTAACCCGTTCGGAATCAGCACCCGGTCCCGCCAGTGCGTGCCGGAATCGAGGATCGTCTGTATGAACGCGGTGCGCACCCATTTGTAGCGTCCGCGCACTACGCCGTCCTCTTCCCACTTGACATATAACCCTTCCGATAAATCCGAATCGTCGGTGTCGCTCGCGCCGAAATGCGACGGGTCCGAGACGGTCGCTTCCTGCGCCTTTCGGAGCGACTCGCGCCAGTGCACTGACTTGTAAAGCGACCGGCGCATCAGTGCGGTAAGGTCTTTCAAACGGCTTAACGCCCCCTCGTATACCACGGGGACCGGCACGACCGGCGTGTGCGCCAGAATCTCGCGCCGCCGCGCCGTGGAAAGGTACGTGCCGGTTTCGCGGTCGAGCAGATCGAACTCCATTAAGTAATGCGGCAGGGCGTCGTAGAAAACCGTGTGCTTGGCGTACATCCACTCGCCGTACAGAATGTAGCGGGCACCGAGGGCGTCGCGCAACGCGCCCTGATGCACCGAGATCCACGTTTTGAGGAGTGCGAACTGCGCCTCGCCCGGACCGCCGGTAAGCACATGCCCGCGACTCTGCGTCACCGCCTCGCCGTCCTCGCGGAACCAGATGCCGACGTTCGCGCCGTCCACCTTTTCCTCGACCACGAGCGGCTTTCCGGCAAGATCCACGAACGGAACGCGGTCGCCATCGTCGCCTTTTTGCAAGCCGGAGCCTTCGATATGCGCGGTGCGCGGGTATTTTTTGATTGCGTCCATGAGAGGTGCCGGGTATTGTATCGCCGGGGGCGGGTGGCTTGTTAAACGCAACCTTCGCGCCGTCCCCGTGTCAGATCAGCGGAGGACACAACGCGACTATGTACGGAAACACCCCCGGTGGATACAGCGGCGGCGGTAGCGGTAACTACGGACCGCCCCCGCAAAACCCGTGGACGGCGAACGCCCCCCAACCCCCTATCGGCGGTTTCGGCGAGCGGCGCGACCCGGCTTTGGTGCTGGTCTTTACCCTTCTGACATGCGGCATCTACTATTGGTACTGGTTGTACAAGGTGTCGGAGGAGACGCAACGCTTTTTGAACGAGCCGGACACGTCGCCGGGAATCGAACTGCTCTTGTGCCTGGTGACGTGCGGCTTTTATATCCTTTACTGGGACTACAAGCAGGCAAAGAAAATCGCGCGGATGCAGGCGATGGTCGGCTTGCCTGTCACCGACAATGCCGTTTTATATCTGGTACTGAACCTGCTGGCGGTCGGGTTTATCAATGCGATGATCGAGCAGGGGCATTTGAACGACGTGTGGCACCGCGCCGGGCAGGGCAATGCATACCGTCAGTGAGTGGGCGACGGCGATACTGAGTCGTCCCGGCGTCGGATCGCTCCTGATACTGCTGGTTTGCGTGATAATGCCGCCCCCGGTACCGGGCGGCGGATCGGCACACCTGCTCGGAATCCCGACGCTGTGCCCGCTCCGCGCCGTGACCGGTATTCCCTGTCCCGGTTGCGGCATCACCCGCGCCCTCTGCCTGTGCTGTCACGGGCGGTTCGCGGAAGCGGTCACGGTTTATCACCCACTCGTGCCGCTCGTTTTCGCCGGGCTTGTCGCGGCGGCGGGGTATGGTCTGTTCGCCAAAAAAACGCTCCCCGAACGCCTCCTGTCCCCGCTCGCGTATGGAACCGTCGCGCTGATGATCGCGGTCTGGATCGCGCGTTTGCTCCGTCTCCTGCCTTCGCCCCCGTTGTGATTCAGCGGGCTGCCAGCAACGCGTGGGCGGCAATCGCGGTCTCACGTGCGCCGCTGTTCTCTCCCCTTGCCCTCTGTTGGCTTGCCACTGCTGAACATGTTCATATACAATGCTGTTATGAAACAAATGCGAATCGTCCTGCCGGGGGGAAGCGGGAAGGTCGGGACTATCCTGGCACGGACGCTGGGAGAGGCGGGACACCTGGTTACGGTGCTGTCGCGGCGCGCGGCGACAGCACCGACGAAGCCGGGGACCGACGCCCCTACGTGCGAGACGGTGATATGGGACGGGCGCACCTTCGGCGGCGGCTGGGCGGCGACCCTCGACGGCGCGGACGCCGTGATCAACCTCGCAGGGAAAAGCGTGAACTGCCGTTACACCCCCGAAAATCAGGAAGCCATCCTGTCGTCGCGCGTGGACTCGACCCGGATCGTCGGCGAGGCTATCGCGGCGGCGAAAAAGCCGCCCGCCGTTTGGTTGCAGATGAGCACAGCGACCATCTACGCGCACCGCTACGACGGCGCGAACGGCGAGTATTCCGGCATCATCGGCGGGACCGAGCCGAACGTCCCGAATGTGTGGGCGTTCAGCATCGAAGTCGCGAAGGCGTGGGAGGCGGCATTGAACGCCGCGCCCACCCCCCGCACCCGCAAAGTCGCCCTGCGCTCGGCGATGATCATGTCGCCCGACAAAGGCGGCGTCTTCGATACACTCCTCACGCTCGTGCGATTCGGACTCGGGGGGACTTCGGGGAATGGCAAGCAGTACGTTTCCTGGATTCACGAAGCCGATTTTTCACGGGCGGTCCTGCACCTGCTCGGGCACCGGGAGATCGACGGGGCGGTGAATCTCGCCTCGCCGAACCCGTTGCCTAACGCCGCGTTCATGAAAGCGATCCGCGCGGCGTGGGGGACGCGCGTCGGCTTGCCCGCGACCGATTGGATGCTGGAAATCGGTGCGCGCATCCTCAAAACGGAGTCGGAACTGATCCTGAAAAGCCGCCGTGTGGTCCCGACACGCTTGATGCAGAGCGGCTTCACGTTCGCGCACGGCGACTGGAACGCGGCGGCGAAAGAGTTGTGCGAACGATGGCGGACCCGGTCACGCTAACTGCTTCTCCTTAGAATAGAGCATCCGCTTTCCATGCGCCCCGTCCTATTTTTTCGATAGAATACACCTATTATGTATTCCACCGCAACCGCCACGACCACGCAACGCTCGTTCATCGACCTTTCCTCGGACACCGCGACGCGCCCGACCGACGCGATGCGCGCGTTTATGGCGGTCGCACCGGTCGGCGATGACCAGCGCGGCGAGGACCCGACCGTGAACACGTTGCAAGCCGAAGCCGCCGCGCTCCTCGGTAAAGACGCCGCGCTGTTCCTCCCGTCCGCGACGCTGGCGAATCAGATCGCCATCCGGGTGCTGACGCGCCCCGGGGACGAAGTGTATTGCCACGAACACGCGCATATCCGGCTGTATGAAGGCGGCGGTCCGGCAGTGCTTTCTGGAGTGCAACTGTGTCCTCTCCCCGGGGTTCGCGGCACGTTCACGCCGGAAGTTCTGCGCGGCGCGGTGCGTCCTCCCGACCCGCATTTCGCCCGTCCCCGTCTGGCGTGTCTGGAAAACACGCACAACTTCGCGGGCGGCACAGTCTGGCGGCGCGATGATTTAACGGCGGTCGCGAACGCCGCCCGCGAACTCGGTCTGTTTCTGCACCTCGACGGATCGCGCGTAATGAACGCGGCGACGAAGATGGGTGTGCCGGTGGCGGAAATCGCGGATCCGTTCGACACGGTGACGCTCTGTCTGTCGAAGGGACTCGGCGCACCGGTCGGTGCCATTCTCGCCGGGAACATGACCGTCATTAACGAGGCGCGACACTGGAAGCATGTGTTCGGCGCGGCGATGCGCCAATCCGGGATCATAGCGGCAGGTGGCTTGTACGCCTTGCGCCATCACATCCCACAACTCGCCGACGATCACGCGAACGCGGCGAAGTTAGCACTGGGATTTTCCGAGATTCCCGGGCTGACACTCGACCCGCACCCGGAAACCAACCTCGTTTTCGTGAACATCGCGGGTACGGGGCTTTCCGGCGAAGAAGCCCAGGCACGGCTGATGGAGCGCGGCGTGCGCTGCTCGGGCGGCGGGCACCGCCTGCGATTTGTGACGCACTTAGACGTGTCGGCGGCGGACATCGACCGTACGCTTGATGTTGCCCGTGATGTGTTCGGCGGGTCAGGGGAGTTAGTGGACAGTGGCAAGTGGATAGTCGACAGAAAAGAGCAGGGGGAAGCGGGACCAGCACTAACCACTGACCACTTGCCACTGACCACAAACCTGAGGCTTTCTCGCTAACGGACGTCGCCCTCCCCGGCGCGTCCGGCGACTGCGGGCGCGAGATCGCCGCGCAATTGGTCGCGTCGCCCTGGTCTGCGTCGCCCCGGACGCCGGGTTGCCGCTCACCCAAGCCGCCGTGTTCCCGCTCCCCTCGCCGGGGCGCGCACCGGTCTACCGCCTGATCGGCACACCCGAAGCCGTCGAATCCGCGATCCGCGCGTGGCGCACGGCGGGCAAACTGAGCTCGGCATCCTACGGCGTGCTCGCGGCGGATTAGTTGCGGGGATGTTCCATCCTCCGGTGGAAGCCTTCGGCTTGGGTTTCCTGCGGAAAACAGGGCTTGCCGATCTCGTCAGGCTAACCCGTTCCCGCAGGGAACGCAAGCCGAAGGCTTCCACCGGAGGATGGAACATCCCCGCACGTACTTTCGTTTGTTTTCGTTTTGGCTTGACTTCGCGCGTTTTGGTGTGTTATCCTGTGTGCGTAACCCTGACGCAGTAACGAAAGTACACCCATGCCCAAAGCCCTCATGATCCGCCCCGACGAAGTGCGCCGCGCCGGAGAAGTCGCCTTTTCCCCGATCCCGGTCAACCAGTACGCGAAGAAAATGGCCGACGAACTGGACCGTTTCGCCAGCGAAGACCTGACGCGCATCTACCGCGACATGGCGGTCATTCGTGCGTTCGAGACGATGCTGCACGAGGTCAAAACCCAGCGCGGGTACAAGGGACTTCCGTATGATCACCGGGGACCCGCGCACCTTTCCATCGGGCAGGAAGCGTCCGCCGTCGGGCAGGCGTTTCTGCTTGGCGTGGACGATCACATCTTCGGCTCGCACCGCTCCCACGGCGAGATTCTGGCGAAAGGCTTGTCGGCGATTGAGAAACTGCCGGATGACGAACTGGAAAAGGTCATGCGCGGTTTCATGAACGGCGTAGCACTCAAAGCCATCGAAAAGGACGCCGACACGTCCAGCATCAAAGCACTCGCAGTAGACTTCCTGCTGTACGGTACCCTGGCGGAAATCTTCGGGCGCGAGACCGGGTTCAACAAGGGGATGGGCGGCTCGATGCACGCCTTTTTCGTGCCGTTCGGCGTGTACCCTAACAACGCGATTGTCGGCGGTTCGGCGGATATTTCGGTCGGTGCGGCACTCTTCAAGCGCGTAAACAAAAAACCCGGCATCGTGATCGCCAACATCGGCGACGCGTCGGCGAACTGCGGTCCGACCTGGGAAGCCCTCTGCTTCGCGACGATGGATCAGTTCAAAAATCTCTGGGACGAATCGGTGCGCGGCGGTCTGCCGCTGATCATGAACTTCGTCAACAACTTCTACGGCATGGGCGGTCAGCCGGTCGGTGAAACCGGGGGCTTCGGGATTCTCGCCCGCATGGGCGCGGGCTTAAACCCTGAACAGTGCCACGCCGAGCGTGTCGACGGTTACAACCCGCTCGCCGTGATCGACGCCATCGCCCGCAAGCGCGAAGTTCTGCGGCGTGGCGACGGTCCGGTCCTGCTTGACACGATCACCTACCGCTTCTCCGGGCACTCGCCGTCGGACGCATCGTCATACCGCGAGAAAACCGAGATCGAGGAGTGGCAGGAAGTCGACTCGCTCATCACGTACAAGAACGAATTGTTGCAAAACCGCGTCGCGACCGAGGACGAACTCACCGGCATCTACGATTACGTCGACGCCGCGATCCTGCGGGCGTACACGAAGGCGATTGACATCGACGTTTCGCCCCGCGCGGACCTGTACGTGACCGGGAACCTGCTGGAGCAGACGATGTTCAGCAACGGACGCGTCGTCTCGTGCGACCCCGAGCGCACGCCGGACGCGACCCTGCCGCTCGCCGACAACCCGCGCACGAAAAGCCTCGCGTCCCGCTCGCGCTCCGGACTCGGCGCGGACGGCGAAACCGTACCCAAATCGCGCTGTATCGGGATGCGCGACGCCTTGTTCGAGGCGATCCTTCCCCGCTTTTATGAGGACGCGACGCTGGTCGCCTACGGCGAGGAGAACCGCGACTGGGGCGGGGCAT
The DNA here is from genome assembly GCA_043763605.1 of Armatimonadota bacterium. GTDB lineage: Bacteria > Armatimonadota > Armatimonadia > Armatimonadales > Armatimonadaceae > JACMIU01. Next base: position 8,536 of record JAYULM010000153.1, on the reverse strand, counting down.
TCGCGGTCTATCGCGGCATGACCGAAGCGTTGCCGTACCACCGGTTGTTCAACTCCCCGATCTCGGAAGCCGCCATCGTCGGCACGGCGGTCGGCTACGCGCTCGCGGGCGGTCGCCCCTTAGTCGAATTGATGTACTGCGACTTCATGGGACGCGCCGGGGACGAGATTTTCAATCAGTTAGCGAAGTGGCAGTCGATGAGCGGCGGCGAACTCAAAATGCCGGTCGTACTCCGCGTCTCGGTCGGGAGCAAGTACGGGGCGCAACACTCGCAGGACTGGTCCGCCCTTTGCGCCCATATCCCCGGCTTGAAAGTAGTCTTCCCGGCGACGCCCTACGACGCGAAAGGCTTGATGGCGTCCGCGCTTATCGGGACAGACCCGGTCGTCTTCTTCGAGTCCCAGCGGCTTTACGACCAATCGGAGATCTTCCGTGGCGCGGAAGGCGTTCCGCTCGAAGCCTACGAAATTCCCTTCGGCGAACCGGACATCAAGCGCGAAGGCACGGACTTGACCATATTGACCGTCGGCGCGACGCTCTACCGCGCGCTGGACGCGGCGAAGATATTGGAGGAGCAGTACGGCATTTCCGCCGAAGTGATCGACGCCCGCTCCTTAGTCCCGTTCAACTACGAACCGGTCGTCGCCTCGGTCAAAAAGACCGGCAAAATCCTGCTCACGTCCGACGCGTCCGAGCGCGGGAGCATCCTGCAAACGTTCGCGGCGAACATCAGCACGCTGGCGTTCGACTACCTGGACGCGCCCCCGGTCGTGGTCGGCGCGCGCAACTGGATTACCCCGCCCGACGAGATCGAGGAGGCGTTCTTCCCGTTCCCGGCGGACATTTTAGACGCGATCAACGCCCACCTGACGCCGCTCAAAGGCTACGCCGAAAAGCGACCGTGCGACGCTTCGGAACTGATCCGTCGGGCGAAAGCAGGGATTTAAGGTGCAAGTCGCAAAACAGAGAACTATATTCCCGCTGGTAAAATACGGGGAGCAGTCCGATTGCCCCGGACTGATCGTGGTTATATCAGGGTTGCGGTAGTAACATTGTCGTAGAGCTTAAGAACTGCTCTTTCGCTGATCACATAGGATCAACACTGACCTGACCAAAGCAGGAGTATACATGTCTTCTTTTTTCGCCAAAGCGCTTTCCTGGTTTTCGCCGAAAACAAAAAACGAGATTCTTGTTTTCGGCGAGGGCACCGGGCGGATTGTGCTACAGCAGTTTCGCGTGCAGGGTGCTTTATCCGAGGAAGCAGCACGGAGTTCACTGGAGCAAGGCGCGAGACACCTGCAACTTCTTCTCGCGGATAAGGGAAGCGGGGCGAGTGGCACATTTGCGCTGAGTTTTCGGACAGAGCCCGATGGGTTGATACGTATGGTTCTGAAACACGAAAGCACTCTTTCCGGCGAGAAAGCGGATGAACTCGTGCATCAGTTTATCGGTTTTGCCATGAGTAGTAAGTGGCGTTTCTCGTCAAGCCCCGGACCGAGTCTCGTTCAAGCGGTTTTCGGGGTTGGGATCAAGCCATAGTTGAACTAATCGAAGTTCCCGCACGAAGAAAAAGGAAGGCGGCGAATTTGTTGGGACCCGCCGACGCGCTAAGTAGGACGTATAAGACGGTGGTATACTTCCTATGGCAGTTTTGCCATAGGAAGGTACTGAACAATGGGAAAACGAACCTATACCCTTGCCGACGCTACCCTCACGAAATTCGAGCACATGGCGGACAACGGGCGGCGGAGCGCGATAGTCAATACGCTTGTAGAGGACTGGATTCGCAATAAAGAGCGCGAAGAGTTGCACCGTCACATCGTCGCGGGTTGCCGCGACATGGCGGACGAAATGATCGCCATCGAGCGCGAGTTTTTATCCGCCGACGAGGAGTTACACCGTGTCACGGAATAATGACTACCTCGTTCGCGGACAGATCGTTCGGGTGCGGTTCAGCCCGGTCGAAGGGTCGGAGCAGGGCGGAACGCGCCCGGGTATCGTGCTTTCTCCACAAGTAATCCTTGCTAATTCACCTGTCATCCTCATCGCCCCGCTGACGAGCAAGAAGACGGATCGAGTTTACCCCTTCGAAGCGTTGATAACCGCGCCGGAGGGGGGCTTGTCGCTCACATCCAAAGTGATGCTGACACACGTGCGGGGCGTGGATAAGACGCGTATCGAGGAAGTGTTGGGGGTCGTCAGCGATGCGACGATGGTTCGCATCGAGGAAGCGTTGAAGATCGCGGTGGGCATCGGGAACGTGTAAACACCGAGCAGAACGCGACCGTGGCATGTAACTGTCCGCGCTGCGGTTCCCAGTCGAACGGGCGCCGAATCGGCGTATGACCCGAACAACCGCGCGCAACTGGATCACCCCGCCCGACGAGATCGCGGAAGCGTTCTTCCCGTTCCCGGCGGACATTTTGGACGCGATCAACGCCCACCTGACGCCGCTTGAAGGCTACGCCGAAAAGCGGCCGTGCGACGCGGCGGAACTAGTCCGGCGGGCTAAATCGGGGATTTAAGCACCCGGTTCCCGTTTCGACGTGATGAAATGCCGGGTTCGCTCAGGACGCCGCATAGCGCGCTGCCGATTCCGGTGCGACGCGGCGGGCGGCTGCGACCCGGTAAGCATGGGGCGACGTGTGAAAGCGTGCGCCGAAGAGCCGATAAAAGTATGCCGGTTGCTCGAACCCGCACTCGGCGGCGACATCGAGGATCGAAAGCGTGGTCGTCGCGAGGAGGCGGGCGGCGTGTTCCAATCGCAGGCGGTTGATGTATTCGGTCGGCGTCTGGTTCGTCGCCGCTTTCAGGACTCGGGCTAAATGAGTGCGCGTGACCCCGGCTTCGCCTACGAATGCCGGAAGTCCGCGCCGGAGTATATCGGTGTCGTTCCGAAGTTTGTCGCAGGCACCGACCAGCCAGTCAGGCGTACCGTCCGGCAGATCCATGTCGCGCGTACCACGCCCCCCGACGGCAGGAAAAAACCACGGCGCGGCGGTAGCAAGTAGCCGACAGGCTTCTGTCCGTAGCCCGGCGGGGTTTATTTTCGTATTCTGGAAAAGCATTAAAGCGTGCTGGAATGCGGCGGCACACTCTTCCGCGACGCCTCCCGTGCCAGTGTTTACGATCACCGGCGCGGCAAGATCGGTCGCGACACCCGCGAGATCGTGGAAGTTTCGCCACAGGTCGGCTTCGACCGCGATGTTGATATAGTGGAACAATCTGCCGGTTTGGAAACGGATATAATGCCGGTCGCCGGGGCGCAGAAGAACCAGTTCGCCCGCGCGGAGCACCGCCGCGACGCCGTTCAACCCGTGTAGAGCGTCACCTGCCAGCACGAAAACCATCTCGTAAAAGTCGTGCGAATGCTCCGTCACCTGGAAGCCGCGTGCCCCGGACGCTCGCGTCGCAAGCAACGCCGCGTGGTACGGGCGGCCCGGGGCGACGTTTGCGAATCGCAAGCACCGGACGTTCTCGGATCGCGACAGTTCGTCGAGAGTACCCATGTTCGTATTGTATAGCGGCTTGTTTCCGTGGTGCAAGACAGGAAGGGCGCGGGAGTTTACAATACCGGTAGCCGCTTCGGCGAAAAGGAAACAAATCATGTCCACTACCGCAACATTGGCGCCGTCCGCCTCTCACGCGCGCTTGACCCCGGCACAGGTCGCGCAGTACCACAGCGAAGGCTACGTGATCTATAACGAGCCGGTGCTACCGGAAACCAGGTTCGACGGTCTGAAAAACTATTTCGAGGGCATTCTCGCCGACCTGCCTGAGAACGAACGTCCCGAGGCGATGGATGTGCCGCATTTCATGCACCCGAAACTGCTGGAATGGGCGTTCGACGATGCCGTGCTCGACATCGTGGAGCCGATCACCGGACCGGACATCGTGCTGTACTCGTCGCACTTCATCTGCAAGCCGAAGGGCAACGGCAAGCGGGTTCCCTGGCACGAGGACTCGGCATATTGGAAGGGCAAGATCACGCCGATGGAGATCTGCACGGTCTGGCTGGCAATTGACCCTTCGACGCGCGTGAACGGTTGCATGAAGGTGATCCCGCGAACCCATGTCGAGGGGCAAATGGGCTATTCCGAGTACGAACCGGTCAACCCGGAGCAGAACGTTTTCAGTAGCGAGATCAAGGCGAGTCAGCGCGACGAAACGAAGCAAGTCTATATTGAACTCGCTCCCAACGAGTGTAGCCTGCACGACGCGCGCGTGATGCACGCCAGCGAGCCGAACACCAGCACGATCCGCCGGTGCGGGTGGACGATGCGCTTCGCGTCGAGTGCCGTGCAGTTCAACCAGGAAAAATTCGACGGCACGCACGTCATCTATCTCGCGCGGGGGCGCGACCGGGGCGGCAACGTTTACGCGGACCCGACTCGTAGTTACCCCGAAGTCCTGGAAAAGCGGGGGTTTTCGGGGCGATACAAAAACTCGCATTAGAACACGGCGGCGCACACTTCGCCCGGGGGATATTCACCTGACGATCAAGCGTGTCTCCGGGGCGACTCCGGGAACACGGTGATGCGCCGCGCCGCGCGAAGACTTGCCCGAAAAAATAGATGGGCGGTTTTCGCGTCGGACGTGCGGGGCATCGAAAAACACGGTAACATATCACTCGTCAACATCACGCGGGGGCGGGGCATACACGCTTCGCGCAAACATGTTGTCGCCAGGTCGTTACGATCTCTCCCGAGAAAGTGGCGAATTTATCGGGGCGTGGCTCAGCTTGGTAGAGCGCTGCGTTCGGGTCGCAGAGGTCGTGGGTTCGAATCCCGCCGCCCCGATTTTTTTGGCTTTTTTAGGTTAGTTCGCCGTGTTCTAACCGTCGAGGCCAGTCTGTAACGAGCCTTCGAGTTCGACAATGTAAATTGTTCGACTCGGAGGCTCTTTTGCTTTTTCAGGACGTTTGCGACGATTTCGTTCGGTACCTCGGACACGAGAAGGGCGTGGCGCGTTCCACCCTCGACTGCTATATCTCATGGCTCCACCACTACATCAAGTAGTGCGACGGCGAGAAGGTCGGTCTGTCGTTCGCGGAACGATTCAACGCCCCCCTCCTACGCAAGTACCTGTACTACCAAAACGACAGAGGGCTTCGTCCCCGCACCGTAAGGGGCTTGTTCGCCCCGCTTCGCTCGCTCGGACAGTATGCGCTTGCGCACGGGCTTCTCAAAGAGGCCCCTTCGCGCACGTTCCGCCTGCCCTCGTATGACGCCGCCGAGCGTCCGCAGATCGCGGATGCCGACCTCCTGACGCTCCTCGCTGCCTGCGAGCGAATCGCGGACCCGCGCCGCTCGGCTCTTGCGCGGGCGATGCTTTCGACCTTGATATATACGGGAGTCCGATTTTCCGAGTTTTTAGCGTTCAAACTCACATACCTCGACCTTAAAGCGCGGACACTGCAGGTAAAGCACGGCAAGGGGGGGAAAGCTCGCACGCTTTACCTGTGCGACGAGTGCTACCTCGCGCTTTCCCTCTGGCTCCCCGAACGCGGGAAAATCGGACCGAAGGCGGACTGGCTCTGGCAATACTGCGTCTCGTAGTCGGTCTGGTTGTAGCGATCTATGTGGACCGCCTCGCCCGTCGTGAGGACACGCATATTATCCGCGCCCTGATGCAACGTCGCTTCTGGTCGATCAAGGACGCATACCACTTCGTCCTCGCAACGCGTGAAACGAAGGGGGCAATCACGAAGGAAGATTTCCTACTGGTTCAAGACGAACTGCCACACGACGAAAAAGTGGCATTGGTCGGAACGATGCCTCATGTGGCGGAGATAGCTATCGGATTCAAGGATCGCGACGGGCGAGATTGCTTCGAGTAGAACTATGAAGAGCAGTTCGGTGATGGGCGGGGCGGGAGTAATAGTCATGTACATCAAGCGGCAGGAGAAGTGACATCCACCTCCCCCTGCTATTCAAAAACGTCTAACGGTTCACGTAGTCGTTTTTATATAATAAACGCTTTCTTACCTGACGCGTGTATTCTTGAGCGTATTCGCTTCTTGAGCAAGAAGGCGAATAGTTTCAGCGTCTTGAACACCTGTCATCTGGCTGATCTTGTTAATGAATGTTGTAACATCCTTGGGAACTAATGCCTGAGGGGTGGGCGGTTGAACAGCCGTTTGCGGCAAGGCAGGTGGCTGGGGCACCTGAAGTGGAACTGGTTTCAGTAGATCCGAAACACTGGTTTTTCGCAGGGTGTTGACATCTACACCCTCGCATGCGGTAAGGCAGGCTGCTACTCGTATGCCATACGTTTCTGCCAGATTTAACACCTCTACTGCGGCAGATCCAGCGGGATCTTTATCTTCTCGCGCTACAGCCCGCTGATAATGGAATTTCATGTGAAATTCACTATCCGTGATGACAGAAGTGCTTGCATACTCGAAAGGTGGCGATCCAGAAAAGGGTAGGAAAGTTACGAGTAATCTAGTCTTATCAAATGTATATTGCATATTGGTTTCCATATTATCCTATAGTTTCAATGGCAGTGCCGACACGCGCTATATCCCTGCGCCTCGGTGTGTACCTTACAGTGTCTCAGATCCTGTCATGGTTTTTGGGCGTTTGAAAATCATCTCGTAAAGCATGGTCGGGGGGGTGCCGTCGGGGCTGTCTCCGTCCGAAGCGCGGCGGGCGAAAACCACTTCCCACCCTTCTTTGCCTAACGCGTTCGTTTTATCGGTGAACTCGGAATCCTGAATGCTCTCGATCTTGTACTCCCACGCGGTCGGCGGCGGCGAGAATGCCTTCCACGCCGTCACGCCGAGTAGAAGGAACAGAAGGACGGCGATGAATGCCCCCTGCGATTTCGTCATAAGGTGATTGGTTTCCATGTCTTGACCTTTCGAAGCACACAACATAGCCCGACGGCTTTGTTAGAGAACTACGTCCTTCTGGGTGTTCGATCCGAAACCCTGATGGTTCAGCGTATATCGGGAGTCTTTCGAGAGATAAAAAATAATCCAGCCGCTCGTTTGCTGGTTAGGACGCAGATCCACGGCGTCGAAGTAGTTGGCAATTCCATACGTGTCCGATGCTGCCGACACGGTGTTGCCGTCCTGGTCGGAAAGCGTGAAGTCGTTCGGGTTGACATGGACGATGTCATCCCCCACGTTCTTCGCCGATATGAAGACATGAGCGAACGTACTCTTGCCGCGTGCGGTGTGTAGTTCGGTGCTACTTTTGAGGGTTATGTTCCCGACCGCGATCTGGACCGATCCATCGCCTGAGTAGTATTTCATCTCCTCGCGCTCTTTGGCGCGCTTGGCACGGGCGGCGGCTAACCGCTCGCGCTCCTCCTTCTGGGCGAGTTCGCGTTTCACGCGCGGGATCATCCGCTCCGCCTCGCCAATGCCGAAGGACGAGGACCGCCCGAGCATTTCCAGCGCGAGTTCGGGATTCTTCCTCCGAATCTCTTTCGCCGTATTCATCAGTGTTTCGCCGCTCGATTTCTTAACGATGGCGATTCTTGGCATAACGCGGCTCGGGTCCACGGATTTCACTTTGCGCAGAGCGTCGACGGCTTCCTCGAACTTCCCGATCTTAATTAACCCGTTTGATTCGGCGAACGCCGCTTGAATTTGCTTATTCTTCGCCGCTTTCGCTTCCGCGAGAGCCTTTCGTTTCTTCTGCTTTACCTGTTCGGGCGTTTTCGGGGGAGCGGTGGGGGCAGTCGTCGCGGAGGACGGGACTGACGGGGGCGGCGTGTTACAGCCGAAAGACGTGATGGCGAGTAGGTATCCGACCGAGACGGCAACCGCCCCGAACCCGCGTAAGATGAATGGTGATCGCATATTTCTCCTAATCTCTTTGAAACATAAACGTGCCGCGTATATTCGGTGCAATAAGCGTGCCAGCATATTCGAAAAATGTCGTAAGTGGTCTACCGTTGTACGTTACCGATGATTGCGGACTTTGGGCGAATGTCTGCCGCAATAATTTATTTTCGCTAACGCGTAACATTATGGCACCTTTTTTCGTAGTTATCAGGATAGCAACTGCGAATCCAAAACAACGTGTTCAGTTGGTCGGGAGGGGAACGATGTGTCAACAGTCGAGCTATTGCGATGAACAAGACGATCCCTTGAAAACGTTTCAGGCGATGATCGGGATTATCGGGACTATGGTCGGTATAATAGCTAGTTTAGCCACTCTGGCGACTGCGAGTACCTCAAACAGCAACGGCAATCGCACTCATAACATAACAACAGGGGCGAATTCTGTCGTGGGAAACGGCAATACCGTCAACAATAATGTGAATAACGTTGCGGTGAGCGATAGTGTAGAGGGGACATATGAGGACTCGGCGTCAGAATTTAAAGCCGAAACCTGGTCAGATATTGATCAGGGTGAAACCCCTCTGGAAAGCGATCTGCGAGAAACTATCGCCCCCCAAGATGTTGGACAGGAAGTTATTATAACTTTAGTTTCCGGTAAGTGAGGGGTTTTGCAAGACACGGGTAGAAGCCGTACAAAGGGTTACCATACTCTCCGCCAACCCTACCCATATGCGAAAT
>JAYULM010000152.1:0-15827 GCA_043763605.1 Armatimonadota bacterium | reverse complement strand
TACATCAAGGCAGTCAAGGTTTAACGGAGGACCGAATGGTCGTTTCCCGCAAATACCTTTCGGGAATCGAGCGGATGAATCCTTTACGCCTGCAGGCGTAATGTGCAACATGTCACCTTTTTTCTTTCCGGCGGGGCTTATTCACATGCGGGACATACAAACCTTGATCGGGCAGGCGGCGGGCGGCGACGCGAACGCTTTCGACGAAATCGTGCGCCGGTATCAGAACCCCGCCGTGGCATACGCGTACTCGCTCCTCGGCTCGCGGGTACGGGCAGAGGACGCCGCGCAGGAAGCGTTTCTGCAGGCGTGGCGTGACCTGGCACTTCTGCGGGAAACCGCGACGTTAGGCGCGTGGCTTCGACGCATCGTGTTCAAGTACGCCGACCGGGATCATCGCCGCGAACGGGTGACGGTGTCTCTCGAGTCGGTCGCGGAAACGGCGGACGGGGCGGACCCGGCGCGGGAGGTGTTCATGAATGAACTACAGGCAAGCGTGCGCGACATCGTCGCGTCGCTCCCGGACGGCGAGCGGGCGGCGGTGACGCTCTTTTACATGGGCGGACACAGCGCGGGCGAGGTCGGCGCGTTTTTAGGGCTGACCGAAGGGGCAGTGAAGAAGCGGCTGGAGCGGGCGCGGAAACGCCTCGCGGAAAGGATGGTGGCGATAGTGAGCGAGGAGTTAGGCGACATGGCACCGGGCAAAGAAACGCGGTTCGTGGAGGTGGCGCGGCTATTACGGCAGATAACGCAGGTCGCAGACGCCGACGGGAACGTTCTCGCGCCGTATCTCGCGCCGTTCGGCAGTGACGAAGGGTTCGGGGCGGGTAACGACGCGTGGGCGTCGCTCAACGTTCACCTCGTCCTGCGCGACGAGGCGTTGCCCGCGCTGGCGACCGGGCGTGGCGAATATATACGGCGGGCAGGGGAGCCGATCCTGTGGAACGACACACAGCAGAACGCGCCGCCGAGGGGTTATTACCAGATGGCGATCTACGACGCGCCCGCCGGACCGTATGAGGTAGATTGGTACTGGTACCCCGCGACCGGGGCGACCATCCCAACCGATGCCCGCATTCTGTTTAACCGGGGCGGGGTGCCGGTGAGTGACGCGAAAAAGCGGTGGGACTTCACGCCGGAGAGCGAGTACCCGGACGCCATCCGCCGACTCTGGGCGAGCCGAACGCCCGACGAGGCACACCGCGAGGAGACGCGCAACACGATCCACCTGTTCTGGGCGATGTGGTTGATCTCGGCGAAATACGCGGCACGCCGGCCGGACGAAACGGAGTTGCCGTTCGCGCCGATGCTCCGCAACCTCCTCGCGGACACCCGGCGCAACGTCCACGGCGGCGAGTGGGTCCGACCGACGGACGCGAACGGGGCACCGACGCTGGCGGAAAAAGCGGCACTCTTGCGCACTCTCGCGGGCGAAATGTCCGCCCTCGGGCAAGCACCGCCCGACGCCGTGCCGCGCTTCCTGACGCTGATCAACCCGTGATTGAGGGCGCGGGCGTGATACGCTTTCTCTATGACCGTTCGTCGTATCACGCCCGACCAGTACGCGCTTCACCGCCGGATTCGGCTCGCGGCATTGCTCGACGCCCCTACTGCGTTTTCCACGACTTATGCGGACGCGGTTGCCCGCACCGGCGAGTCATGGCGGGAGATGACAATTCGGTGCTCGGGAGGCACGGACGGCTCTACCTTTTTCGCCTACGACGACAGCGGCGAGGCGGTGGGTATGGTAGGCGGATTCCGCGACAACAACGACCCGGACGCCGATCATCTGGTGGCGATGTGGGTCGCGCCCATCGCGCGGGGGAGCGGCGCGGCGGACGCGCTTGTCGCAGCCGTTCTCGCCTGGGCGCGGGCGATTCCGGCAAAACGAGTGATTACCGCAGTCACGGCAGGCAACGACCGCGCCCTGCGCTTGTACGAGCGGATGGGCTTCACCGCGCCGACCGGACCGCTCCCCAACGCGCCGCATCTCCGGTCTTGCGATATTTCCCTGGTGCGGGAATTATGACGCGGCAGGATGGCTGTCTCACCCTCTGTTCAACGTCGTGCCTTCGTCCAACAGTTTCAAATACGCCGCGTAGGTAAAAATCCGGTCGCGCTGTCTGCCGGTGATCTCCTCGACGATGCCTAAGCCTTGTAGCAACTTGATCCCCGATTGAACCGTAGGGTGGCTGACGTTCATCTCCGTTGCCGCCTTTCGAACCGTTAGCAGGGCGTGCCGTTCCAGATATTGATGGACGCGCACTGCGGAAGGTGACTGCCGGCCCAGTGTCGCTATGGCGCGGCGGTCTTGCTCGAAACGCGCGAGAATTTTTTGTGTCGAACCTGCCGCCTGATCCGCCACATCGCGAACGCCGGTCAGGAAGAATACCAACCACTCTTCCCAGTCGCCGCGCAACCGCACACTGTCCAGCAGTTCGTAATATCGGGCGCGGTTCTTCTTGAAATAGTAACTCAGATAGAGGAGCGGATCTTTTAGTGCCCCTTCGGAACACAACAATAGAGTAATCAGTAGCCGCCCGATCCGCCCGTTGCCGTCCAGGAAGGGATGAATAGTTTCGAACTGGACGTGCGCGAGAGCCGCTTTGATTAGTGTCGGGGTGTGCGAAGGCACATCGTGTAAAAAGTTCTCCAGTGCGCCGATGCATTCGGGCACCAATTCGAAGGGCGGTGGAACAAAACGGGCGTTACCGGGGCGGCTACCGCCGATCCAGTTCTGGCTGCGCCGATACTCGCCGGGTTCTTTCGTGCTCCCTCGCCCTCGGGAAAGCAGAACTTTGTGTATCTCCCTCAGCAGGCGTGACGATAGCGGAAATTCGTCCTTCCGAATCCGCGCCATCCCGAAATCGAGTGCCGCGACGTAATTGGAAACCTCTATCACGTCATCAATCGGAACCCCAGGAACCTCCTCGAATTCGAATAGCAGTAAGTCGGAAAGCGATGATTGTGTACCTTCGATCTGTGAGGATAAGACAGCCTCTTTACGAATGTAGAAGTACAGGAACAGGGAAATATCGGGCAACAGAAACGATAAGCCATCCAGCCGCCCGACGGCTCGGTTAGCCTGTTCTGTCAGGTTATAAATCTCCTCCGTGATTACTACGGGCGGGATCGGGGGGAGGGGATGAGGCACGAAGGCGGAGAAAGGTTCGCCACTTATTGTCTGTCGCTGATAGGTCCCCGTGACACCGCGTTCCATGATTGCGAAACCCTTAATGTAAGACCACTTACATAGTGAAAGTTGTTATGTAAATTATAAAGCCATATCTTTAATAGCGCAAGCAGGGATTTTCCGTCACGCAGCGAAAATATCGGTGTATGAACCGCCTCGTTTTTTTCGCCGCACTCTCCATAGTAGCCGTTTCCCCCGCTACTGCCTTCGCAACGAACCCGACGCCTGCCGAGATCCGTGCCGAACTGTTCGCCGTCGCGCGGGAAAGCCGGATACCGTCCGCGATCCTGTGCGGGCTGGCGTGGTACGGGTCGCGGTTCCGGCAGTTCGACGCGGCGGGGAAGCCGCTCGAAACTAAGCCGGGGCGCGTCGGGGTTTTGTCCGTGCCGGTCGAGGAGCGTGCCGACGCCGTGCGGCTCCGTTCGGACTGGCGGTACAACGTGCGCGAGGGCGCGAAACTGCTGGTTCACGCGTGGAACCGCGCCCCGCTCCCGGGAACGTCGCGGCTTTCTGCGGGGCGCAACATTCTGGAGTGCTGGTTCCCCGCGCTCGGCTGGTACGGCACGGGCGGGTGGGGTGGTTTTCGCGGGCGTGAGGGCGCGTCGGCGGACGCCTACGCGCATGCGGTGTTAGACGCCGTGGCGACCGGCGGGAACGGACTGTGGGAGCCAGTCATCGTGTCGCGTCCGTCGCCGGAAACGCTGGCGTGGGGGCGTAACTGGCTGTGCCCGCCCGCACCGTGGCATTACGGCGACGCGCCCCCGGCGGCCCCGGCAAGCGTGGTGGTCAACCTGCCGGTGCCGTATCTGTCGCAGGCGTGGGACGTGCCGGACGGCTTCGACGGCTCCGGGTCATGCGGTCCGTGCTCCGCCGCGATGGTGCAACTCCTCGCCGGAAAGGTCAATCCCGATCCGGTGCCGATCAAAGACTCGTACCCGCATGTGTCGCCCTACGGCTCCGTGATCCCCGCTATCCAATCGGTAACGAACGAGCCGGGGAGCGGCGCGGTACACGCGAAGATGCTCGCGTATCTGCGCCCCTCGTTTCCCGGTGTCGCGATTTTCTACAACGAAAAGGCGACGTGGAAGCGGGTCAAGCGCGAGTTAGACGCCGGGCGACCGGTGATCGTCGGAACCTCGGTAACGCCCGCCGGGCATATCATGGTGGCACGCGGCTACCTGTCGGACGGGCGCATCATCGTCAACGACCCGGCGGGGGACCGCGAACAATTAGCTCGCGTCAATGCGCCCGACGGTCCGTATTCGCCGACCGGCTCGCGCTACTGGAACGGCGGCGGCAACGGCGCGATCTACGAATGGGAAGCGTTAGATGTGCGCTGGGTGATGACGCTCGGCGAAACGAAGCCGGGCGATGCGGACCGAGCGGAGGACGGGTAGTGGGTTCGGGGAGTTCGTTTTGTGCGGGGATGTGCCATCCTCCGGTAGAAGCCTCCGGCTTAGAAATCCTGCGGATTAAAGGAACCGGTCGGCTCGCGGGATCATGTCCCGGCATCCTCCTCTAATCCGCAGGATTACCAAGCCGGAGGCTTCCACCGGAGGATGGCACATCCCCGCACAAAATGCTGGTCGGCTTCACTTTCTGGGCGACTAAATCCGCCATCGGTCCGGCGTTGTGAACGGCAAGTTGTCGCAAGCCGTCCACGACGCCCGCCTGATTCGCCGGGGGCTGGTTCTGGCTCACCTTCCACTTCCCGACGATCCGCGTGATGGTCAGTTCGATCCCGACGATGGCACGCACGAGTTTCCCAACGTATTCTTCGGGCGCGTCGGACACCGTCCACGGCTCGGCGAACGACTGCTCGTTGTGCGCCGTCAAACCGTGTAGATGGGACAGTATCCACTCTGGCTCCTCCATGAACCGAAGAGTCGCGTGGGCGTGGACCACCGCATAGTTCCAGGTCGGCACGACTTTGCCGTGCTCCTGCTTCGTCGCGTACCAGGACGGCGTGATGTAGGCGTCGGGTCCCTGGAAAATGGCTAACACCTCGCCATCGGGTACGCCCTCCGTGTAGAGCGGATTCGCCCGAGCGATATACCCGCGCAGACTGCGGAGCGGTGCCGGGTCCGGGGAAAGGTGGAGGGGGATATGGTTCGCCGCCAAGCCGGTCGCGGACTGCGTGACCAGAGTCGCCAGCGGATACTCATGGATCAACCGATGCAAGACTTCGGTACGCGTCTCCTCGAAATGTTTCGGTATATACATCGTCTTATTTGGAACCAGAAAGGATGGCGTATGTCCTCATTGCACAGTACCATCCCCACCTCGGCGCAGGACCGCGCCCGAACGCGCCCCCGTCAAGACGCCGTCCCGGACCGCGAGCGTGCCGCCGACGAAAACCAGTTCGATGCCGCGTGCGTAGACGTGCGGCGCGTCGAACGTCGCCGCGTCGCCGACTGTTTCGGGGTCGAAAACCACGATGTCGGCGACACAGCCCGCCGTGAGTGTGCCGCGTCCAGTCAGCCCGATCCGTTGCGCCGGGAGCGAAGTCATGCGGCGGATCGCCTGTGCCCACGTGAGAACGCCTTGTTCGCGGACATAGCGACCGAAAATCCGGGCGAACGTTCCGTAGGTGCGCGGGTGCGGGCGGTCCGACGTCCCCGGCGCGATCGGCGAGACGGCGACGCCATCGGAGCCGATCATCACGCGGTCGTCGCTCAAAACGCGGGCAACGTCGGCTTCCGAGAGCGCGAAGTGCGCCGCCGAAACCCAGCCCTCGTTCTCCGACAGAATGTTCAGGATCACGTCGCGCACGTCCCGGTTCTCATCGGCGGCGATGGCGGAGAGCATGCGCCCCTGATACTCGCGGTGCGCGGGACAATTGGAGATTTGCACCAGCGAAAAATCCACGCCGATGTGTGGCATCGCGTCGCGTGTTTTCGCGCGGAACACGGGATCGGCTAATTTCGCGGCTTGGGCTTCCGGCGACCCGGCGACTGCCCAGGGCGGCAGGGCGATGGTCGCCAGGCTGGTCTGGTACGCGGTGTAGGGGTACTGGTCGAGTAGCACGTCCACGCCGCGTGCCTGCGCGTCATCCACCATCGCCAGCGTTCGGGTCACTTTGCCCCAGTTCGCGCGGCGTTCGGCTTTGTGGTGCGAGAGTTGGAGCGGCAATCCCGCGCCTTCCGCGACCGCGAGTGCTTCGGCGACCGCTTCCTCCAGATGGTCGCCCTCGTCGCGCAGGTGGGTCGCGTAAAACCCCCCGGCACGTTTCGCCACCTTCGCCATCGCGGTCAGTTCGGCAACATCGGCGTACATTCCCGGCACGTATTCCAGCCCTGACGACAGTCCGACCGCCCCGGCACCGAGTGCGGTTTCCAGTTCGCGTTCCATTTCGGCGAGTTCGCTCGTGTCGGGCAGACGGTCGGCGAGTCCCATCACGCGCTTGCGGATCGTGCCGTGCCCGGCGAGCGTAGCGATATTCGCGCCGATGCCGGTGTCCGCGACCCGCGTTAGAAAGCCGTCCAGATGGGTCCAATCCAGCGCGATTCCCGCGCGTAGCAGCCCGCGCTGTTCCAGGGTGAACTGCTCACCGGCTTGCGCCAGCCCGAGCGCGATACCGCAGTTGCCGACGATCTCGGTGGTGACGCCCTGCGCGACAGACGACTCCATGCCCGGCGACGACAGGAGGGTGAAATCGGAATGGGTGTGAATGTCGATAAAGCCTGGCGCGACGTACTTGCCGCGCACGTCGAAGGTTTCGCCCGCCTCAGCGCGGGACAGATCGCCGACCGCCGCGACGTTGCCGCCGCCGATCCCGACATCGGCAAGAACGCCGTCCACGCCGGTCCCGTCGAAAACGATCCCCCCGCGAAGAAGGTAGTCGAAACGGGGTACGGAAACAAAGTCGATGGGAGGGGGGGCGGATCGCATAGCGGATTATACCCCGCGCCCTCGAAAACGTTCCCCTTCACGTGGGTTCGTCGCCGCCGACGGAAACGAGCGCGATGCGGCGTCCCGAACGGCGAGAACGGCGAGCGGGACGGCATGACCGGCGGTTGCCCGGTCTTCGAGCGCGTCGAAGACGTATCAGAGTCCCGATCTATCATGCCGCGCCCGAGTCTTCGCGGCCGAAACATCCGCGCGGTTTAAAGACGGTCTGGAAAATCTGGTTGCCGTCGGATACAATCCGCAGGGAATGCTCGACCGGTTCACGACGCTACAATGGGCGGCGGGGAACGGCGGCGACAAATTAACGGGGGCTTCCTCGCCGCCCCCCTTATCACGGCGCGAACCACTGCGACGAAGAAGCGAATCGCCGATTGTAGGGAGCCGCACGTTTCCCGCGTTGGTCCCGCCCCCCGCGAAAACGCTCATAAGGTATGACGGATCTTGATGCCTCTTCGCTCCGCAGAATAAAAACCATGAATGCAAGCAGTCCGAATGAACCGGAAGGGGTAGACCCGCTCGATACCCCGGAAGCGGAGGAGATTCGGGGAGAGGGGATCTGCCTCCACATCTTTACGACTTCCGCCGCGATGGTCGGGGTGTGCCTGACGGTGCTCAGTTTTTTTCGGCTGTTGGTGCGGCAGGGCGATATTCAAACCGCAGGAGACGATATTCTCGGCTGGAACGCACTGGCTTTTCTCGTCGCGTGTTTCGCCGCCTACTTCGCTTTGCGGACACGGAGTCGGAAGAAACGGCTACGGTTGGAGCGGATCGCCGACGGGATTTTTCTGCTCGCACTTTCGCTGATGGGAATCGTCTGCCTTCTACTGGTGTACGAAATCGCACATCAATCGCCGAACTGAGACATCGCCTTATGAAACGAACTGTTTGTCTTGCTTATCTGCTGATAGTCATGGGGCTTTATGGTTGCCGCCCTAACGCAGTTTCCCCTACGCTCGTGCAGACAGGCAACGCCGCGCCTGCCGCTACTGATTTGCCCGCCATCGAGCAATACCGCTCCGCAGCCGAGGTCAAGGCTACGGACGAATCGGAAAAAGAGCGCGGCATTACATTCCCCAAACTGGTGCGAGGCAACCCCGCCCGCAAGGAGATCGCCCTGACCTTCGACGACGGACCGCACCCCGATTACACGCCGCGACTGCTCGAACTTCTGGCAAGAGAGAAAGTCCCCGCCACGTTTTTCGTCATCGGCAAGATGGTGGACAAGCATCCCGAATTGGTGCAACGCGAAGCCGCCGAGGGACATCAGGTGGCGAACCACACCTACGACCATATCCGCCTGGTGGGACTGCCGCAAAGGCAGGCACAGTCCGAGATCATCCGGGGGAGCGACGCGATTGCCCGCGCCATCGGAAAGCCGACGCGCTACTACCGCCCTCCGGGCGGCGAGTACGATGCGACCGTGATCGCGGCGACGAAGGCGGCGGGGAGCACGATGGTTTTGTGGACGGACGACCCCGGCGACTATGCCGACCCCGGCGCGGACACCATTGCTTCGCGTACGATCAAAACGGCCAGCAACGGTGCGATCCTTCTCCTGCACGACGGCGCGAAACAAACCCTCCCCGTGTTACCCGAAATCATCCGCACGCTAAAGGCGCAGGGATATGTGTTTGTCACGATTGCGGACCTGGCGCGGGAACCGGGCGATGTGATCACCGGTGGCCCGAAGGTTCTGCCGAAGCCGTCGCCTAAAACGTCGCCTGCGCCTGACATGTCGCCAAATGGGGGCAAACCGTGAGTTTTTGCCCGATTTGCGGGAAAGAAACGCCCCCGGAACAACTTCTGCCCGGACGGGGTATGCAGGCTTGCCTCGTCTCGTGGATTCGGTGAACGGTTCCGTCATGGACGCCGAACGATCCCGTTTGTCTCGACGACCTCGACCGGTTCCGAACCTCCTGCTCAACCTGCTTTTGTCCTGCATCGCCGCGCTTCAGGCTCCGAGCACCATAATGAGCCAGAACCGTCAGGGAACACGCGACCGCCTTCGCACGTAAAACGATTATCGGGTGAACCTTGAGGCGGAACTGGAGATACGCCACCTGCACGAGAAGACGGACCACCTACTCGCGCATCAACCCCAAAGCATAATGGAAGTCCAGCAGATACAGATCGATGTGCTGAAGGAAATCCGCCAGTCCCGGAACGGCACCCACAAGGGATGAACGCGTCGCCCCCACCGTCCCCCGTCCGCGTCTCACCCCGGTTGCGTTTTTCTGCGGGGGCGCAGGTAGTGTCGCTACTGTTTCTGGCAACAATTCTTGACTATGTTTCCGGTCCCGCCGTTTCCGCTTCCGCATTCTATATTTTTCCTGTCGGACTGGCGGGGTGGCGTTTTGGACGAAAAAACGCCGCACTCACCGCCGTCGCCGCCGCCGTTCTCAACGCGCTCACTATTTGGCTGGCGATAAACTGGCACGGGTTTACTCCGAACCTCTCCGCGCACCAGGAACTTATTGCCAGCCAGTCGCTTCACGCGGTCATCTATGGGGCGGTCGCGCTTCTCGCCGCAGACCTCCGGCACCGGCAACAGTTGCTTGAGGCGGAAACAAAGCGGGTAGAGGAGTTGCGCTCTCAGATGGAGACCGAGATGCACACCGCCCGTAAACTTCAGGAACTCCTATTCAAACCGCCGCCTCACCATCCCGCCGTCGAGATAGGAACTTTTCTGGCGACCGCCCGCATTCTGGGGGGCGACGCCCTGGATGTGTCGCTTTCCGGCAACCGTCTGGCGGTGCTGGTCGCGGATGTGTCGGGGAAAGGCAGTTCCGCCGCTCTTGCGACAGCGGTTCTACTCGGAGTGCTGGAGAATTGTCCGACACGCTTCGAGTCGCCCGCGCAGACGCTCACCTTTCTGAATGAGCGGCTAATGCACTGCTTACCCGATTCGATGTTTATAACGGCACTGTGTCTCCTTCTGGATACGGAAACCGGCGTCCTGACGTGGTCGAGTGGCGGGCATGAAGTGCCGCTCCTTTTCCGCTCCTCCTCCGGGGCGAATCACCCCGCCGAGGAACTCACCGGCGAAAACGGCGCGGGCAACCTTCCGCTGGCCGTTTTTGACGAGGCCGGTTACGAGGATCGCCGCGTGCAGTTGGCACCGGGAGATGTTCTGTTTTGTTATACGGACGGTTTGACCGACCTGCGCCTCCCCTCCGGCGAGCGGTTGGGGATGGACCGGTTGCGCGGCCTTTTTGAGCGTTCGGCGTCGCTACCCTGCGTCGACCTGATTCCGGCGATGCTCAAGGAGGCGACGGGACAAACCCAAGGAGGGTTATCCTACGGCATTCTGGAGGACGATTTAACGATGGTCGCCCTTCGGAGAACGGAAACAGGGTCAGTTCAGGGAATTGATGGCGCGGGCGGCGAGAAGGACGATGATCGCCAGAGAAATAGTTGATTGTGCCATCATCAGGAGTTTCGCCCAGTGGGACAACACCGAAGTGTCCGTGGGGGAAAGCGCGGTGCTAGTGTTGAATGCGAGGAACAGGTAGTCCAGAAAGTGCGGTCTCCACTCGGCATACGCCGCGTCGTTCTGCATCATTTGCGGAAACAGAAACGCCCCCCGGTCATGGCGTCCTCTGCGGTCACGGGCATTCGGACCACCGGCATCGATACTCCAGTACCACCGCGCGAACACAACGACGTTGGTCGTCCACAGGATTCCCGCCGACACCAGTAGTTGCTCCGGCCTTTCTCTGTGGGTGGGCAACGCCGCCACCAGCAGTCCGACAGACCACAACAGGAAAAGCGTTGTCACTGTGCTTGCTACGTTGCCAAAAACGGTGTTCCAGAAAGGTCGTGCGCGTCGGTGTGCCAGATGCGCCAGCGACATGAGAAAGGCCAGCGCGGCAAGCGGAATCCACCGGGGGTACGGTGCCAACGCGTGGGGCAGGGCGAACGTCAACGAGGAGACAGCAAGGGCAGAAAAAAAGGCAAAGTAGCGCGAGTCCGATGCTTTGCCCCGTCGGGTGCCATCATTCTCGTGTTTCGTACCGGCCGTGGCTACACGCGAAGGAACCATTGTTTTCTGTACAGATAGTACAGCACCCCCCACCAGAGTGCCAGATAAGCCAGCGTGTACAGCCACCCGCCGTTGACACGCCCTGCCAGCGCGTAACACCACGTTTGCAGGGCGGACTCGACAGTGGCGCGCCCGGTCGCGGTCATCACGGTCCAGCCTTGTAGCGTATTGATCTTGAACAGGATCGGCACGACGTAGGCGGTGATGGCGTTCGACCCCGGCACGATGAGCGCGAAGGCGAGTTTCGTCCCTTGCCTGGTGCCATCCACGGCGATACGGAGCGCGGCGAGGAGCAGCGCGCCGAGTCCCGCCGTATATAGAATGTACGATGCCGTCCAGAGCGGCTTGCTCATCGGCAAAACCGAACCCAGCGCATAGCCGGAGACGAGCAGGGGCACCCCGATAAGACCACAGACCAGCGCACTGCGGGCGACGGTCAACCCCTTTTGCCGGAACAGGTCGCCCAAAACCGTTCCGATCAGCACCATCGCCGCTGTGGGAACCACTGAGATCAGCCCCTTCATCCCCCACGGGGCGAGGTAGATTTCGTTCAGGAAAGCGACGGCGTTCGCGCCTTCCGTGATGTGTCCCGCGCCGAAACCGGGCACGTCCCAGAGCAAGATCAGTGCCGAATGCGCCGCCAGAAGAGCCGCCGCGCAAACCGCCCGCGCCAGCGTATGTAGCGGAGAAAGGAGCGCGGCAACGAAGTAGGCAAGTCCGATCACTTGCAAAACTCCGAGTCCGGGCGTCCAGGCATGATTGACCGTGGAATCCACCAGTATCCCCAGCAAAACGAGGCTCACCGTGCGCCTGAGAATTTTCATGAGAACACTCAGCCAGCGTTCACCGCGCCGCTTCTGCCCCGCCACCGCGAAAGGCAGGGCGACACCGACGGCGAGCAGGAACCACGGAAACACAACGTCGGCAAGGTGGACGCGCCCGGACCAATCCGCGTGCGTCAGGTGCTTTGGGGTGGCGGTGTCGAGCGAGACGTTGTTGACGAGCCACATCAGCAGAACCGTCAGCCCGCGAAACGCGTCCAGCGCGGCAAGGCGCGGGGCGGGGGCGGGCTGCGGTTCGGCGGCCGATTCGGGCGATTTCATCGGTTTTTGTGCGCCATCGCGACGCCCGGTGGCAACTTATTTCGGATGGCCGCGAGGGCGCGGATCTCCTCGTCCGGCACCCAGCCATAACGCGAATACAAAGAATACGCCCTGGTGTACGACTTGCTTGCCGGGATATTTTCGCCCAGCCGCTCCTGCACTTTCCCCAGCATGTACACGGCGAGCGGGTTTTGCGGGCACTCGGAAACGCTTTGTTTCAGACGACGCTCCGACTGCGCCAAACCCTTCGCTGTCGCCAGAGGCGGCGTGAACAGACCGCCCGGTGTGCGCTCGCCCCGGTAATAGGTGAACTGGGAGCGCAGGAACGCCTCATCAAGCAAGGCAACCGCAGGCGGCGGGACGGTCTTGCCAGCTCGGAGACTTCGGTACGCGGTGATCCGGTGCGCGTTGTCATAGACCGGTTCCACGTAGGCGTACCCGCCCTGCGCGGGAACCCGCACCATGAGTCCCCGATGCGTCATGAACGGGGTGGGGTCGGACGCATCCACCAGGATGTCGCTCCCGTCCGCGAGCCGCGCCACCGTGACCGCGTGACCGTTGTTACAGAAGTCACCCTTCTCGTTGCGCCACACCATCGCCACCCCCGCCGCAACACCGGCGCGTTGCAGGAGTGAGGCGATCACCACGGACTGCAGGAAGCACTGACGTTCGCCGAGTTTGACCGTGTTGGAAAATTCGAATCCCCGGTCGAGCGAAAACCGGGGGATCTGTTTTTTCAGGGATTTGTGGAGGCTGGTGCAAAGTACGCGCTCTTTGTCGGCACGCGCTTTGAGGTCGGTTATGGCATCGAGCCGGACTTTCGCGGCATCCATGCTCGCCGGGATCGCGTCGCCCATATACGTGAAAAATGAGCGCGACGCCGTTTCCGGGCTTTTCGCGCCCGCGACCCGGAACGACTCGGCGACGAACGAAGCGAACGTTCCCGTCGCGCCATAGGGATATCGGGGCGAGAGCGCGTCGGCACGTCCCGCCGCAAACGCCCCCGAAGCGGCTTGTAGCATCACAAGAACGGCTAAAGTGCCCTGCCAAAGATTCCGTAGTTGTTGCATCCGTTTTTCCACTCCCGTACAAACGCTTTTTCACTATATACGGTGAATGTCATTGCGGTGTTCGCACGGAAGCCGGGTAAGGAAGGTAGATCGCGTTACCCCCTCGCGGTCGTCTTTCCTGCCGCGTTCCACGACGCGGGCACACACCCTTCTGTCGAAAGGCGAACCTATGCCCGGAAAAACGCCGCCGTGTAGCCCGTGCCAACATCGGACGGGTGCGTGACCCGGCGCGACAAACGACAACGTCCTCCGCGCCGGTCCCGTCGAAAACGGTTCCCCCGCGAAGAAGGTAGTCAAAACGCGGCAGGGGAGAAGAACCGGCAGGAGACAAGGCGGATCGCATAGCGGATTATACCCCGCACCCACAAAAACGTTCCGCTTACGCGGCTTCGTCGCCTTCCACGGAAAACGGGCGCGACGCGGCGTGGCGTACGGCGAGCGTATCCGCCTGCCCGATGCCCGCCCGGTCTTCAAGTGCATAGAAGACGTATTAGAGTCCCACGCTACTACGCCGCACCCGCGTCTTCGCGACCGATACGTCGGCGCGGTACACCGGTTGCGCGAATCGGAGCGACGCCGCTTCGTTCGTTCGATCAAATGGTTTTCCGTCCCCGGCGATTTCATCCGCGACCCGGGGTCAGGTTTCCCGCAGCACACACCCGACTTCCGCCGTGAACCGTTCTGCATAGTCGGTGCCAATCGTCTGCGACAGGTACGTCATCGCACCGTCGAGTTCAAACTCGCCATCGTCCTGCATGTCGAGAAACAGAGGAGGCACGGACCCCGGAGTCATAACGGATTATCGCCTTTGGGAAAGCCATGCTTTTCGCGCAAGCGAGCGAAGACGATCTCGGCGGGCGTGGTACGCCCCGCTCTCATGTTGTCTATGCCGCGCCCGATGGCGGCGTAGTCTTCCTCGGTGAGTTCCGGCTCCTCGTCCTCCCAGTCGTCACTCTGCATCACCTTGCTCACGCGCCGCCGCCGCTCCTCGGGCGACAGGGCGAGCGCGGCGCGGTACGCCGTTTCCGGCAGGTCGATGGTCAACGTTGGCATAGCAGTCTTCTCCTTACGCCATTATACCCGCTGATTTCTCCCTCCCCCTAACCCCCTCCCTCATCGGAATGAGAGAGGGGGAACCCGAAGGCGAGACGTGATCTACTTGACCTGACCGTCCGAAAATTAGGGTCGCCTCGCTCTTCCGGGTCCCCCCTCTCTCATTCCGATGAGGGAGGGGGTTAGGGGGAGGGAGAAATCAGTTCATCCGCACCGGCACACCGCCCTGCGCCCCCGAACGCCACGCGGCTTCCGTCAACTCAATCGTGCGCAGACCGTTGATCGGCGGCGCGGCGGGACCGGACTGCTCGCCGCGAATCGTGCGAATCCAGTCCTCGTCGATGTTGCGTGACGGCGGCAGGTTCGCGCCGTCCATCGTGGTACGCCCGCCCTTTTCGTCCACCAATTCGAGTTTGCCGTTGCGATAGAAGAACGCGCCGCGCTCGCACCAGATTGTGATGTCCTCGTGCCAGCCGACCACGGTATCGCCGACCACGGTGATCGTCCCCTGCGCCCCGTTGGTCGCCGTGAACGCCACCGCGCTGTTCTGATCCACCGGGGTACCCCGGTTGTCAATAAACGCCGAAACGCTCGCCACAGTCAACCCGGTCGTCCACAGAATGATGTCTAACAGGTGCGAACCGGAGTCGTTGAGTTGTCCGCCGCCGGACAGTTCCATCGTCTGCCGCCACGTACCGGCGGTGCCTTTTTTCCAGGACTGCGCCAGTAGCGCGGAAACGAACGTCACCGCACCCATTTCGCCGGACGCGATCCGGTCCCGGATAAATATGAACTGCCCCTGCGCATGTCGCTGATACGCGAGCGCGAACACCTTCGGGTATGTTTCGATGCGCGCCAGCAGCGCGTGGGCGTCGGTGACTTTGCATACGAACGGCTTCTCGCACAGAATGTGCTTCCCGGCGTCCATCGCCGCGTTCGCCTGATCGAAGTGGAGCGTGTGCGGCGTACAGATTTGTACCGCGTCCACGTCGTCGCGGGCGAGCAGTTCCGCCTGGGTGCAGTCGGTCGCCCCCGCGAGCAAGTCGGGGAACTGTTTGCGGCATCGCGCGAGGGCTTCCGGGGCGATGTCGCATAGCGCGGTCACGGAAACCCCGGGAATATGTTGCAGTTGGTTGAGGTGGTGCCGGGCGATCCCGCCGCACCCGATAAAGCCGATACGAACCGGCATAGCGTCAGACATGTCGTTCTGCTCCTTTGCGGGTCGATGGACCCGGTTGAAAACGTCTTCCGTTTACGGTTCGCCGCACACATAGTAAAACTCCTGCCGATTAGGAATCTTTCTTCTTTCTTTTGTCCTGCGCGGACGGCGCCAACCACGCGTTGGATCGTTGTACCTGCGGTGCTCTTTCTACGTCAGGCTTCGCGCAAGTCGGGTTAGCCCTTGCTGTTTTCCCGCGAATTTCGGGTTCTCGTTTTCACAAGGAGTGTGAAAACGA
>JAYULM010000151.1:0-1206 GCA_043763605.1 Armatimonadota bacterium | reverse complement strand
GATTCCGGTGTCGCTCCGCTTCCGGGGGACGCGTCCAGCGAAGCGGCGACGCCCTCTGACTCCCCCTTTCTCCCCTTCCGAGGGGGGAAAGGGGGTTGGGGGATAGGGGGGACTCCGACGCCGCGACCTACACCCTCGCGCGCCTCTACGACTACCTCCTCGCCACAGTCGGCGCGTCCACATTGATCGGCTCCGTTAACACCAGCGCGGGCGGTTCCGCCGTGGCGCGGCTGTGGAGCGAGACGCAGGAAGCGGTGGACCGTTCGGGTGAGGTCGGGTCGCTGCCTGCGCTTGCCGCGCCGGTCGCGAAGGTGATCGGGTTGCTTCATGTACTGGAAGCCGGGAACGCGCATCTTCCGGCGTCGGGGGATGTGATCCGGTTCGCGCTGGACGGGATGGGCGCGGACGCGGTCACGGAGGCGATTGCCGCGCTGGAGCGGGCGACACTGATCGCGTTCCGCCGGTTCAAGAATTCGTACAAGCCGTATGAAGGCTCGGATGTCGATGTCGAGGAGTTGCTACGCATGGCGCGGGCGTCGGCGTCCGATTTCGGGCTGGATGTGACGGCGACGGCGGCGCGACTCGCGGCGATCACGAACGTGGACAGTGACGGCGAGGCGTCCTCGGTCGCGCTGTTGCCGGTGGTCGCACGGCGGCATCTGTTCGAGACCGGGACGCTACGTCTGTTCGATCAGGTGTTGACGCGCCCGGAACGGCTTGCCAACGTGCCGGAGCGCACCGCCGACGCCGACACGGACGGGACGCTCCTGGTCTGTCTCGCCCGCGACGACAGCGAGGCACGGGACGCGGGCACGCGGGCGAAATCGCTGTTCGCGGGACGTCCCGACGTGATCGTCGGCGTCCTGACCGAAACCGAAGCCCTGCGTGAAACCGCGCGTACCGTGGAACTTCTGTTAGCGGTTCGCGCCGAACACACCGAGATTGAGCGGGACCGCGTCGCCAGCCGTGAATGGCGCGAACGGTTCGCCGACGCACAGGCGGGCTTCGCCGACGAGTGGGAGCGATTGCTGTCAGGTGTTGGGTATTCGGGGGAGGGTGTTAGGGAAGAGGGACTCGCCGGGGAGCCTCCGGTCCTAACACCTAACACCCAAGGGGCCTTCAACAATTAAACCATCCCATTCGCTACCCTGTCAGGACGGATCTCGACGAACCATTTTTCCAACCCCTCCCGGCGGCACACTTGGG
>JAYULM010000150.1:0-4242 GCA_043763605.1 Armatimonadota bacterium | reverse complement strand
CGCCGTCCGCGTAGGACAAGAAAGCCCTCACCTAAAGCAAACGCCCCGGCAACGGGGGATGGGACAAATCGCGTCGGTTTAAGCCACCTTCTGCCGTTACGTCAAGGAGTGAGGCATGACGTCGGTTTGTAGCCGACAGCGATTCGACCAAGTTTTGAAGTCGTTCGGCGAGCCGGGTGTAGCGCGGTTGCACAAGTTTGTTGCCGATAGCGGTTTTGATTGCGTACTTCGTGCCGATAATAACCGCCATCTTTTTGGCGCGGGTCAGAGCGGTGTACAGCAGGTTGCGTTGAAGCATCATGTAGTGCTGGTTCGCCATCAGGATTATAGCAGCAGGGTATTCAGATCCCTGGGACTTGTGCGTGGTTAACGAATAAGCGAGCATCAGTTCGTTGGTGTCGCTAAAATCGTACTCCACCATCTGTTCGGGATACTGCACCGCGAGCGTTTGCTCCTCTTTATCAATGGCGAAAATCACGCCGACATCGCCGTTAAAGACGTTCTTGTCGTAGTTGTTGCGCCGTTGCATCACTCGGTCGCCCACCCGAAATGTCACCGGTCCGCGAATATGTTCCGCTTTCATCGGCGACGGCGCATTGAGCACGTTCTGCAATATCTCGTTCAGGTTCTTGCCGCCGAGCGAGCCGCGTTGCATCGGCGTCAACACCGTGATCTCATCCGGCTGGAACCCGAGGCGCGGGAGTGATTTGGCGACGACGCCCTTGATCTTCTCAATCGCTTCTTCCGGCTCCGAGATTTCGATAAACACGCAGTCCGCGCCGTTTTTCGCCTCCGATGGAGGCAACAGTTCGGGGATCTTACCCCGGTTGATCGCGTGGGCATTGGTGATGATCTTGCTCTGCGCCGCCTGCCGGAACACCTGTGTCAGCCGCGCCACCGGCACCCGCCCGGAGTTAATCAGGTCCGACAGCACGTTGCCGGGTCCGACGCTCGGCAACTGGTCCACGTCGCCGACGAAAATGATCTGCGCCCCGTCCGGCACCGCGCGGAGCGTTTTATGTGTCAGGTGCAGATCGAGCATCGACGATTCGTCGATGATCAGCACGTCTAACTCCAACGGTTCGCCGGGACCGTGCTTGAAATCGTTCTTTTCCGGGTCGAACGCCAGCATCCGGTGGATCGTCTTCGCCTCGCGCCCGGTGACTTCCGACGCGCGTTTCGCAGCACGTCCAGTCGGCGACGCGATCTGCAAGCGTTTCTCCAATTTCTCGAACGCGGCGACGATAACTTTGGTAGTAAACGTCTTCCCGACGCCGGGACCGCCAGTCAGCACCATCACCGGCTCGCTGATCGCGCGACGGACCGCCTGTTGTTGCTCGTCGGAAAGCACGTCCGCGCCAGGAAGTCCGTTCAGGATGGCGTCGATCTCGGCGGGCTTGGGGCGCGAACGCCACGGCGAGTTGAGGAGCGTGTGTATGCGCTCGGCGACCGCTTTTTCCGTGGCGAAAATGGACGGCGTATAGATCGCGGTCTGCTCATCCCCGAGGAGACTCACGGTTTCGGCTTGGAGCATTTCGCGTTCGATCAGCACGTCGAGTGACGCTTCGATGGCTTGCGCCCGGAGCGTCAGGTCCACTTCGGGAACGGCGTCGCCTTCCGGTGCGGTCTGCGGGAGCAGGATTTCGCAGGCTTTTCGGAGCAGTTCCTCGCGCGGCAGGAAGCAGTGTCCCCCGCTGTCCATCTGGTCGTTGAGTACGAAAACCAGACCGGCTTCGAGGCGCGCCGGTGCGTCGGGCGCGACCCCGAGGTTGAACGCGATCTTGTCCGCCGACTTGAACCCGATGCCCCAGATGTCGGACGCCAGTTGGTACGGGTTCTGCTCAACGATCTCAATCGACCGGTCCTTGTACTTTTTGTAGATTTTCAGGGCATAGGTTGGCGTAATTCCGTGCGACTGCAGGAAAGTCATCACGTTGCGGATTTCCTTCTGCTCCAGCCACGTCTTCTGGATCATCTCGACGCGCTTTTCGCCGATGCCCTGCACGGTCGCCAGTTTGTCCGGGTGGTTCTCAATGATTTCAAACGCGTTCTCGCCGAACTTCTTTATGATGCGCTCCGCCATCTTCGGACCGATGCCCTTGACCATGCCGGAGCCGAGGTACTTCTCCATCGCGGCGGCGGTCGCGGGGCGCAGGGTCTCGTACCGCTCGGCTTTGAGTTGCGAGCCGTGCTGCGGGTGCTTGGTCCAGACGCCGTAAATGCGCAAGCACTCGCCTTCCTTCGGCGACTGGAACGACCCGATGACCGGGATCACGTCGGCTTTGACTTTGTCCTTGACATCCGCCTGATATACCTTCAGCACCGAGTAACCGTTCTCGGCGTTGTGATAGGTAACGCGCTCGATCACGCAATCGAGCGTGGCGAGCGGTTCCGACGCATACGGGCTATTTTCCTCACGGACATACGGTTTGTTTCGGACAAGTGGATTCGGCATGATGATTTCCCACCATTATACTTGGGGAAACCGTGTCATGCCGGAAACGCAAAGAGACTGCGCACAGTTATTCGCCAATTCCATCCGACATCGTGGTGGCTAAAGTTTCCGTATCGCGTGGCGGAAAATTCCTGTGGCGAACTTGTCCGTCAGAGCCACTGAGGCGACAGACAATCCCACGCCGACGAAGAACCATAAGTACATCGTACCGTGCTGCATCAAGTTTGAATCCGGTGACACGGTCGCCACCATCCAATAATATAGGGGGGAAATGACTCGGGCATACACACAAAAGTAGATCGCGAACAGAATCACGCGTTGCCATACAGTAAACCTTTCCGTTCTCATGGTCATGTGACGCCTACTCTCGCAGTTTGGTTGCGACACGTCACTCCCGCAAAGCATGGTTCTCACTCGGAATTGCTCCCTCCCAACCGCCGCTCTGAAACCTCGACAGCATTTCCCGCCGTTGCATAGCCCCGCTATTATGCGACGCGGGCACCTCCCTGGGTGGGGAGGTGCTATTCTGACAGGGGTTAATCCCGCGAAAATCGCAGTATCGCATCGTCCGCGCTTACCGGACACGGGCGTTGTTCCGCCGCCTTCTCCGCACCGGCGAACCCCGTGAACTGCGGGTTAGCGAGCGCGTTGTAGCACATGATGAACGAACGGCGGTGCTTGTCCGACACGTTCGGACCGGAGCAGTGGAGCAGGTTGGAGTGGAAGAACAACGCCGAACCGGGCGTCATTTCGACGTACATTTTCTCGAACAGCGTTTCGATTTGCGGCATGCGTGCCGGGTCCGCGCCGGTCTGTGCGCCAACCTTGCCGTGCTCCAACCGCCCCAGTTTGTGCGAGCCTTTCAGAACCTGGAGGCAACCGTTCTCCTGGTTTGCCGCGTCGAGCGCGACGAAAACGCTTAACATGCGCGGAAAAGCGAAGCCCTGGTTGTACCAGTAGCCGTAGTCCTGGTGCCACTCCCACGCGCCGCCCGTGCCCGCCTCTTTGAGCATGACTTTGCCGTGGAAAAACGCGATATCCTCGCCCATGACCATCCGCGCGGCGTTCCCGACGCGCGGGTTGGTCGAGGTCGCCGCCCAAACGTCGTCGCCCAGTTCGTGCCAGATGGCGAGTTTGGCTTTTTTCCCGCTGGAGTCTTCGTTGCCGCGCGTGTTGGCGGCGACGCGGTCGCCGCCTTCGACATCGGCGATGAGGACGCGAATCTCGGTCGCGCTGAACAGGTTCGGCACTAATACGTAGCCGTCGCGGTGGTAATCGGCAACGTTTTCTTCGGATAGGTACATGAGTTTTTCTTTCTTTTCTTTTGTCCTACGCGGACGGCGCCAACACTTTGTTGGATCTTGTTACCTGCGGTGCTGTTATTGGCGTCCGCCGACCGTATTCAGTGGCGCGGAGCCTTCCGGGAGGCGGCGGACTTCGCCCGGTACTTTGGCAGAACCGTCGTTCGCGGCGGCGATGGCGGCGAAGCAGAGCGCGAGGCTATTCAGGTTCTCGCGTGCGTTGTTCATCGGTTCCCGGTCTTCTTCGATGGCACAAAGCAGTTCCGCCATCGTGCCGTGGAAACCGTCGGGGAACCATGCCCCGGTCAGTGCCGGGACCGCGATCCCGGCTTCGGTGTAGAGTGTCAGGGATTGGTTGTCCAGGCTGGGACCGGTGCTGACGAGGCTTCCGGCGGTGCCGCCGATATAGGTGCTGTCCTGCTTTCCGAACTTCATGGCGGCGTCGAACACGGCGGACGCCTGCCCGCCGTCGAACTCGATCATCAC
>JAYULM010000149.1:0-1213 GCA_043763605.1 Armatimonadota bacterium | reverse complement strand
TCGCTCGTCGAGCGGTTCGTTCACCGCGGAAGCGGCGAGGAGCCGGGCGAGAGCATCCACAAGGTGCTGGAGTTGCTACCGGAGGACAAGGGGGGCGGAGCGGTTCTGCTCCCCCTGCGCCGTTCGGTGCTGGAATCGCTTATCGGCGAGACACTGGACGAGCCAAGGAGGGACGCACCATGAAGGAGGAATGGCTACAGGATGACAGCTCGGACAGCGAACGCACAGACAGGGAGATTCCCACGGCGCAGCGAAAGGTCTCGCCGTTATACGGACAAACGCAGGATTCCGGTAGGGAAAGTGAGGTTGCTGAGTATAGTGCATTGTTCGGCGAGATAGCGCACCGCGCCGTGATGGGGACGGCAAAGAAGGAAGACAGGAAGCCGCTTCTCGACGAGCGACTGGAATACGAGGGCTACGGCGGCACTGCGTCGGTCTGCCGGGTGCGGGTCTATGACCCGACTCCGGCAGGGCAAGCGGCGAAGCGACCGCTCGTGGTCGTGTTCACCGAACTTGACGACAACCCTGGCACGGCGATCACGAACTGCATCGAGCATCTGGTCAACCGGATGCTTGAGGGTCTCGGCAAGCCGGAACCCGTCCCGGTGTTCGTGGAGCATTACCCAAACATGACGGGGGCTACGGGGAACCGACCGCAGTGCGACAGAGCGAAGGGTTTATTGGACGCCGAATCGTTCGCGTTCGTCGGATGTCGGTGTGACGAATCGGGAACGGTTCGGACAACGAACTGGCAACAGACAACCCGGCAGACCGTCGAGGTCATCATCGGGCAACGAATCGGCGAGTAGGTCATTTCCTGAGCCCGTAGCAGTTTCCGCTACGGGCTATTTTTTACGCAACGGTGGTTGCTACACCAGCACTCACGGGTGACAATGGTCAGGCACATCCGACCACCCCTTGATTTCAATCGAGCCAGTGCGACCACTCAATGATCGTATCAAGCCACGCTTTCCGATTCGGTGTAGAACCCATGAGGTGATAACTTTTTCCCGTCAAGTCCACCACCTGTTCTTTGGTGTGCTTAAAATCCTCAGAAGTCCGGTATGGGAGCGACAAATCGTAGGTGTTAAGTCCGTCGTTTTTACTGTAGGTCGGGGCTTTAGTAAAAACAATGCGCTGAACCAAGCGTTTCTCGCTCACAGAGCCGTTAATCCACCTGTCCGCAGGGTGCGAAATGTAGGTGTTAAGTCGC
>JAYULM010000148.1:0-15962 GCA_043763605.1 Armatimonadota bacterium | reverse complement strand
CCTCCTGTTCCCGCAGGGAACGCAAGCCGAAGGCTTCCACCGGAGGATGGAACATCCCCGCTCACCCGACAAAGCGAATCTACCCGCTTGATCAGCGTCGGCAGACGAAACGCCCCATGCATCCGCCGAACCCGCCCGGCGGCTTGCGCGAGCGGGACGCCGACCGCCGAAATGTATAAAGGGCGGGTCGTTTCCGTCGCGCCGTGCGGGACCTCGGCTACTGGTTCCGCTCCTTCACGGAAACGCGTTTCCGCTGTACCTGCGAACCGCGTCTTCGCCACGCCAATAACCGGGATCGTCCCACCGAGCGCGTCGAACAGGTGCGCCCCTAACCCCGGCGTGTTCTCGTTACCCAACCAGACATACCCATCCACGACGCAAACCGTCGGCGGTGCGGGGAGCGTCGCGATTACGGCGAGCAGGCAGGGCAACTCGCGCCTGTAAAATTGCCCCGGCTCATATGGAGCGACTTCCGCGATGGGTGCCGTGTATTCCCCGCTCGGTGCCGCGTCCGCCCAATCGCCCGCCGTCACACACGCCGCGATGGCGGTCCCGTCCGCGCGGTAGTCCACATCAAAGATGGCTATCATACGACTGTATCGTCAATCACTGGCGTTCTGTTCAGGTGCGATACAGAGACACTCATGAAGTATCTCCGTCATCCGGTAGTGGAAGTCCGGCGAAGAGTGCTCTGTGGAGGTCGTCATAAAATCCACAAACCAGAACAGTGTCTG
Organism: Armatimonadota bacterium; assembly: GCA_043763605.1. Taxonomy (GTDB): domain Bacteria; phylum Armatimonadota; class Armatimonadia; order Armatimonadales; family Armatimonadaceae; genus JACMIU01. The sequence continues at coordinate 15,228 of JAYULM010000148.1, read as the reverse complement.
CTCAAGATCGCTGGTAAACTGCATTTCATTTTGCGCCGATAGCAAACAATACAACCCACGCACAGCAAGGTAAGAGGCATAACCTTGCCTATCGTCAATCGTCGTGCCTGTGTCCTTTAACTTTCCTATAGAGTCTCTGCTTGCAACTGCATCACACTGCGACACGGCGACACGTGCTTGCCTAATATCGGCATCCGTTTTACCGACTCCCAGGTGGTATTGCTCGGTGACATCGATCACCGGCACCAGTTCACCCGGTAGGCACGGATTCTCTCGACACACACGAATCATGAAGCGAATCCACAACTCGGGAGCGTACTCTGGAACGCCCCCGGCATCCAACATCTCGTCGAATACGATCTCGATGGATACCGGTAGTGCGTCGTTTATCACAGCCGCCTTTATGCCCCCAACCCGCCGCCCGCCGCCCGTGCCGGGTTCGACCCGCGCCACGCCCGCCGCTTGCGAATGATCGAATCCGAGCGGTACGCCTTGAGCGGGTCGGCGGGGCGTCCCGTCTCCTCGCGCAGTTCGGCGAGCACCGGGCGGACATCCGTCTCATACGCGTCCCGGAGCAAGCCGTGTGCGCCGAGCACGTCGCCCGCTTCCTGTAGCCCTTTGAGTTCGGCGCGGTCCACGAGCAGGGCTTTCGCATAGGCGGTCTGCACGTTCAGCACAGACAGGATCATCGCCTCGATCTTGTTCTCGATCACGTGCGCCTGATCCAGCATGTACGCAACCGGTGCCGCCGTTTTGCCGTCGTGACAGTTGATCAGTTCGTGGAAGATCAGGAACAGCGCGAACGGGTTCGCCGAACCGACAATCAGGTCGTCGTCCGCGTACCGGCGGTCGTTGAAGTGGAACCCGCCGAGTTTGCCCTCGTCCAGAAGCGTGGCGACGATGAACTCGATGTTCGTGTAGTGCCCGTGGTGCCCGGTGTCCACCAACACCTTCGCCTGCGGACCTAAATGCTGACACATCAGAAGCGACGTTCCCCAGTCGGCTAAGTCCGTGGTATAGAACGCCGGTTCGAACAGTTTGTACTCGATCAACATTTCGACGCCTGACGGGAGCGCGGCGTATCCGGCGGACAGCGATTCCTTGAGCCGGGCGCGGCGGGCGCGGATATCGTCCTGCCCCGGATAGTTCGTACCGTCGGCGAGCCAGACGGCTACCTGTTTCGACCCGGTAACCCCGGCGATCTCGCAACACTCGACGATATGCGCGACGGCTTTCGTGCGTACCTTCGGGTCCGGGTTACAAACGGAACCTAACTTGTATTCCTGCTCCTGGAACAGGTTCGGGTTGATCGCGCCAATCGCGACGCCTTCGTCTTTCGCAAACGCGGCGATCTTTGACCAGTCGGACCCGGCGGGCGGCAAGTCCCACGGAATATGCACGGCGACAGTGGGGGACGCGCCGGTCAACCGATGGACACTCCCGGCATCCTCGATCTTCTCGAACACATCCCGCGCGACGCCCGGTTCGGGGAACGAACCGAAGCGGGTTCCGGCGTTCCCGAACCCCCACGACGGCAACTCAATCGGCAACGATTTTACAGCGGCTTTGATTAATTCTTTGTTCATAATTTTGTTTCGTTTCATACGCACTCCCTCCCCCCAACCCCCTCCCCCATCGGAATGGAAGAGGGGGAGCCAGAAGGGGACACGCGGTAAACGGCACGCCCCCGGTGCATCTGCTCCCCCTCTTCCATTCCGATGGGGGAGGGGGTTGGGGGGAGGGAGAAAACTACGCTTTGCCCATTTTTTGCAGGTTGCGGAACGACGTGGCGATGGCTTCGAGCGGCGGCGTATCGTAGGTGTTGTCCTGCTCGACGATGTAGTATTCGACGCCGCCGACGAGTTCCGCCGCCGTAAAGATAGGCTCGAAATCGGTGATGCCTTCGCCGACCTGCGCGAACTTGCCGTCCGTGGTCATGTCCTTGACATGGATCAGCGGGACGCGCCCGGCGTACTTCTTGATGTAATCTACCGGGTTCAGCCCTGCTTTTTTCACCCAGAACGCATCCAACTCCACCTTGACGAAGTTCGGATCGGACGTATCGAAGAGCGTGTCGAACCCCGAAACCTCGCCGCCGAATTTCTCGAACTCGAAGTCGTGGTTGTGGTAGGCGAAACCGATACCCGCTTGGGTGATCTTCTCGCCGACTTCGGCGAGCGTCGCCGCTAATTTTTTGTAGTCGTCGATACTCGTGCGCAGTTCGGCGGGCAGGTAGGGGACGATCATATATTTCGCGCCGAGGATCTTATACCGCTCGATGGCGGCTTCGACATCCTGCAGATCGCCCAAGGAGACATGCGCCCCGGGAACCATCAAACCGTTGTCGTCTAAAACCGTCTTTAACTCGTTCGGGTCTTTGTCGTAAATCCCCGCCAGTTCGACGCCCGCGTAGCCGATGCCCGCGACCTGTTTTAGCGTCCCGTAGAAATCCCGCGCGGAATCGTCGCGCACTGTGTATGCCTGCAAACAAACCGGAATCGTTGCCATAACAAAATACTTCCTTTGTACACGTATTAGGTGATGGTTTTCGGTTCGCGCCGACCCCCTCGGTTTCCTGCGTATTCCCGCGAAATCTTTTCGTTTGCGGGAAACCGCGCCACGCGAGCAAAAAAATTTCACGTGATGTTTGAGCGAGGTGTTGATGCGGTATATATCGGGTGTAAGTGTTCGATGCTCCCGCTAGTGGAGAAACGGAGAGCGAAGGGTTCACACAAAGAGATTTGAGATCACAGAGCAGTTTGAAAAGTAACGAGATCACAGAAGTACAAAATTCAAGAGATCATACAGACCGAAGTAACAATAAAAACATGTAGACAACGGGGCGGCTATCAGGGAACTGGTAGCCGCCCCGACTGTTTGTCGGTACACTGAAATTCGTCATGCCCCCACCGAACGCCCTGCAACGTAAACAGTATCAGATCTTTATCGACCGCAACACCGACGCGGTCTGGGCGTTCCTGACCAACCCGGAAAACCACGCCCGTATCTGCCCCGACGACATGCCCGAGGAGCTTCTGTCGGACAGCAACGCCGAACTCGCCGACGGTTCGCGCCTCGTCCTGCGCGTCAAACGGAGCGGCCCCGTGGCGCAGATCCAGCACACGGTGATCCTCGAAGTCGCGGAATGGCACCCGACCAACGGCTACGCGCTCCGGCAGGTCGAGGGACCGTTCACGGCGTGGATCAACCGGCGCAAACTGACCCCGTTCCAGGGCGGGACGCTTTTAGCAGACCAGATCGAATACGTCCCCCCCGGCGGACCGTTCGGCGCACTCGGCATCCGCCCGTTCGTCGGTACGAACATGGACAAGTATTACCAGCACCGCCACAACGAAGCCAAACGGCTTTTAGAACGCATCGGGCGCATCAAAGGGCGCGACGCGGTTTAGGGTTTTTTGAACCGCCAAGACGCCAAGTTCGCCAAGAGTTAGGAGAAGGCGAAGAAGGTTTGAGATTGGGGCTTGCCGGTCGCGTTTAGTTGTCTCGATAGCGAGCGGAGCGCAAAACTTTATAACCCTCTTCCCCTTCTCCTAACTCTTGGCGACCTTGGCGTCTTGGCGGTTCAAAAACTCTCAAACGACGCGGGCAAGGGCGACGGCTTGCACGAGGGTTGCGCCGGATTCGTAGAGCAGGTCGCGGCAGGTGCGTAGCGACATGCCGGATTTGGTGATGTCATCCAGCAAAAACACGGCGCGACCAGCGACGAGGTTGGGCGATTCGACGCGGATCGTCTCCCGATGCAGTTCGGGCGTGGACGGACCGCCGTAAACGATGCGGCGGATCGTCGTGTGGCGGACGAGCACTTCGGTGGCGTCGGTGCGCTCCGGAGCGGCGGCGACGATTGCCCGGGCGAGATCGCGCAGGGGCCACTCCGTATTGAACGCGTCGTGCGACGGGACGATAGCGACAGCGATGTTGGCTTCGAGTAGCGGGTCGAGCCAGCGGACGAACCGCTCCCGCGCCCATTTACGCCCCCGGTTCAGGGCTTCCACAAGGCGTGTATGCTCCAGTTTCGCGCTGTCGTCCGCGACTTCGGCGCGCGCCGCCGCGCCGTAGACCGCGCCGGTTTCCCGGACATAGCGCAGTTTGCCATGCGTTTCCAGTGTTCGGGCGACGCGCAGGAACGCCCCGAACGTGACGATACGTTCGGGGCGGTTCCGCCCGGCATACGGTTCCCGGAAAACGGCGGTTGTTGTATCTTGCACACCGGTATTGTATCGCTCAACGGACCGGAACCTCACCCACGCTACCCTCTGGGTGCCCCTCACCTATCTACACCGGAACCGAAGGAACTATCGTTGGGTAATCTCGATAATCACCGGAGCTTCCGTCACTTCCATATCAATGAATGTCGGATTCGTTGGTGATGACCAATTGATTCCTGTACCATTCGCAGGGCGATACAGGTTGGAAGAGGCAACGAGTGTGTTGAAGTTGATCCGAATCCACTGCGATCCATTCCCACTTGGAACCGCATTCCACCAGACCATATAGAACTTTCCATTTGCTTTTCGCAATAGAACGGAGCGGGTGTTGGCGGTTGTGCCGCTTGCCGTGTAGTCGAACGATCCGGTCGAGAAAGTGCTGGCATTGCTTGCACTGTCGAACAGGATCGCGTTCATGTTCTTAATTATCTGAAACGAAGGGCGGGTGGCGTTGTTGTTACGCAGTAGCCCGAAACCGCCGTCTGGTCCATCGTACAGTGAAAACAGGAAGGTGCGGCTTATATCGCGGCGGAAATGCTCAAGGTAGAGACGGACATTATAATTCGCCTGTGTTGTTTCCGTAACGCCTGTGGTGTTATAGCCACATTCTGTCAAAATGAGGGGCTTCGTCGGCGCGGCCTTGCGCGAATAGTAGAGGTGCCAGTCGTCAATGGGTTGCTCTGGATTCTGCGACGCCATGGAATACCAGTGACCACTACCATGCGTCATGACCGGGGAACCATACCATGTTTCCATATTCCCCAAGCCTTCTTGCGGGGTCGGGTTGCCGTCGAAGTAGTACGGATTTTCGAGTTTTCGTCCCCAACTGACCGAGGTCAGGATAATCGGCAGATTGCTAACGGTCGTATTGCTACTTCCCTTTAGAGTGTTATAAAGGTCGCGTTGGTAGCGGCGTGTTCCTTCAGGCCAGCCGAACCCCTGATAATTGATTCCCTCAATGTCCGATTCGTTAGGACCTTCAATGGCATCCAATGCCCCGGCCAACTGTTCTGTGAACGAGCGTACAGAAGACATGTCGTAGTTCCAGTGCCAGTACAGAGTGGACTTGATACCGGACGAGGCAAGTGAAAGGGCGCGGGGTTGTACATTGCTATAGTCCCAGCGATATTGGCTGCGGACGTGTCGCATCTTCAATTCGGCGAGACGTGGTTTTACCCATGTATCGAATTTGTTGTACGGTCCCGATGTGTCGTCAAGGCGGATATTAATCCCCTGGCTGTCCAGAAAGTCCCAGGTGCGCCGAGGCGTAACAGACTGCGCGTGACTTGGTAGCGGAAGCAAGGCAAGAGCGGCGGTCACGAGAACCGATATCGAGGAACCGAAACGCAACCAACCAGTGATGTGTTTCATAACTGTCCTTTCGCCCGTGAGCTGTCGGGCAACCCGCGACGCCGTTGTGATGTTTTATAAGTTTTCCGCGAAGGCGAATCTTTGACTCAGAGTGTCTTTTCACCATCCTTGGTAACTTATGTGCGACGCCGCATCGAAGTCAGTATACAAAACAAAATTGCAATTTGCAAACTCTGGTCAAAAAATTGCTCATATTGTAAAATACTGAACAAGACACTTGACATCGTCCCTGATTTTCGTTATATTTCAAGGGATTTCACGCACATTGCACAATCATGCGGGAACAGTGGGAATACAGGAGCCTCTCAACAATGAAACGGTCACAAATCAATGCCATCATGCGCGACGCCTTAATCTTCCTCGCGGCGAACCGTTTTTATTTGCCGCCGTTCGCGCACTGGACTCAGGCCGACTGGCAAAGCAAAGGCGCGGAATGCGCCGACATTGTGCGCCAACAACTCGGCTGGGACATCACCGACTTTGGAAGCGGCGACTACGACCGGTGCGGTTTGTTGTTGTTCACGATTCGCAACGGAACCATGGCTGACCTCGCGCTACCAAACGGCAAAGTTTACGGCGAAAAGATTCTTGTAGTCGGCGAAAATCAGATAACGCCTACCCATTACCATCACCAAAAAATGGAAGACATCATCAATCGGGGTGGCGGCGAGTTAGTGTTACGCCTTTGGAATGGCACGGGCGAAGGCGATGCTCTCGCGCAAACCCCGGTCACGGTCGCCGTGGACGGGGTGCAAACCACGCTTGCGGCGGGCGACGAACTCACGCTCGCGCCGGGGGAGTCGGTCTGCTTGCCGCAACGGTTGTGGCATACGTTCTGGGCGCGGCGCGGCACGGTGCTTGTCGGCGAGGTGAGCCGGGTCAATGACGACCAGACTGACAATCGTTTCCTGGATACGGTCGGACGCTTCCCCGATATTGAAGAAGATGAGCCGCCCCTGCACCTGCTTTACAACGACTACGCCCGGTTTTATTCGCCCGCCGCGACCCGTCAAAGTCCAGATTTTACTACTTCTGTTCCTTGAGCGACAAGGAAACACGTCTCGCTTATGGCTATCATTACACACAAAAGCGCGGTTTCAGCGGTTTATGCGGACGCCGCCTGCCGGGGCTGGGTACTGCCCGCGTTCGGCACGGAAAATTCGACCACCACGGAAGCAATTCTTGCGGGAACGGCGGCGCACGCCGCAAGCCTCGGCGAGCCGGAGTTGCCGGTGATTCTGGCGATCACGAACCTGTATGACGAGCGGCAACAAAGCGTCAACTATACCCACACCGGGCGGTGGGATGTCGGCATGAAACGTTTTTTAAGCGACGTGCGACTCTTAGCCGGAGAACCGGATAGCCCGTTCGCCGATTTGCGCGTGATGATTCATCTCGATCACATACGCCCCGACATTGACGGCGAACTTCTTGCATGGGACATGAGCGCGTTCTCGTCCATTTTATTCGATGCGTCCGCGTTTGCGCCGGAGGAGAACATCCGTCTGACTCGACAGTTTGTCGAAGCGCAGCGTGAGAACGTGCTGATCGAAGGCGCGTTCGAGGGCGTGGCGTCAGCGGGGAAATCTGTGACCGACACACTGAGTGCGAAACCCTCGCTTGACACCATCGCGGACGCGGCACAGGACTATGTGCGCGAAACCGGCGTTGATTTAGTGGTCGCCGATCTCGGCACCGAACACCGCGCCGGAGCCGCGCAACTGTTTTACCGGCAGGACACGGCGCGGGCTATCGCGGAGAAAATCGGGGCGCGGCTCGTGCTACATGGCACGTCGTCCGTGCCGGAAGAAAGCCTCGGCGGTTTGTTCGCCGACGGTATCAGCAAGGTGAACCTGTGGACGGCGTTAGAGCGCGACAGTGCCCCGCCCCTTTTCGCCGATATGGTACGAAACGCCGCGAAGGTCGTGGGAGCGAAAGAGGCGACGCGCTTGTTCGAGCAAGGGTTTCTTGGCACGGAGGCGGATCGCGTTAGTTGCCCCGATCTCGCGTTTTTCACCACGGCGTATCGCCAGGCGCACGTCTTCAACGCGATGCGCGATCTGGTGACGCGCTATCTCGTTCGCTGGTATACGCCGCGAAAGGATGCTTGAAGCCGCGCATGAACGAAACACTGTTATGGTCGGGCATCGTGCAACTCCGATTGGGATTACCCGAGGAGCAAACGCCGGTGACGTTGCGAGCGTCCCCCCCAGCGAACGAAGCGTTGGATGCCTGGCGTGTAACGAAACCCTGCCCGGTCTCTCTCGATGCCATCACCGGGCGGGCGACGGCGCGGGGGTACGAAGTCACGATTCCGCTTGCCGATGACGAGCAGTTGTACGGTTTTGGTCTGCAGATGCACTCGCTAACGCAACGGGGCAAAAAGAAAACACTTCGTGTTAACAGCGACCCGGTTGCCGATACCGGGGATTCCCACGCCCCGGTTCCGTTTTATGTGTCGACCCACGGATACGCTGTTTTCGTAGACACGGCTCGCTATGCGGTGTTTTACAACGGCTCGGCTCGGCGCGTCCAACGTGGCATTACCGACACCAGCGACACAACCGTTGCTCGCTCTGCCGATGACCTATATCGTCGCGCCGACGCAGGCGAATCGGCTCCTGTCACTGTAGAGATTCGTGGCGTCACGGGCGTGGACGTGTACATTTTTTGGGGTGATTCTTTGCAGGAGGCGGTACAACGCTACAATTTATTCAGTGGTGGCGGTTGCCTGCCGCCGACATGGGGGTTGGGCGTCTGGTACAGAGTGCGCTCGGACTTCACACAAGCACAGGTCGAAGCGTTTGCCACAACACTACGCAATGACCGAATCCCTTGCGACGTTTTAGGACTGGAACCCGGTTGGCAGTCACACGCCTACCCATGCAGTTTCGTCTGGGGTTCTCGCTTTCCCGACCCGAAATCGTTGGCGCAAACCCTTGCCGCACTCGGCTATCGGCTGAACCTCTGGACGCATATTTTTACGCATCCGAACTCACCGCTCTACGACACCTTTTTGCCGTTGTCGGGCGACTACTCCGCGTTCGGCGGGCTGGTTCCCGATCTGAGTCTGCCGGAGGCGCGGCAGCAACTCGCCGCGCAACACGAAGCCGCGCACATCGCGGTCGGTGTCGCGGGCTACAAACTAGACGAGTGTGATAACTCCGACTTTACGGCACAGTCGTGGTCGTTCCCGGAGATGACGCGGTTCCCGTCCGGCATGGATGGCGAGCAGATGCACCAACTCCTTGGCGTGTTGTATCAAAGCACGGTTCAGGACATTTTCCGGCGGCGCAACGAGCGCACCTACGGCATGGCAAGGTCATCGGGCGGTCTATCCGCCGCATCCGCGTTCGTGCTTTATAGCGACCTGTACGATCACCGCGCTTTTATCCGCGCCCTTGTCAATAGCGGATTTTCCGGGCTACTGTGGACGCCGGAGGTGCGCGACGCTACCGGTGCGGAAGATTTGATTCGCCGTGTGCAAACCGTAGTGTTTTCGCCACAAGCCCTTGTGAACGGTTGGTACATTCAGCATCCGCCGTGGAAACAGTGGGACACAGACAGCAATAACCTCGGGCAATTTGCACCGGATTCCGCCTCCGTGGAAGCAGTTTGTCGCTCGTGGTTTGAGTTGCGAATGCGCCTGATACCCTACCTGTACGCCGCGTTTGCTCGTTATTTTGAGACCGGTGCGCCCCCGTTTCGGGCGATAGTGATGGATTATCCCGACGATGCAATCGCTCATGGTGTGGACGATGCGTATCTTGTGGGCGAAGCGTTGCTGGTCGCTCCGGTCATCGCGGGAGAAACGGGGCGCGACGTGTATTTGCCCGAGGGCGATTGGCACGATTTTTGGACAGGTAAACCGTTCGCGGGCGGTAGGACTGTGTACTGCGCGGCGCCGTGGGAGACGATCCCAGTGTTCGTGCGTAGCGGCACACTGTTGCCGCTCGCAAACGCGACCTTGCACACCGGCGACCCCGACGCCCGCGAACTGGCGGTATATGTGTACGGTGCGGGAAATCGTCCCGCCACACTGTGGGAAGACGACGGACACACGGAAAACTATCGGCGCGGCGAGCGATGCCGGATGCAACTGACTTGGGATGGCGCGGCGGGACATATGTCGCGGCTTGATCCTGACGCGCTGGTCGCCCCACAAAACCGCTACCGAATCCGGGAATGGATCACTGCCGGAGTGGGTGCCGCGTCGCCGATGGGAGAAATCGCATCGTGAGTTACCTCGGCTTGGACATCGGAACCACCGGTTGCAAAGCGTTGGCGTTCGGCGCGGACGGCTCGCCTTACACACTTGCCTACCGCGAATACACCACGCACTTCGGTGCGGACGGCTCCGCCGAACTCGATGCCGCGTTTGTCGCCGAATGTTGTCGCGCCGTGATCCACGAAGCTGCCGCCGCCGCGTGTGCCGAAAATGACCCGGTGCAAGCCCTGGCGGTGTCAAGTCAGGGCGAGGCGGTTACACCGGTCGGCGCGGATGGCGCGTTTCTCGCGCCCGCGATGGTGTCGTCCGACGCCCGCCCCGCGCCGACCGTGACGCGCTATGCGGGCAAGGCGCAACGCCTGTACGAAGTGACCGGTCACACCGCGCACCCGATGTTCACGCTGTTCAAACTCGCGTATTTGCGCGAAGCGTCGCCGGATGTGTGGAAGAACGCCGCGCACTTTTTCTGCTTCGAGGATCTGCTCCACTTCATATTAGGCGTTGCGGAACCGGCGATCAGTTGGTCGCTTGCGGGACGGACGGTGCTTTTCGATGTGCGCCGCCATGCGTGGGACGCCGAACTTCTGCGCGGTGCGGGCGTAAGCGAGGACCGTTTGGCGCGTCCGCTACCGTCCGGAGCCGTGGCGGGCGTGGTGTCGGACGCGGCGGCGGCGCGGTGCGGCTTGCCGCCGGGCGTCACGGTTGTGACCGGGGGGCATGATCAGGTGTGCGCCGCGCTCGGTTGCGGCGCGACCGCGCCGGGGACCGCGATGTACGCGCTTGGCACGGTGGAATGTTTGACCGCGACGTTGGAGGGAGCCGTTTTCGCCGACGCGATGCAAATCGGCAACCTTTGCACTTACGACCACTGTGTCCCTAACAGATACGTGACTGTCGCCTTCACGCTGACCGGGGGCAATCTTTTTCGCTGGTTCCGCGACGAATGGGGGCAAGCCGAAGTCGCGCAAGCGGAGCGCGACGGCGAGAACGTTTTCGACAAACTGTTCGCGCTGATGCCGTCCGCGCCGACCACGCTTCTCGCCCTGCCGTACTTCACGCCGACCGGAACCCCGTTTTTCGATGTCGAGGCGACCGGCGCGATTCTCGGATTGCGCCTGTCCACCAAGCGCGGCGAAGTGTTGCGGGCGTTGCTGGAAGGCTTGGCATTCGAGATGCGCCGCAACCTGGCGATTTTAGAGAGCGCGGGGATTCCTGTGGAAGAACTGCGCGTCACCGGGGGCGGTTCTCTTCACCGTGACGCCCTGCAAATTCGCGCCGATGTATTGGGGCGCGATATCGTGCGTGTCGAAACCGCGCAAGCCGGATGCCTCGGCGCGGCACTTCTCGCCTGCGCCGCGCACACACAAACCCCTGTGGAATCGCTTGCGGCATCGTGGGTGCGAACCGGCGAGCGCGTCACGCCGAACTCGCAAAATGCCGCCCTTTACAGCGACCGCTTCGCTACGTACCTGCAACTGTACCCCGCCCTTTGCGATCTCACTCCGAAACGGGCGTCACAATAAAGAAAAGAGCCGATAAATCCTTGACTACTGAATACACACTGTCACTAAACGGCGAATGGCAACTCGCCTACACCGAAGACTTTCCGAACGAAATTGTTGCCGTGTCCGACCAGTCCCGCGAGTATTACCCGGCAACCGTACCGGTCGGAGCGCACACCGCGCTACTTGCAGCGGGCGTGATCGGCGATCCCAGAGACGGCATGAACTCGCTGTCGGCTCGTTGGGTGGAAGAACAGCATTGGGTGTATCGGCGCACATTTGTCACGCCGCCAGCCCTTGCCGTTGGCACACCCGTCGGCATCACTTTCACGATTTTGGAAGGGTGTGCCGATGTTTTCGTCAACGGCAACCTTGTCGGGCGGCACGAAAACGCGCACCGCCCTGCCTACTTTGCCGTGACCAATCACCTCGCCGCGCCGGGAGAAATGAACACCGTAATTGTGCGGATCGAGGCAGGTCTACACGCGACGCGCTACAAGCCTGCTTACCCGAACATGGGACCCGGACAACTGACGAACCGCGCATGGCTCCGCAAAATGCAACACCAGTGCGGTTGGGATTCGCAGGTTCGTCTGCAAAACGTTGGCATTCTGGGCGATGTTTCGTTGGAGTGGCACCCGAGCGTGGTTCGGGTGGAAACGGTTTCCGTGTTCGCAGTTGCAAGCGACGACCTGACTCGCGCCACAGTTCACGCACGAGTACGTGTCGAAAATAGCGGTAAGGAGATGGTTTCCGGCGCAGTCCGCCTTCGTATCGAGGAAACCGGACAGGACACCGAAGTCACGGCGACATTCACGCCCGGCAAAAGTGAAACCGAAGCGACACTCACGCTGGACGCGCCGCGTCTGTGGTTTCCGGTCGGGCATGGCGAGCCGTCCCGCTATACCGCGACGTGCGACATTTCCATAAAGGGCGACACGGAATCATTCACGCGCCGGTTCGGTGTTCGCAAAGTCACCTTCGATCAAACGCCACACCCGCAGGGCGGACGCTATTTTACGCTCACCATCAACAACCAACCGATTTTCGCCAAAGGAGCCAACTGGATTCCCGGCGATATGCTGTACGCCGAAATGACCCCGGAGCGGTTCCGCGCCTTCGGACAGCAAGCCCTTGACGCGAACTTCAACATTTTGCGAATCTGGGGCGGGGGGTTGTACGCCGACGCCGGTTTGCTCGACTTTTGTGACGAAACCGGACTACTCGTTTGGCATGATTTCGCGTTCGCGTGTGCCAATTATCCGGGTGATGTACGAGCATTCGCGCAGGAAGTCCGCCTCGAAGCCGCTCATGTTGTGCGCGAAAGGGCGCATCATCCGTGCCTCGTAGTCTGGTGCGGCAACAACGAGGTAGAGATGTTCGACAGTGGCAATGGTTGGACGACGACAGGACCCATGCACTCGCATTACGCCCTTTTTCACCGTGATTTACCCCGAATCGTGCAACGTGACGCTCCGCATACGTTCCATTGGATAAGTTCGCCGTTCTCGCCCGATTTACTCGATCCAAGCGACCCTACGGCGGGGGATCAACATCAATGGGGACAGGGTTTCGACCAGGATGGCTGGCGATTCCGCATTCTTACCGACCGGTTCGCCGACGAAGGCGGCTTCTTCGGATGCGCCCCGGCGAAAAGTTTGCGGCAGTTTCTCGCGCCGCAGGATCAGCGCGTTTTATCGCCCGCGTGGCATCATCACGACAACACATTCGCGCACTCCGCCAATGTGCGCGGCGAAATCGGACGTGCCTACGCGGTGGTAACGCTTTTCACCGGGCGCGACCCAAAAGCAATGGGGATGGACGAATTCGCCGCGCTGAGCGGACTTTTGCAGGGCGAGTGTTACGCGGAAATGATTGGCAACTATCGCCGCCGGATGTACGACAGTGCCGCCACGATCTTCTGGATGTTCAACGATTCGTGGCCCACGACAAACAGTTGGTCAATCGTAGACTACTACAACCGGCGAAAACCTGGCTTCTACGCGGTTCGTCGCGCTTTCGCGCCGGTGTCGGTGATTGTTATAGAGGACGGCGACGGGTACGCGGTGTACGGAGTGAATGACACGCTTGCGCCATTATCGGGGCGGTTGCGGTCGGGAATTTTCAGCGCGAACGGTACGGTGCGACGCGACGAACCCGATTCCGGCATGGTCACACTCGCGCCGAACAGCCGGACGCTTTTAGGAGCCATTGCGCCGCCAACCGGTGCGGAAAACGGCGTTCCAGTTGCCGGGTACGCGGTACTCTCGGACGCAGACGGCGCACACGTTGCCGCGCATCGGCTTTGGAAGCGGCGTTTCCACGAAATCGGTTTACCACGTGACCCGGCGATTTCCGTGGAGCGAAGCGGTGACATTGTGACACTGACATGCGATGCGTTTGTGTGGGGGTGCTTGCTCGATGTGGATGGCGACGCCGCGCTACAGGATAACGGTTTCGACCTGTATCCGGGCGTTCCCCGTATTCTGACCGGATGGCATGACCAGCAAAACGTTTCTGTGATAACCGCCGGCAACCGTCTTGTTGCCGGGTTATAGCAATTTCATCAAATAGTGAACAGTTCCACTGGTATACATTCTGCGAGTAAGGCAACTGGTAAACCCTACGCGACAGCGTGTAAGCAATGCAAACGCGGTTTGCAGAGCACGAAGTGTTTCTACCGGAACTCTTTAGTGTCTGTAACCTCAACACCTCTTGAATCGGATACAGTAAATACAGTCGCAAACACTATTAAAGTTCAAATTTTTTTACAGTGGTCACTTTTTCGCTTGGCAATGAATCAATATAAACTGTAATATCAGGTTAATTTATCCACGAAGTGCTGAAAAGCAAATTTGCGGTGCGAGGCAGATCTCGAAAAGTTTTGTCTTCCACTACTTGATCAAATAGAACCGAATTGCGTGTGTTATGCCTGAAACCCAACCGACCGTTGCCCCCGCGAAAAAAAGTTACGTTTCGCGTGTAGCGACGATAGGGCGCATTCTATCGGACTTGCGTCAGCGCGTCGGTGACGGTACCTGGGAACCCGGCACACTGATTCCCAGTCGCCGCATGCTTGCCGAGGAGTTTGGCGTGGATTTGAGCACGATTCGTCGCGCGACGTTGCCCTTGATTGAAGAGGGGATATTGCGGGTGGATCGCCGGGGAACGTTTGTGCCGGTCGGCACCGGGGGAATCGTCGAAAAAAGCCCGATGGCGGTTTTGATGGCTCACACGGTCGCGGTGCTATCCCGATTCGGCACGATGCCGATGCAAACCATTTCGGCAAACGGCTGGGGCGTCACGCTCAATAACGCGATTTTGCAAGCTGTTCACGACGCTGGTTTGCACGCGATTGTTTTACATCCGGACCGGTTGCAGAACGACGGCATGGCGCAACTTGTCGCCAACTCGCCGTATGGTATTATTTGCGGCGATCTCGGTCAGGACTTACAACACCGGTACGAACTGCTCGCGGCGGCAAGAGATGCCCATGTGCCGGTCGTGGTGTACGGCGATGGTTCCGAACTCGCGTCCTACGACCGCGTCGTGTCTGATCATGTCGAGGGCGCGTACCAGTTGACCCGATGGATCATAGGAACCGGGCGAAAACGCTTGTTGAACGTCTGGCCCGCACCGAGTCAGGGCTATTGGTTCGGAATGCGTGAGGCGGGAACGCGGCGCGCTATCGCGGAAGCGGGTCTGGAGTTTCTGGAGCCGATAACCGTGCCGAATAATGTGGAGCGCGAAGGGTTCGCGGCGAATGTGCGCGCGTACGCCGGGTATCTTGCCGAGTATCTTGTCGGGCGGCACGATCCGTGCGATGCCCTGATGGTGTCTACCGACGGCGATGTGTACGCGATCGCCGCCGCGTGCCGGATGCTGGGCAAGGAACCCGGGG
>JAYULM010000147.1:0-16062 GCA_043763605.1 Armatimonadota bacterium | reverse complement strand
GTTGGCGTTCGATTCGTTTTGGTTTTTCACATTCTCCTTTTCGATACTGAACGCCAATTGCCTTCAATTTTCCAATCCCTATTTTTGAAAGAGGCTCCAATGGGATTGCTTATGAACATTGACATTTCTCGCGCCGTGACGACAATTCAGGGCATGGTGAACGGTCTGGTCGCGCTTTTGCCCAATCTGGCGGTCGCTCTGATAGTGTTCGCCCTCACCGTGATGGCAGGACGCGGCGTCCGAACGCTAGTGCGTCGCCTCACCCTGCGCTATCGACCCAAAACACCAACATCGGATTGCTGATGGGCAGACTCGCCCAGGGTGCCCTGGTGTTTATCGGTCTGCTCGTCGCGTTAGCCATCGCGGTCCCCAGTTTCAAGCCCGCGCAGGTCATTCAGATTCTTGGCATCAGCGGCGTGGCGATTGGGTTTGCGTTCAAGGACATCTTTCAGAATTTTCTTGGGGGCATCTTGTTGCTACTCACCGAGCCGTTTCGCATCGGAGACCAGATCGTCGCCAGTGGTTTTGAAGGCACGGTCGAAGACATTCAAACTCGCGCGACCATGATCCGTACCTACGACGGGCGGCGCGTCGTGATCCCCAACGCCGAACTGTTCATCGGTTCCGTTGTGGTCAACACCGCCTTTGACAGCCGCCGCACCGAGTACGACGTCGGCATCGGCTACGGCGACGACACGGACGAAGCCAAGCGATTGATCATGGACGTGCTGAAACGCACCGACGGCGTTCTCGAAGATCCCGCTCCCGATGTCCTGCTCGTGTCGCTATCCGGTTCCACGGTGGACGTTCGGGCACGCTGGTGGAGCAAACCGCAACGCGGCGAGGTACTGGTCGTACAAGACCGGGTGATTACCGCGATTCAAAAAACGCTGACGGAAAACGGGATCGACCTGCCGTTTCCGACTCAGCAGATTCTGTTCCACGACCAGACCGAGGAAACCGACGGCGACCGCAACCGCCAGCGCGAAGGCTGGCCTGCCGGCAAGAAGGAAACACCTCGTGCCCGCTTCGCTCTCACGCGCGGCGACCGCTCTCGCGCAGTCGGCGGCGAAGCGGGGCGCACCTTTTCCGAGTCCGCCGGGGACGGACCGCACCGGTGAAAGCGCGCATCTCGCTGTTGATGGAAAAACTGCGCTCTGCGTACTGGTTTATCCCCTCGCTAATGTTGCTTGGTAGCGGTGCCCTCGCGTTCGGATTGATCGCCCTCGATGAGCGCGTGCAAACGCAAACGTTGCGCGGCTTCTGGTGGATATTTTCCGGCGGACCGCAGGGGGCGCGTTCGCTTTTGTCCACGGTCGCCGGGTCGGTGATTACTGTCGCGGGGACGACGTTTTCTATCACGGTCGCGGTTTTATCGCTGACCAGTTCCCAGTTTGGTCCCCGGCTTTTGCGCGGCTTTTTGCGCGACCGGGCAAATCAGATCGTGTTGGGCACATTTGTCAGCACATTTTTGTACTGCCTGCTGGTGTTGCGGGTCGTGCGGAGCGTCGAGGAGGTCGCTTTCGTGCCCCATATCGCCGTAACCGGTGGGGTACTGCTTGCCGTGGCGAGCGTGGGTGTTTTACTATTTTTTATCCATCATGTTTCCACCTCTATTCAGGTAAGCCAGATCATCGCAAGTGTCGCCTACGAACTCGACGAAGCCATTGCGCGGCTTTACCCGGATGAAACAGGGCAGGACGTGAGCGACGAAGCCCCCGAGTCAGGCGAGGAACGGCTGGTGGGGCAGGAGATTCGGGCGCGGCGCGGCGGGTACGTGCAGACCATCGATACCGAAGCCCTGCTCGCACTGGCAAAAGAGCGGAATGCGGTGCTTGGCTTGGTACACATGCCGGGAGAGTTTGTCGCGCCGGACAGTACCCTCGCCATATGGTATCCGGCGGTACCGGTTGCGGGACACGCCGACGACAGCCTGACCGCGCGGGTCAACGCGGCGTTTACGCTCGGTAAACAGCGCACGGCGACCCAAGACGCCGGTTTCTTGCTGTTGCAACTGGTGGAGATCGCCACGCGTGCGCTCTCCCCCGGCGTGAATGACCCGTTCACCGCGCTTCTGTGTTTGGATCGTTTGGGGGCGGCTTTAAGCCGATTAGCAACGCGGCGGTTTCCTGATTCGAAGCGTCAGGATGACCAAGGGACGGTACGTCTCATCGCTCCGTCATTTGACTTCGCCAACTATACCTATCTGACGTTCACCTCGCTCCGGCACTATGGAAGCGGCGACCCGCTGGTCGCCGAGCGTTTGCTACAAGTCATCGGCGAGGTTGCAAGCCATGTGAGAGGCGAGGGACACCGCGCGAACCTGCGCCAGCACCTTGACTGGGCGCGAAGCGCGGCACTCGCGGACGCCAAAGAAGCCGAGCGCGGCGTGATCGAAAAAAACTACGCGAGTGCTCTGCAACGGTTCGAGAAGCAGCGATAAAATTCGGTGTCTCGGTGCGGCGATGTGGTCCTATTTTCGGGAATCTTGCTCCTCTGCGTGGCAAGCGTAGCGCGGGCGCGAACGCCGAAACCGGGGCGGCAACGGCCGGCGAACGTGTGGTTTGCCAACTCCGCAAGCCCCAGCGGGAAGTGTCACCGCTCAGATTAGTCGGTAACTATTCGCGCTCGGGGTTTATTCGGCTGATGGGAACGGTCCGACAAAGCGCACGTCCCCGGCAACAACGACACCCGGCATCGCCTCATTCGGATTCAAACTGACGAGTCCGAGAAAAGTTCCTGTCGGGGCCGCATCAGGGTATTTAGTATCGGAGGCGGTTTTGGGGTCCGCGTTTAGAAGGTAGCGACCCAATTTCCGCCACACACCACCGCCTACCCTCTGATTCAGTCTTTTCGCGGGAGTATAAGGGTCGGACACTTTGTAAGTGACTTCCGAGGACCGGTCGCGACCCGCCGGATAACGCACGTAAACGTCCCACTCCCCGGCCACGGGCAGATAAGTTTCCCAGTGCAGGGGCTGCGCCTTGGGCATCCGCTCATCGAAGCGACCCAATGGGGACACCTTGCGCCAGAAGACGCGCGTCCCGTCGGGCATTATTTTGGCTTCCCATCCTGGGGGCGGGGTTTGCGGGAGCGGCACCACGATGTCCCACGGCACGACGCGCACCGTGATAGTCGCGCCTTCGCCGAACGGGACCGGCTGGAGCGGTGCCACCGGTACGCGGATAAGGCGGAACGATTCCGTGATGTCGCCCAGAAAATCGCGGGGCGCACGTAGCGTCATCGCGAAGTTGCCGAAGCTACCCGGCGCGACATCGCCGTCCACGGACGACCCGACGTAGCGCGGGCTGATCCAATCGGCGGCGGCGAGCAGGCTGTTCCGCCCATCCGCCGTGCCGAGATAGACCGTGCCGAATTCGCGCCGGTCGGGCGACGGGCTGTCCTTTCTATCCGAAAGCCACGGGTCGTCGCCGGTATTCTCCAGACGTAGTAGCGTAGGAGCGTTTTTCGAATCTGCGGGGAAGGGGCTGGCGTCCGGAAATGTCGCCGCTCGGACTTCGCCGGGGTGCATGATGAGCGGGAGAGCCGGAACCGGTGCCATGCCCGATAGATACGGCGGGCGGGCGGCGTAGTTTCGTATCAGAGTCATGAAGTAGTCCCAGTCCCAGTACGGACCGGGGTCGGTGTGCCCGCCGCGCCCGCCGAACTTGCCGGGGTTCGCCGAGTCGGGAACCTCGAAATGCCCGATGATATGCTCCCGGTCGCGGGGGATGTTGTGACGCCGCGAAATGTCGCGCACCAGTTTTGCCGACGCCTCGTACTGAACCGTGCTGAAAAAGCCGGGGCGGTACGCATATCCGCCGTGCTCGATTCCGACCGAGCGGGCGTTCGTGATGCGGTCCCCGGCATGCCAGGCGATGTCGCGCTCCTTGACCTGCTGATACACCGTTCCGGTGACGGCGTCGATGACATAATGCGACGATACCTGTGCCTTCGGGTTCTGGAACCAGCGCACCGCCGACATCGCCGGTCCCTCGATGTCGTGGATCACGATGCGGTCGATAGGCTGTTCGGCGGACGGGCGCGTGGACGGCTTGAAGTTCTCGGGCGCGGCGGGCACCCAGTTCGCACTCTGAAAGTCGGGCGTTTCGGCGACCGGTGCCGACGGGGCGGGTGGCGGATCATCGGCGCGGGCGGGTGACACCGGAGCGGCGAAAAACAGGAAGCAAGCGGGAAAAAGAAAAGAGCGCGGGGGCGACATGGGTTTGATTTCCGCGTCACCCGGGGGTTTTCCTTCACGCAAGATGTGGGTATAATAATACTCAGGCATGGGCAAGACATGCTCCCCGCGTTGCGCCGAGAGTAAATCCATATGTGCTACAATCGCCTCAGGGTAAACCTGACACGGTCCGTAACGAGGATTAGGTAAAGCCTCCGGAGGAGTGAATACGTGAACGAAGACATGAATCGCCTGCCCGTCATTTTAGAGGCGAACGAGGCAACCCTGCTTGATGACTGGATTAAGGAGCAAACCGCCGCCTCGAACGGCAGGATCAGCAACACGCAGGAAGCGGAGCGGCGGCGACAGAGCAAGGAACTGCTCAGCCTGTTGCGCACGGCGACCCGCTCCAACAACCTGTCCGACATTTCTACCTCCGAATGGGAGCCGGTGCGCGAACTCTTAGCCGACCTTTCGCGCACACACGCCCGGCAGGGTCTGACCTCCACCGAAACCGCGACCTTCGTCTTTTCGCTGAAATCGCCCCTGTTCAAACAGATCCGGCGCGACACCGACCAGGACGCCACCGCGCTCCTCGAAGAAAGCTGGACTGTTTCGCTCCTGCTCGACAAACTGGGCATGTACACCGTGCAGACGTATCAGAAGTCGCGCGAGGAGATCATCGTCCGGCAACAGCAGGAGATGATGGAACTGTCCACGCCGGTCGTCAAACTGTGGGACGGCGTACTCGCCCTGCCGCTGATCGGTACACTGGACTCGGCGCGCACCCAGGTCGTGATGGAGCAGCTCCTTTCCAAGATCGTCGAGACCGGATGCGAGATCGCGATTTTAGACATCACCGGCGTACTCACCGTCGATACGCTGGTGGCGCAACACCTTCTGAAAACGGTCGCCGCGACCCGCCTGATGGGCGCGGAATGTATCATCAGCGGCATCCGCCCGCAGATCGCGCAAACCATCGTCCATCTGGGAGTGGACCTTTCCGGCGTCATCACCAAAGCGACGATGGCGGAAGCGTTCCGCCTCGCCCTGCAACGCCTCGGAAGTACGGTCAGCCGACCAATCAGTCAGGACTAAAACCATGGACCACATTCCGATCCTGCAGATGGGGCAGATTTTGCTCGTCAGTATCCAGGTGGACATGCACGACCGGCTGGCGATGCGGCTACAGGACGATCTGACCAACCGCATCGTCGCGGTCGGTGCGAAAGGCGTGCTGATCGACATCTCCTCGCTCGACATCGTGGACTCGTTCATCGGGCGCACCCTGAGTAACATTTCGTCCATGGCGAGCGTTCTGGACGCACAGACCGTGGTAGTTGGCATGCGCCCCGCCGTCGCTATCACGCTGGTCGAACTGGGACTTTCCCTGCAGGGGGTCCGCACCGCTTTAAACGTGGACAAAGGCATGACCCTGCTCCGCACCGCTTTAAGTGCTGCGATGGAAGAGCCGGGGGAGGCACCGGATGACCGTCGAAAAGAGTGAGACGCTCCCGATCCAATCCGAACAAGACGTGGTGTTAGTGCGTCAGGCGGTCCGCGCCTGGGCGACGGAACTCGCTTTCGGCTCCGTGGACCAGACCAGGATCGTCACCGCGTCGAGTGAGATCGCCCGCAACACACTCGTCTACGGCGGCGGCGGGTCCGCGACGCTGGAAATCGTTACCGACAACCTGCGTAAAGGGCTACGTCTCCGATTCGAGGACCGGGGACCCGGCATCGCGAGCGTGGACCAGGCGTTGACGAACGGCTATTCCACGGGCGGCAGTCTGGGACTCGGGTTCGGCGGGGCGAAACGACTCGTGAACGAATTCTACGTCGAGACGAAAATCGGGGAGGGCACACGTGTCACACTCATACGCTGGAAGTGAGGATGGTGGTTTACTCCTGTCACCCCGCGCGTCGATCTCGCTCCTCGTGGAAGAGGTGAGCCAGGTCGGCGAGGCGCGCCGCTCCGCCAACTCGCTCGCACACACGCTCGATTTCTCCGAAACCGGACAGGGGAACCTCGCCATCGTGATCACTGAGATCGCCAACAACCTCGTCCGGCACACGGGGGGCGGCGAGATCCTTCTGCGGGCGGTAGAGGCAGACGGCGGAAATCGCGGGATAGAGATACTCGCGCT
This sequence comes from Armatimonadota bacterium, assembly GCA_043763605.1. Lineage (GTDB taxonomy): Bacteria > Armatimonadota > Armatimonadia > Armatimonadales > Armatimonadaceae > JACMIU01. Next base: position 9,735 of record JAYULM010000147.1, on the reverse strand, counting down.
CGACAAAGGGCGGGGCATGGCGGATGTGGCGCAATGCCTGGAAGACGGCTTTTCTACTGGGGGAACGTCCGGGACCGGGCTGGGCGCGGTGCGCCGCCTTTCCACGTCGCTCGACATCTATTCGCTACCGGACCGGGGTACCGTCCTGGTTTGCTACCTCTGGGCGAAACCGGTCGGGGACGATTACTGCGTCCGCGTCGGCGCGGTGAACCGCCCCAAGCCCGGACAGGAGGCGTGCGGGGATCATTGGACGATGGCGAGTGAGGGCAACCGACACGTCTTCATGATCGCCGACGGGTTGGGACACGGACCCGAAGCGGCGCAAGCGGGGCAAAGCGCGGTGCGGGCGTTCGGGCAACATTTCCATAAGCGTCCGAATTTGATACTCGAATCTGTCCATTCCGCGTTGCACGGCACACGCGGGGCGGCGGTCGCCGTCGCCGAAGTGGATGAAGACACGAAAACAGTTTGCTTCGCGGGCGTGGGCAACATCGCCGGGGAGATCATGAACGTTGCCAACAGTGGAATGACCTCGCACCACGGTATCGTCGGCTTCCAGATGCGCAAAGTCCAGGAGTTTATCTACCCCTACGCCGATGATTCGTTGCTATTGCTGAATTCGGACGGCATCGCGACTCCGGGATCGCTTGCCGCATATCCGACGTTACTCACCTTGCCCCCGGCGTTGATCGCGGGCGTGTTGTACCGGGACTTTCAGCGAACCAACGACGACTCGACTATCCTCGTCGCCCGGATAGAGACCGGGAAGGAGGGACCGTTATGACCACGCTCCCGATCCTGATGCTACAGATCCGTCTCGCCGCCGACGCCGTTTACGTCCGCCAGATGGCGGGCGACATCGCCGAATCGCTCGGGTTTAACCGCAACGACCGGACGCGCATCGCGACCGCCGTTTCCGAGATCGCCCGTAACGCCTTCCAGTATGCGGGCGGCGGCGACGTTTCCTTCGGGGTGGTATCGGGCGGAACTCCGGCACTGCAGATCCGCGTCCGGGATGAGGGACCGGGCATCCGTAAAGGCGAACATTCCACGGCGCGCCCCGACCCGAACGGCGTTGGCAAAGGCATGGCGGGAGCCAGTGCCATTATGGATGCGTTCGAAGTGGAAACCGCGCCGGGCGCGGGGACGACGGTGACGATGGGCAAACTGTTGCCGCCCCACGCACCGATCTGGGAAGCCGACGGCTTGACGCGACTCGCGGACGAGTTGGCGGCGCGCCCGCCGCAGACGCTGGTCGAGGAACTGCATCGCCAGAATCAGGAACTCCTACGCGCCCTCAATCAGGTGCGCGAGAAACAGGGGGACTGGGAGCGGCTGTATCGGGAAATGGAAGAAACCAACCGGGACATGCTCGCCGTGCATGACGAATTGAGCGATCAGAATCAGGCACTCGGGCATAGCGAAGCGCGTTCCCGCCTGATGGTGAACGAGGTGACCGATTATGCCATCTTCCTGCTGGACCCCGAGGGCAACGTCGTCACCTGGAATATCGGCGCGGAACGCATCCTGGGCTTTGCCGAGACGCAGATCGTCGGCGACTCCGGGCACCAGATATTTACCGCCGAGGACCGGGAAAACGGCGTCCCGCAACGCGAAATGAAGACCGCCCGTGACACCGGGCGCATTGAGGAGGAACGCTGGCAGTGTCGGCGCGACGGCTCGCGTTTTCAGGCGCACAGCGTGATGACCGCGCTCTGTGACGGCGATACGCTCGTCGGCTACGTGAAGATCCTGCGCGATGTGACCGAGCAGAAAGCGGCGCGGGACGCGCTAATGTCCGCGTACGAGCGGGAGCGGCATATCACCGAGGTCTTGCAAAGCCCGATGTTGCGAAAAATCCCGTCGGGTTCGTTATCGGGGCTGTCGGTGTTCACGCTGTACGAATCCCGCATGAACGAGGCGGAGGTCGGCGGCGACTTTTTCGACGCGTTCCCGCTCCCGAACGGGCTGATCCTTCTTGCCGTTGGGGACGCATCCGGTAAAGGGCTGGGTGCCGCCCTGCGCGCGATGCAGGTCAAGGAGTTGCTCCGCGCCGCATTCACGCTGGTCGGCGACGAGCCGCCGGGGCACGTCGTGACCCGACTCAATCGCTATCTCTGCGGGGCGAAGCCGCCCGACACCGGCGCGGACGCCTTCGTCACGCTGTCGCTGGTGGTGATTCATCCGGGGACTGGCGAAGGCACTTTCCTTTGTGCCGCCTGCGAACCGCCGCTCATTCTACGGGCGAACGGAAACGCGGACGTTTTGAGTGCCCCCGGCATGCCGCTGTCCGTGACCGGCGACACGGCGTACGAAACCCGCCCCTTCGTCCTGCATCCCGGCGACACGCTCATGCTGATGACGGACGGGATCACCGAAGCCCGCCACGGGAGCGCGTTTTTGGAGTACGAGGGCATGGTCGAACTGGCGCGCGCGGGAGCCGCGACCGAAACGATGGAGGAGATGGGCACGGCGATCCTCGAAGGTGCCCGCGCGTTCGGCAACGGGCGGTTCTCCGACGACGTGTGTCTGCTCCTCGCGCGATTATAGTACACCATCGCTTTTATGTGATGATGGATACCTGCTCTAACAGTGGGATAAGGTTCAAAAACAAAAACGGCGTACAGGGCGGGGGAGAGAGAAACTACTCCGCCGTCGCCAGAGCAGTACGGGGGCGGTTCACGGGGCGGCGGCGGTGCGGGTGCCGACTATGATCTGTTGCGGCTGACAACGCCTTTGCGAAATGGTGCTCGGTGGCGATTCCGCATAGCGCGACGGTGCGTTGCGCAACTTCCAGGTACATTGGCGGCACGATGTCGTCCGGCATCCCCGGCGGCAATAGAATCGGGAAGCCTGTTTCCGGGTGGCGAAAAACGATGCCCTCTACGCCGTTCGCCTTCTCGGCAAAACCTAATTGGCGCAATGCCTTCTCGAACTGGCAATAACTGACATCAATCTTCCCCATGATTTATCGCCTTTTCCATACGCTTGATAATGACTTCTGTATACCGCCGAAATTCCTCTATCGCCGCTTCATCGAGAAGGTTTGACATCGGCAGATGTATGGTGGCGGATGCTCGTGCCGGATCAGCAGCAAAAGCGACTGTTTGCAGGTAACGTTGAATGTAAAGCCAGTATCCCGTCGCACTTACCGCATCATAAACGATGTTTCTGCTCGACACGAACTCCTACGATCTGTCCTTTCTCGGCGAGCCGAACATCGTGCGCCGCATCGCCGAATATCCCCGCTCCGTGTTCGTCAGTTCCGTCACGGCGGAAGAGATCTTGACAGGGCGGATAAGCGGCATCAACCGCACGCGAACGTCAAAAACGTCGCTCCTCCGGTGGAATCCTTCGGCTTGCGTTCCCTGCGGGAACGGGGCTTACCGAACTCGACGGGCGGTCCCGTTTCACCTTCCTGTTCCCGCAGGGAACGCAAGCCGAAGGATTCCACCGGAGGATGGAACATCCCCGAAAACGAAAAACGGGGTCCAGCCCACAAGTGGACCGGACCCCGTTTCGACTATCTCATCGAGAACTACTTGAGTTCGACGGTCGCGCCTTCGGCTTCGAGTTGCGCCTTCAACTTGTCCGCTTCGTCCTTCGTCACGCCTTCCTTGACTGCCTTCGGAGCGGAGTCTACGACTTCCTTTGCTTCTTTCAAGCCAAGACCGGTGATCTCGCGGACGATCTTGATGACCTGGATCTTCTTATCGCCCGCCGCCGTCAGGACAACGTCGAACGCCGACTTTTCTTCTTCAACCGGAGCCGCCGCCGCGCCGCCGCCGCCTGCCGCCGGAGCCGCCGCGACCGGAGCCGCCGCCGAAACGCCGAATACTTCTTCCAGAGCCTTGACGAGGTCGGAGAGTTCGAGAACGGTCATACCCTTGATCTGTTCGATCATTTCTTCTTTAGTTACTGCCATTGATTTAAGATTCTTTCTGTATAAAAATTATTCGGGAAGCCAGGGGCTATGCCGCCGCGCTATCTCCACCGCTTTGTTTGTCCGCAATCGCTTGTAGCGTGTAGACGAATTTGCTGACGACGCCGTTAAGCGTGCCGACGAATCTCGTGATGGGCGAGTTGAACGCGCCGAGCATCTGGGAGATAAGCACCTCTCTGGACGGAATCTTGCTGAGTTGGTCGATCTGCGCCGCTGTCGCGAACTTGCCGCCGACCACACCGCCCTTCACTTTGAACGGGCTGTTACGCACGCTCGCCATATAGTCCGCGACCGCCTTCGCCGCCGCGACCGGATCGCCGGTAGCGAATACCGCCGCCGTCGGACCGTTCAGTGCCGCGTCCAAACCCGCGTCGGAGATCGAAAGTTCGTCCGCCGCGCGCTTGAAAAGGGTGTTCTTGATAACGGAAAAGTCCGCCCCCGATTCCTTCAGTCTGCCGCGAATGTCGTTGACCTGCGGGACCGTGAGACCACGGTACTCGGTCAGGATGACCGCCTGGGAATCCTTCATCATCTGAGCGGTGGTAGAAAGCGCGTTCCGTTTGAACGTGATCGGCTTCTTCTTGATCTGATGACTGATTTTAGTTTTCTTTGCCATGCTATTTTTCACCTCCCTTGTTTTTGGGATACAAACAAAAAACGCCCTCGCACCTGTGACAGGGTGGAGGACGTTTCGAGCATCACGCCCACAAAGGCGCGACGAAAAATTGTCTATCCTACCTCGGCAGGTGAACCGGTCTTGGAATGCGCGAACGCGTTCCGGCTTGGCTCATTATCCGCTCCGCCATATTTTGGAGCGTACCGGCTGTCTTCGGTGTTCGGAAAAACTCGCGAGAGTCGATCCGGAAATGAAAACGGTTTGTTGGTGTGGACCATCGGTCCACACGGGGAAAAGCATATCACGCGGATACGCCGTTGTCAACGATTATTTCGCGAACAACACCCGGTCGAGTTGTCGTCCCCATTGATCGACCTGGGTCATCAACAGCGATTTTGCGTCCATATCGAACACGGTGAGCGAATGTCTGTCCGAGACGAACGCGGCGATATAGTCCACATTGTCGTCCTCCTTGTGTCGCCACAGGTCGGGGCGACGGTTCCAGTCGGTGTCGTACAAGTGCTTGCCCCCCGCGCCGGTCGTGACATAGGTAACCCCGTCCGGCTTCGTTTGCGTCACGCCGTCGAAGGCACGGTCAATAGCGAAGGTGCCGTGAACGAGCCGTTTTTTCGTGCCGAGGTTTTGCGATGCATCGGCGGGGTTCGTCGGGGCGAAGCGCAACGGACGGGTGCGCTGGTAGTTGTGTTCGTGCCCGTGCAGGACGATGGTCACGCCATGCTTCTCGAAAAGGGGCGACAGGACGCGCATGTGCTGTTCGGTGAAATGGTCGCCGCCGACGTTGTAGGCCGGGTGGTGATACACGACGAATTTCCACGCGGCGTCGGTGCCACTCAGATCCTTTTCGATCCACGCCTGAAGTTCCGGATCGTTCGGATCGACATACACGTTCGAGTCGAGGCAAAGGAAATGTCCGTCGCCGTTGTCGAACGAGTAGTTCGCCTGCGACGGGAAGCGAGTCCCTGCCGCCGTCTTGAAGGCGTCTATCGCCTTGTTGTCCCCCATAGTCGGCGTGGCAAAATTCGGTCGGAGTCCGTTCGTCGGCAGGTAGAAGTTGGTGTAATAGCCGAGCGCGTCGGGATTTTTGTCGAAATCGGCGACGGGTTTTTTGTCCGCGTCCTTGCCATGCACATCATGGTTGGCGATCACCGGGTAGACCACGGTCTGTCGCAGGATCGGGGCACCGACGCGGGGTCCGGCGGAATCTGCGTTATGGACGGGGAAGAAGTTGCGCGCGAACTCGTCCACAGTCGCGTCCTCATACACCACGTCACCGGTGTTGACGATGAAATCAGGTCTGGCGAGAAACGTCTGGTAGGCGACATACCGGTCGGAAATATCGCCGTTCGAGTTGTCCCCGAACGCCACGAAGCGGGTTTTCTGTCCGCGCCCCCTTCGGGCGGTTAGCCGACTTTCGAAGACCGGCTTTCCGTCGACGTGCAATCGGTATTTGCAGGATTTCCCGGGTATCAAGCCGGTAACGGTCGCTGAGTGATCCCGGATATATTCGACATCTTCGCCGGCACCGAGGGGTCGCTCGGAGGACCGATTCAACGTCGCGACGACCCCGTCCTCACATTTTAGGGAATAGGTGACGGGTACAAGATCGGTTTGCCAGGCAACGACGAGGCTGTCGGTCTGGCCTGCGCGAGGGAGTCGGCTGCCGTTCGCGCCTGCTTGTAGATAGGGGAGGGCGGTAAAAAGCGGGATCAGTTCGCCGCCGCGTAGGGGCGGCAACCTTTGCAAGGGGCGGGATTCCTGGGCAAAGACGCCTCGCGAGTCGAGAAGAGGATTCAGGGTCAGCACGGCGGAAAGTCCGCCCATCGATTTCAGCAGATCGCGGCGATTCATGGGAATATTCCTGGGGAAGCGGGGGACGAAAATCGCGCCGACCCGGTGTAAGACGGAGTCGGCGCGAAGCAGTAGAACCAGAGACTATATCAACGCTTGAAGCGTTCCTGTCCGGACGAGTTACAGGAACCGTCGCCCTTCGCAGGGACGTCATTCCCGGTCACGGGGTCGACACGGGCCGGGGACGCTGTCGGGCCATCGCAGTAAGAATCATACTGTTTCTTGGACACGAGGAACTTCACATGACCGTCTGCAAACGCCAACGTGTCGCCACCTTTGTGGAAGGCTTTCGCGATGTCCGGCTCATTCCACGGGGCGACGAAACAGCGCATCACACGGGTTTGCGCCGGGAGGGCAAAATAGGAGAGCGGCATCGGATTGGGTGCCGGAGACAGGCTGGCGGCAGGGGCGTTCGGCGCGCCGACCATGTCATCCTGGTTGGCTGGATTGGCGTACGCATAGGCGTAGGTTGAGTTCGGGAAGTTCTTGGCGTCTACGATACCGAAGTTTTCCTTCGTGAACTTGTAGGAGGTCCCGTAAACTTCCCATACTTGATACTGTCCGGTTGGAACGGCGTACCCTCCGGCGGTCTCGCCGGACTTCGTGAAAATGTTGTCGTCCGGGCACTGAAATACGCCTCGGCTTTTCACATACGGAAAAATCTGCACGGGGACTCCCCATTCGTTGTTGCCGCTCAGCTTGGCGATAGCGGGACCGATCTGGAGTTTGCCGTTCACAGCCATCGGCATACACTCGTCCGCGTCCTGGGCGTACTGAAGAATGGCGAGGTTGAACTGCTTCAGGTTCGAGATACAGCTGGCCTGACGGGCTTTCTCACGCGCTTGAGCGAAGACGGGAAAAAGGATCGCGGCGAGGATGGCGATAATGGCGATAACGACGAGCAGTTCGATCAATGTGAACGCGTTGCGGGTAAATGATTGGTGATTGCGGGACATCTGTACTCCTGAACCTGGTCGGCATATCTTTCGGCACGAGACCGATTGGACGACCTCCTATTATTGCGCCACTGATCCGTCTTTATGTTAAGAGAATGTTAAGAGAGGATAAATAATCTCAAACGGGTTACAATCTGTCGGAGAAAGTTATTATGAGTGAACAATACCGCTTCGATCACGCCGCGCAGGTGGTGCCCGACATCGCCGAAACGATTTCCTGGTACGAACAAAACCTTTCGGGTGCCGGGGTACGCGTCCTGTACAGCGACACAACCTGGGGATTGATCGAGGTCGGCGGCGTCCGGCTGGCGTTCGTGGTGCGCGACCAGCACCCGAACCATTTGGCGTGGTCGGTCTCGTCGGAAGAGTTGGAGCGGCTGGCGACCCAACACAGCAAGGAGATCAAGCCGCACCGCGACGGGACACGCTCCTTCTACCTGGACGCGCCGGGCGGCAACCCGGTCGAGATCATCGCTATCGTGGGGAGCCGGTACGAGGAGATGATCCGTCCGGCATGACGCTCTTCGATTATCACAGCCACCATTACCGGTGCGGACACGCTACCGGCGGGATGCGCGACTACATCGAGGCGGCACTCGCACAGGGGGTCTCGTCGTTCGGCGTGTCCGACCACGGACCGGCATACTGGGTGGACGGCATCGATCACGCCTACCCGCAGACGCAGATGGCGGTGTCGGAGTTGCCCGCGTATGCCGCCGAAGCGCGCTCTCTGCAAGCCGAGTATGCCGGTCGGATCGATGTTCGCGTCGGACTCGAAGCCGATTACGTGCCCGGACGTGTTACCGATCTTGACGCGCTGCTTTCGGCGAACGAATTCGATTACGTGCTCGGGTCGGTGCATTACGCGCTGGGTAAGAGCGTTTTCGACAGGGCGCGCTGGCGGATGGAGGACCCGGTTACGGTTTGGCGGGAATACTACCGGCTCGTGATCGAAGTAGCACAGTCCGGACTGTTCGATATTCTGTCGCATCTCACCGTCGTCGAGGCGTACGCGCCCCCGGTCCCCCAGGCAGTTATGAGCGAACTGTACCCGCCCGTCGCCGAAGCGATAGCAGCGTCGGGTTGCGCGGTGGAAGTCAACACGTCGGGCTACCGCAAGATGCCGCCGGGACCGGACCGCTCGGGCGACGAACCGTTCCCGAACCGCGTCATGCTCCGCGAACTGATCCGGCGTGGCGTCCCGCTGACGTTCGGTTCGGACTGCCATCGACCGGAGGAGGTCGGGTTCGGGCGTGAGCGCGTACTTGCCTTGCTCGCCGAACTCGGCGTCGATACAGGCAAAGCCGTGCCCATTATCGTATGGCGCGAACCGATACTCGGATACCGGACGGCGTAAAACAAATCCGGGGCGGGTACACTGCGTCGGTAAGCAACTTTTCGGGCGTTTCGCGGGACCAAATCAAAAACGCGACGCGTCAATCAGGATACATAAGCAAACGTGAACTTAGGGAATCTTTTAAACTTCGGCTGGGTGAGCGATCCGTCGGCATGGATCGGATTGGTAACGCTGATCGCGCTGGAGATCGTCCTCGGCATCGACAACATCGTCTTCATTTCCATTCTGTCCGGCAAATTACCACCTGCCGAGCAGGAGCGCGGTCGGAAGATGGGGATAACTCTCGCCGTGATTCCGCGCCTCGTTTTGCTTCTGTTTATCGGCTTCGTTCTTGGATTGGATCAACCGGTGCTGTCGTTGCCCTTCCTCGCGAAGGGACTGTCGTGGAAAGACATCATCATCGCCGTCGGGGGGCTGTTCCTGCTCTGGAAGGCGACGAAAGAGATTCACGGCAAACTCGAAGGCGAGGAGGACGAGCCGGGACATGCGGGGAGCAAGGGAGCCAATTCGTTCTCCAAGATCATGGGCGAGATCATGCTCCTGAACATAGTTTTCTCGTTGGACTCGATCATCACCGCCATCGGTATGATCCCCCGGGAGCAGATTCTCGTGATGATGATCGCAGTGCTCGTCGCCACGACGGTAATGGCGGTGACGATAAACCCGATCAGCGCGTTTGTAGAGAAGCATCCGACCGTTAAGATGCTCGCCCTTTCGTTCCTGCTGTTGATCGGCATGACCCTGATCGCCGAAGGGTTCCACGTACATATACCGAAGGGCTACGTCTATTTTGCGATGGGCTTTTCCGTATTTGTTGAGCTGATCAACCTTCGGCTGAAGAAAGCTTCCCCGCCGGTTGTGTTGCGGGAACCGCATCTGCACCAGGAACCTCACTTGCAACAGGGGACTGGGTAGCGGGGGTGGGGTTGGTTCGGGCGGTTCGGGGAACTGTGTTCCTCCGGTGGAAGTGAAGCACTTGGTAATCCTGCGGATT
>JAYULM010000146.1:0-16187 GCA_043763605.1 Armatimonadota bacterium | reverse complement strand
ACTGTTTCATCAGAGAGAGAAATACTGTTCATCAGGGTAGTCCCCCCTCACCGTGCCGGGAGGGGAATTGAAAACATCCCCCCGAGTTACCGGAAAGTAGAGATAGCTAGCATTTCATCGGAGGACCAAAGTCTTATGGAAAAGTTTTTACGTCGTTTTTTCCCGACTCGTCCTTACTTGGGAGCAACACTCGTAACCGTCATGCTACTGCAGACAGCTGCTATCGCGCAAATGGCGGGGATAGTACCCATGGTTCCAGGCACAGGGGAGCCCAAAGAAGGAGCTTGGATGGTAGCCACTCCGGATAACCAAATCCCGGAGTATTGCACCTATAAGCATAATCCGGATTGGTATGAGACATCAACTCGCCCTAATTTGTACAAGTTTGTTGATCAACATGTCAACTTTTGTACAACACCGGAGCCTACTGGCGGTTGCCCTACGACTAATCCAATACAAAAACCTGCCGGCTGCGCGGCGGTAGGTGGATCGTTAAGACAAGACCATATCTTCACTCTTGGAAATTAAGCGGGGTATCTGGAGGAGATATTGACTAGGGGAGCGACTGAGGGGTGACGACAATAGGTCACCCCTCTTAACAAAGAGGGTTGTAATGAAAAAAGCGTTTACGCTGGTTGAGTTGTTGAGCGTGCTTGCTATACTCGCCCTTCTGATGGCGATACTTTTCCCGGTGCTATCCAACTCAAGAAAAAGTAGCTATAAAGCGAACTGTCAGTCAAATCTTCACACTGTCGGGCAAACTGTTCGCCTCTATGTGGATGACTACGACGGCAGCTGGCCGGATTCAGAAGTCTGGATGACCTGGAACCGCGCCGACACTTCCTTCCCGAAATCCGCCCGGGGCGCTCTCCCCCGTCTCATGGGATGCCCTTCCGTTACCGTCCCGGAGGACAGGAAGGACTATATAGAGGGGAGAGGGGATATAGCGGGATATGCGTCCAATGGCATGATCGGCGGGAGAACCGATGGGAAATTTATTTATCCTGCTACCACAGTCACGTTCCTGGATACGGCATTGGATGTGCTTAGTACATTCGGTCCTGATCCCTACATGGACACACCATGGGGCCCCTATCCTTACAACGTGGAGAAGGGATTCGAGCGGCACAACGGCGGGGCTAACTATCTTTTCTACGACGGTCACGTTAAATGGCTCCGTAAGGAGCAGGTGTCACCGTCAAATGTCAGTAATGACGGCACTAAGCCGTCATTCGCGTTAGACGGGAAGACCTTTCCATAATGCCCGGTATCGATAAGAACGGCAGATCGGTCGTGGTGATCATTCTGGCGGCGACTTGTTTCTGCGCCTTCCTCCTGTTTTTCTTCCGGCGAGAGCAGAATGACAGGAATCGAGTCGCCTGCCAGGATAACCTGCGTAAGATAGGTCAGGCGATCGGGATGTACGTCGCTGATAATGACGGCAACCTGCCGACTAGGGCAGTCTGGGAGGAACGGGCGATACCTTCCTTGCCTGAATCAGGCTGTCCTGCGGCAGAACCGATCCCGCGCCTTGATCCCCCGCTCCGGGATGCGGGGCGCGGGCTGCTCGGATACGCCTTCAACCCTATGCTGGCAGACGTGTATCGGGATAAGAATGATCTTCCCGTTGTTACGGCACTCGCCTATGCTTCTATGCCGCACCCGTACACCACGATCGCCGTTTTCGATTACACCTCGGGCATCCCTTCGACGAGTATGCTCGATATTTTCGGCGAGGAAAGCGGTGGCTGGCCTAAACAGCTAGCGCAAGGCTGGAAACGCCACGGGAATGGCGGCAACTATCTCTTCTGCGACGGGCATGTGGCCTGGTTCCGGGAACCTGAGATACTTCTTACGGATTTGGATACATGTGTGGGTGACAAGACGAAGCCGAACTTCTGCGTAAAATGACTATATTTTCGGGACGAAAAGAAGGGGAGGAAGACAGATAGTCTTCCGATGTCACCTTCGCGAGTCCGACTTCGTATCGAAGTCTGCTGGCAAAGTGTGGCTTCTCTTTCCAACGTCCTGCTAAACAATACAAGTCACCCTCCGACTTCAAAGCGATGGCGTTCGAGGAACTCCTCGAAAAAACTGTTAGACACGGCTCAAAATGCTCCCGAAAGAGTGATATCGGCGGGCGACGAGGCATCCTTATATTTGCAAGCCTCGCTGACGCGGGTTTGGGCTCCCGTGGGACAGATGCCTGTCGTCCAGGTGAGTGCGAGTCGGGATAATACTCATTCTGAATAAGGACAATACTATAGGCGGCGGACACACACATTCGGTCGGTGCGGTTTTCTCCATTAGGGTGAATGGGAAGCGGACCTCGGAATCAATTTGCTGAACGGATGGCGAAAGCGACGTGGGACTATGGGGAGAACTCGCCAAACGTCCGCAGGTCTGTAACATATCCGGTGTTGGGCTATATTATGACAGCGCGTAGCCGCCGGATGGGGAATGATAGGTCGCAGTGGGACCGATCCTGCGAAAACCGTCCCCCACATTTTGGGTACAAGCGTCCTATGAAAACGACTTTATCGGAGGGAAGCAGCGGCGACGGCACAGGGGCGCAACGGCTCGGTTTCGCGGTCAAGGTGATTGGCGAGTCCGGTTTAAAGGCGAACGACGCGCGCCGCTGGCAGTCCGACCCGCACCTTTCCGTGACCATCGGCTACCTGCACGAGATTTTCTCGTATCTCGCCAAAAACAAGATCACGATGTACCGGATGTCGTCCGACCTCGCCCCGTACTGCACGCACCCGGACATGCCGCAGTTCTGGGGGCAGATCGACGAATGTGGCGACGGTCTGGCGGCATTGGGCAAAGCGGCGCGGAAGAACAACCTGCGCCTTTCTATGCACCCGTCGCAGTTCATCGTCCTGAACAGCCCCGATACGGTTCTGGTGGAGAAAAGTGTGCGCGACCTGCTCGCTGCCGCCGAGATTCTGGACGCGATGGAAATGGGTCCCGAGGCGGTCTTGATCATTCATGTCGGCGGGACGTACGGCGATCACAAGACCGGGTGCGAACGCTGGGTGGAGACATACCGGACGCTCCCCGAACCGGTGCGCCGCCGCCTGGTGCTGGAGAACGACGACATCCGCTATTCCGCCGCCGACGTGCTCTCGATCCACGACGAGACCGGGGTGCCGCTGGTGTTCGACAACCTGCACTTCTGGTGCAACAACCCGGAGCGGCTCCCGATCACCGAGACGTTCCGAAAGTTCCTGCGTACCTGGACCGCCGCGCGCCCGAAGATGCATTTCTCGTCGCCGAACACCGCGATGCGCGAAGTGCGCCGCAAGGACAAGACGACCAATAAACTGGCGACGTTCTACCAGCAACCGATCTGGACCGGGCACGCCGATTTCCTCCACCCGTTCGAGTTTGTACAGTTCGTGCGCGACGCATTCTCCGCGCCGGACACGCCGCGCTTCGACGTGATGCTGGAAGCGAAGGCGAAAGACATCGCCCTGTTGCGGTTGCGCCGCGACCTGGCGCGCTACGCCCCGGATGTCGCGGCGCGTTTCGGGCTTGCCGGACTTGCGGAAACCGACGACACCGAGTATTACGACGACGGGGTCGAAGCGGGGAACGAATCCGAGGGTAAAATGGTAGAATGACTTGATGTTGGTACGCTCCTTGCGCCAACCGTCTGGAAAGAAAACGCCATGCCCGCGATCATCCCTCTTGCTAACCGCCTGATGTTCGTCCTGTCTGTGATCGGAGCGTTCGTGGCGGGGTTTCTGTGGTACCTCCATGCCACCCACACCGACATCCCGTGCGGTTTCTCCAACGGTTGCGAAATGGTCGCCGCAAGTAAGTACGCCCGCTTCCCCGAGGGCACCAGCGGTCCGTTCTATGTCGCGGCGTGGGGGACGCTCGGCTACGTCGGATTCGCCGCGCTGTCGTTCCTGCGCACTCTGCGCCCGTCGTCGGAGCGCGACCGTGTCCTGCTGGGATTACTGGTTCTCGGCACGGTCGCGGGCACGCTCTTTTCGCTCCGGCTCACCTACCTGGAATTATATGTCATTCATGCGATCTGCAAATGGTGCATCGCGTCCCAGATCATCATTACCGCCGTCGCCGCCATCGCCGTGACCGAATGGTTCGCGGGCGGCGGGCATCACGCGTCGAAACCCCCGATTGAGAATTAGCGAACTTACAACAATGTCTATGTCACCCACCGAAACCGATGCCCCGAAAACGCCCGATGTCACTCAACCAGCGCGCAAGACCGGGATGAGCGGCGATACGAAATTTATGATTGCCGCTCTGGGCGTGATCGTGCTCGGCGGCGGAATACTTTTCGGCATCAACCGCATCACCGAACCGCCGCCACCGCCGCCGCCGCCTTCCACGATCCCGGTCACGGCGCAACAGATCGACGGCATGTTCGATAAGGCGCGGCACCGCAAGGGCGACGCGGGCGCGACGCTGACGATGGTGGAGTATGCGGATTTCCAGTGTCCCTCGTGCCGGCTTGCTTATAAGGACACGATTTCGAAGTTCGAGACGACGATCCCATCGTACCGGCTCGGTTTCCGACACCTGCCGCTTCCCGCGCACGAGCGCGCGGTCCCCGCCGCTGTCGCGGTGGAAGCCGCCGCGAAACAGGGCAAATTCTGGGAAATGTACGCGCTCCTTTTCGACCCGAAAAGCGAAAGCCTGAGCGACGCGGAAATTGCGGCGGCGGCGAAAAGCCTCGGTCTGGATGCCGCACGGTTCGCGGCGGACAGCAAGAACGATAAGCCGTTGCGCGACCTGATCAACGACGATATGCAGTCGGCGTCCGAAAACCGCGTTGATTCCACGCCGACCTTCTTCATCCACGACAAGGTGGGGAACACGGCGGTACTGTCCGGGGCGGGCAATCTGAAACGTATATCTCCGGACCTTAAGGACGGCGTGATTGGCAACGATGCTATCGAACCGCTCCTCGATACAGGCGGTGTGCCGATTGTGGTAAATGTCGGCGGGAAAAGGGAAGAGCGGTAGTTATTCCCGAAGCACCTGTCGATACCAACGCCGACGCCGCCCTTTCCGACCGACCCGCCCCCAATCTCGGGCGCGATTCCGATGCGACCGTTTCGTTGAGGCTGATCCTCGTCCGGCATGGGGAAACCGGATGGAACGCGGATGGGCGGATTCAGGGGCATCTGAACGTCCCGCTATCCGAGCGGGGACGCGATCAGGCGCGTCGGCTGGCACTCCGGTTCCGCGCCGCCTGTGACCCCGTGAACCCGCGCCCGCTCTCACCGTGCTTCGGACAATCGCCGTTCACGGTCACCGCCCAGTATTCCTCCGACCTCGACCGTGCTCACGAGACCGGGCGCATCGTCCAATCCGCAGTTCCTTCGCTCGGAAGGATGTCTCTCAGAACGACGGAACTGTTGCGAGAGCGGAACTTCGGCGAGTGGCAGGGGGTACAAGCCGACGAACTGCGCGCACGCCGGTCAATTGGGGGGACCGAGCCGCCGAACGGCGAATCGGAGGCGCAGGTTTTCGACAGGGTGTGCCGTGCGATACACGCGATAGCGACGAACGCATTATCGACGCACATAACAGATGTCCCGGCAACCGAGAACATATTGGTTTATGGGCACGGCGGTTCTCTACGCGCTTTTCTCTGCGCCGCATTAGGGTTGGGTGCGGAGCACATGCGCCGGTTCCGCCTGGAAAATACGAGTCTTTCCGTGGTCGAGATTTCCGCCAGTGTGCAACGCGACACGGTGGAAGTCACAGGCGGGAAGATCCTCTGTGTGAACGACACCGCACACCTCATCCCCACGGAGATTTTTACCGGGGAGTGATCAGTCTTCGACTGTCACCAACCGGTCCACGCCGGTGATGCGCAACACCCGCCGGGGGTTGCCGGTGGCACGAACCCGTAGAGAATGTTCGTGAGACCGGGCGACGCGAGCGACCGAGAGCAACGCGGCAAGCCCCGCCGAGTCCAGGAAGGGCACCCCCATCAGGTCGATAACCGCGCTATCGTGATCAACCACGTATTTTTCCGAGATGCTACGGAAATCCGCCGCGACATAAAGATCGATGTCGCCCACGACTATCAGTACATCACCGCGTACTTCGGTGTTCAGTCCGTGTTCGTCATGGTCGCCCAAATTTTTGGAGTCGGTAATGTCGCCGTTTTTTTCGCGAATCATTGAGTTGCCTGTCCGCTCCCATCACTCCGGGCGCGCTTACTAATGGGTTTCTACCCGATTCGCGCGCCGAAATAACGTGAAAATTTACATCGCGAAAAAAACTGTTGCTTGTCTGCCTGTTCCGGGATTCATTGAGGGACCGGTCGCCCCATCGACTTGTAGATCGTTTCGATGGTCGCCATGTTGTCTTTCGCTTTCGCGTTGGCGGGGTCGTTTTTAAGCGCGACGCGAAAATCTTCCAGTGCTTTGCGATATTTGATGCGTTGGCCGGCGTTGTCGTCCATCATCCGGGAGTAACCACGGCTCGCATACGCGGCGGCGATCTTTTTCTTATCACCCCCGGCTGCTACGGTCTGAATAGCCTTGTCGAGTTCCGGGGTGGGTGTGAGTGGTGCCATGGGATCGCCGCCTCCGCCCATCATCGGACCACCCATTTTCGGTCCCGGGGGGGCATCCACCGCGCCGGTACCTTCCGGATCTGTGTCGGAGGCGGTCCCCATATTCGGTCCCGGGGGGACGACGGTGTCGGGCGCGGCGGGCGACGTGACATCGGCGGTTTGCGACGCCGGTTGACCGTAAGGAGCCTCATTCGCGTCGGCTACCTGTTTCGGGCAGCCGCTCAGAACGAACCCTGCCAGGGGAAGAAAAGCAAAAAGCGCGGTGGCGCGTGGGTGTGTCAGTTTCATAATTTTTGTCTTGGACGACGGATCGTCTCGCCAACCGTCATTATACCTATCGGGGCATACTAATTCACCCCGAAGTCGAACCGGATTATCTGTGTCGATGTTTCTGGAGTGCCGTTTCGGAGAGCAGGCTTCCATTTCCATCGCTTCAAGGCGTCCAGTACCCGCCCGTCGATGTCTTTGTTTCCGCTGGAGTCGCGGATCGTAACCGTGAAATCGCCGCCCTCCGCCACCGTGACCGCGACGCGCACGAACGAGCGGTACCCGCTATCGCGCAGGGAATCGGGGAGACGGGGCAACTCCTGATATGCCAATTCTGCTTCTTTTGTTATCCCGGCGGGGGCAGTCGCGGAGGCGGCAGCGGGGGAAGCCGACGCAACCGGGGTGGGGCTTGCTACAGGTGCGGTTCCAGTCTCCTCCATGCCAACTTCTCCCGTCGGTGACGCCGGTGCTCCGGGGCGCGAACTGGACGCGGCGACCCCCGCACCCGCATCATCCTGGGCGACGGTCGGGGCGGGAACATCCTTCTTGTCAACTACCTCCGCAAGCTTCTTCGCGACGGCAGGTGTCGGCTCCGCGGATATTTTCTCCGTCTGAGTCTCTTGTCTTGTTTGATGGGCGCGAACTTCGGATTCTCGAACACGTTTCACAACCGCAACCGCGACCTTTTCCCGTGTTGTCAGATCCGTTGGAACTACCTTAACTGGTGGTTCCGGTTGCGGCAACTCCTGCTGAGTTGCCGATACGGTTTTTTCCCTTTCGGACAACGCAAGAATCACATAGCCGGTTTCACCCGAAGGAAGCGGTTCGGTATGCTCGCGGAGCATGGAAGCGGCACCGAGCAGAAACAGTGCGTTGATGGCGAGTGATAGAAGAAAGGCTGGCGGGAAACGCTGGGGGGCACCCGTGGCTGTATCCGAGGACGGCTGACGTGGCTCGTAATTCATGCGTGGGTTTCACGTGGGCGTGACCGAGAAGCGTCTTCGGTTGCGCCCACTGTTTAGAGGTCATTTTCCGTGGGGCGAAAGTAATATCACCGACATACTGATGCGCGAGCGCAACGGGGCGGCGGTCGGGGGGACCGTGTAATCATTCTCGACCGGGAGGATCAGCTCGCTCTCCCAACTGGCGGGCAGGACACCCCCGGCGCGGACGGCGGCAGGAAGCGAAGGGGTCGCCATTTCACGCCACACGCCGCCGTGCATCAGGGAAAAGGGCATCGCACCGCTGCCGGTAACGCGCCGTGATCTGGCGTCGCCCAGATCCGGCATCACCGGCACCCGCGTCAGTGTGCCGGTCGGTCCGACATAGACGGCGAACGATTGGGCGGACGGAGCTTCCCCGAACGGCGACTCGTCCCCGGGTTGGTTCACTCTCGCGGTCGCAAGGCACAAACCGGCGAGTGAGAGTAGCGCGGTCGCGGCGAGCGGGCGCAAGCGGGGCGAGGCAAGGTTCCCGATTCCTTCCCAACGCCACAGCATCGCGTCCGACCATTCGGGCGGCATGATGCGGTCCAGAAAGGACGGGTTGGCGACGCGCTCGGCGCGAACGACTAACAGTTGTTCGAGTTCGGCACGCGGCGTCGTATAGGTGAGGGACGACAAAAGTCGCTTGGTGTGCGACAGGCTTTCCTGTTCCGCCCGGCACCCTTCGCATTCTTCGACATGGGCGCGAATATCCAGCATCTCCGCGCCGGTCAATTCACGGTCAATATATGCAGATAGCAAACTGCTCGCTTTACGGCAATTCAACGTGGGACACCCCTCAGTTTCGTTAGTATGACAACACCAGAATCCGCAATGACGCTGATCGTCCGAGAAAATCGGGACAAAGAAACGGCGCGGGTTTTGGTAAACCGCGCGCCGCATTTCGTCTACCGGTTATCTTACGCCAAAACCGGCCAGTTTGTTTCGCAATAGTTTGCGCCCCCGGTGCAAACGGGACCGGACCGTTCCAAGCGAACATTTCATCGTTTCGCTGATCTCCTCGTAGGACATGCCCTCGATGTCGGCGAGAATCACCGTCATCCGGAAGTCCGCCGGGAGAGACGCGAGTGCCTTCTGAATCCGCTCATCCAACTCTTCGTGCAGGACGACACGCTCCGGCTCAGCACGATTATCGGGAATCTCCAGGAACGCGTTCGACTCCGACGATGGATCGTTTCCGACCGGTGCGTCGAGCGACTGGATACGCGCCTTCGGCTTACGGCGCAGGTCGTCCACGAACAGGTTGCTCATAATGCGGTACAGCCAGTTCTCGAACGGCAGATCGCGCCGGTAATTGTCGAAGAAGCGGAACGCGCGTACGAAGGCTTCCTGAGTCAGGTCTTCCGCGTCGGTGTGGTTTCCCGTCAGACGGTAGGCGATGTTATATGCCTGTTTATGGTACCGGCGTACCAGAGTATCGAACTCGCGTTTCGGCTTCGATAACGCCTCGATAGCCGACGCGCCTAAACTTTTGATGTCAAGTGTTTTGATTTCGCTCACTGTTTTCCTGCGTCGCCCCCCCGCTTAAAAATTGGATACGGCTCCCGCCAACGGTCCGGTTCCCGCGCCCTCGCGCGAAACACTACAACGTTATACCCATTTAGATCACATTTACCGCGCTTCCCTTCAAAAGAAGGGTGTTGATCTTCTAATAACAAAGACACATAAAACAGAGGGAAAGTTCTGACTATTGCAAAACATTCCCGTCGTGATCCGATTCTCTCCACGCTTCTACAGTATATTGACGCGTCAGAACCGGTTTGGTTACGCCCTCCACAGGAACTATTTCATAGGGTTATCGAATGTGCCTTGTGTTAAGGAGAAATCTTCCAATGCCCCGTCCGTGGTTCCGCAGCACCCCGTTTGCCGTGTTCATCACTTCTTTAATTATCGGCATTTTCCGTGCCGCCGTTAGTTTCCGCTACGCACGCTTTTGCGCAACGCGTCGTGCCGGAACCCTCGGCGGTACCGGCGACGCGGTCCGTCCTGGACCGGTTGCACTACGACCCCGACGCACGGGGACCGTTACTTTTTGTCGGGGCACCCGGAACGTCGCTCACGAGCGCATCGGACGAAAGGGCGTCACGGGCGAACGGACCTTCGGGAAAGACGGTGCCCGAGTTCGCCGTAGCGAACCGGCGTCGTGTGCTCGCGGTCGGACCCCTGACGGCACACGAACTTGGCAGCAGTTGAAATTCCGAGGCGGGGGTATGCCTGCCTACGACAACAAACTCTTCGCGTTCGGCGTCAAACTTTTTCCTGACAGTCCCGAACCAGGCGAAACCGGGGCAACTCGACCTTGACAGCCACACCCTTCGTGTGCCCCTCCATCTCGATAATTCCACAACCCCGATGTGGACATTGTGGAAACGCGCTACCCCGTCCGTATCGAGCGTTTCGCGCGGCAGCGGGACTCAGGTGGTGCCGGGGTACACCTGGGCGGCGACGGGGTTATCAGGGAAACCGTCTTTCGCGTTCCGATGTCGCTTTCCGTGTTGTCCCAGCATCGCATGGCCGGATCGTATGGCATGGCTGGTGCGGAAGAGGGGAAATCGGGTCGTCAGCAAGTCATCGGCGTGGACGGTTCCGCTCTGGGGTTAGGCTCCATAGCCGGATGCAAGGTCAATTCGGGAGAATGTTTAATTTTGGAAACGCCTGGGGGCGGTGGGTGGGGGAGAAAGTCAGGCACATGAACTTGCCCCATTCTCTCTAAAAAATAAAATATTCAAAATATGTCCATCCGTATTGAAGAAAGCAGTGTCTCACTACGTTTCTCCTATGTAAGACGATGCTAAAGACCAACATCAGCAGCGAGGATGCAACCGATGATTCTCTGCTTCTCCGTACGGGGCGGGGTGATCTGGAGGCGTTCCGTCTGCTAATACGGCGGCATCAGGGGAGTGTAACACGATTTGCCTCTCGTCTACTGAATGGAGATCGTAGCACGGCGGAGGATATAGGGCAGGAAGCATTCATCCGCCTGTTTCGTGCAGCGAAGAGCTATAGTGCACGAGGTGAGATGCGTGCTTTCCTTCTGACGACGACGCGCAATCTTTGCCGGGATCATTACCGCCGCGAACGATCTACCGAGGGATTGGACACAATCCTGAATCATGTAGACCCATCTCCTACCGGGGAAGGGTTGGTGGTATTGCAGGAGCGTTCGGACGCATTGCGTAAGGCGATCGCGGCCTTACCGGAGGAACAGCAAGCCGTGTTGATTCTCTCATATTACGAGGGGATCCCCTACGTCGAAATCGCAGATATAGTCGGCTGTCCGATAGGTACAGTCGCCTCCCGCAAGTACCATGCATTGGCTACGCTACGCCGCTTACTCCAACCTTATGTGGAAGAGAAATAAACTATGGATGAACTACCGCTGGACGACTCATTCCGAGTTATTCTGGATACCTACACGGTTGCCGGAAGCGACATCGAAAATCGGGTAATGGCACAATTAGAGCGCGAGGAAGAGCTGGTCGCACTTCAATCAGAGGTGACTGTGCTAAGAGCCGATGTCTCTGCCATGCGGGCAGAGATGGCAGAGATGAAGCGGATTCTGGGATCGGGTCTGTATCCATCATTTGCTCATCCTGCTAACGATTCACGCGGTAAACCGCTACTACCCTATGCACATCCGGATAAAACGATGTCAATTTTGAGTTAGATACAGAAAGGTTAAGAATATGACACTGAACACTTTAACGGAGGAATTGGCTCAGAAACACGGTTCCGATCTGCACCTAGTTGTCGGAGAGCCACCTGTCTTTCGTGTCGCTGGAGCGTTGATTCGTCGGGAAGGACCGGTATTAGAGAATGAGGAGTTGGAATCGCTACTGCTTCCGCACCTGACAGAGGCGCAGCGTGCCTTGCTACAACAGGGAAATGACGTCGAAAAATCACTTCGTCTGGAAAAGAACCGGTTTAAAATGACGATTTTCCATGAACGTGGAAATTTATCTGCCAGTATTCGTGTCCTTCCAACGCATGTACCAACCATGACAGAGTTAGGGTTCACGAAAGAAGATCATACGGCTCTCTATAAGTTGCCCGAGTTGAAGCGGGGATTGGTCATCGTGTCGGGAGGGGTGGGCAGTGGTAAGTCGACGATGACCGCTGCCCTGATAGAGGAGATCAATCAGCAACGGGCAGAACGGATCATTACCCTCGAAGACTCTTTCGAATACGTGTTTGAAAGCAAGAAGAGTGTCATCACGCAGCGCAATGTGGGCGAGGATGTTCCCAACTTCGCTTATGGATTGCGCTCGGCTTTTCGTTCCGACCCCGATGTACTGATGATCGGTGAGACGCGTGACCTGGATACGATGGCAATTGCGCTCAGTCTTGCGGAAACGGGCCATCTCGTTTTTTCTACCCTCCTGATGCCTACGGCATCTGGAGCGATACAGCGAATAATCGACTCCTTTCCGGAGCAGCAGCAATCAGTAATCCGTCAGATGGTAGCAACCAATTTGCAAGCGGTAATAGCACAACGGCTACTACCACGTGCCGGTGGTACTGGTCGCGTGGCCGTGCATGAGATTATGCTCAGCACACCACGGGTCCGCCAGATGATCGCAGATGGTCATAGCGATCTTACGGTGGCGATAGAAGCGGGTCGTGATCTTGGGATGCGAACGATGGACGACGATTTAGTACGGTTGGTCGAGAATGGCACGATCAGCTCAGATGTAGCCTGGTTCCACCTGCAAGACAAAGAGCGACTTCCTCGCAAATGAGCCGTAGGAGCTAATGCGTGGAATAGTGTATTGCGACCATCTGTTGGTGCCCCGATTGCGAAAAGAAAAATACGGCGGAACCGCAGAAGGATAAGCATCGTAGGCATGAGAAATTTACCGTGACATCAGACTTTCGCACACTAACGACGGTCGCAGAGTTGTTGAAAGCAGTCGGTCGAGTTACCCGACTCGATTTGCGCGCCGACATGCGTTGCGGTACTCTGCCAACGGCCGTTCGAACCCGTCGCGGCGGACAGACTGTCCCGGCGATCGATATTCTCAAAGCGTTGACGCGCTCCGTCTCCGGGACGTTCCGGCGACTGAATGGTGGGGACGGCTCCATAACGTATTTGCTCACCGACGACGTGATCGGGTACGGTACGCGCCTTGCCCGATTGAATGACCAGGGCGACGGGGCGTATCGCGTACGGGAGGAAGCACTCGCGGGTGCAGCCGGGAAGTGACCGTCCCGCAGTACACCGACTGGGTCGTTTCCACGGACGGTGGTGTGCTGGGCAATGCGGGTACGATCGCGGCGATTCCCAGACTTGATGCTCTGGTGCTGGAGAACACCGCCGCGCCGGGGTACGCGGGTTGGGGGGACTATGGGGACGGTTTGTCGGAGCGGCCGCGTTAATAAGTCGTATCTTTCCGGCGTGTTTGAAACGCTGAAAGGTGCCGCCCCACGCCTGCCGCTCTACCTATCTGACCGCGCGCCGGACGGTACACAGTTCCCGTTCTATCTGCGCTGGGAGAAGGGGGACGCGGTGCCGATAGCCGAAAGCGGGGGCGATGAGGCGAAGACGCGGGCGATGAGGCGAAGACGCGGGCGCGCGCGACCCGATATTCCCCCGAGTCGCTTCTTGTGATCGTTGCACCGCCGGTGCCCCGAATGTCGGCATACTTTGCCGAGTCCTGGCAGAACTGTTGCGGATATGCCTCGAAATGGGGCGGACTGGTGTTCCGCGTTGTGCGAAAAGACCCGGATTCCGTTCGCGCCGCACTCGAACTGCTCCCCGACGATGTCGGGCCTGTCACCTCGCCGGGCGGGGCGGCGTTCAATAAGCCATGATCCTTTCACGATCTCTCCACGCTTTGCCTTTCTTAATGCTCGGGTTCCTGACGGCGGCGGTTGGAACCCCGTCACGAGCGCAAAACAACGCGCCTCCGGCATCTGCCGCGCCGACGGAGCCGGGGAAGCGCATCATCGACCTTATACGGTATGATCCGCGTACGCAGGGTCCGCTGATGCTTGTCGTGCCACGAAACGTGCGGGCGGAATACGACGGGAATGATGCGGATGCCGCGCGGAGACGGTATGCAGGGATCACGCTGTCGCGGTTCGGCGAGATCATGGCGTGCAGCACGTTGATGGACGGGAGCCTGACCGCACTCGTGCCGCGCTCCATGACGACTATCGTGAGCGACCCGCCGGACCCGGACCCGACGGCGGGAATGCAAGCGGAGGAGCGGTTTCGGCTGTTGCTTGGGACACTCACCCCGGCGCAGTGGCGAACCATCGGGGGAAGTACGGGAATCGGGGCGGGCGACCTGACCGACGAGCAGAAGCCGATCTTCGCCGGACTGTTTCCCGCCGACAGCTTGACCGTGGCAACAATGGAGGAGCGTCCTTCCGAGCATCAACCCGGTCAAACCTATTGGTCGGGGACGGGGGAACAGAGCACCGTCCCGGTGTGCGGGGTCCGGTTGCGGTTGCGTCGGCAGGTATCGATACAGTTTCTCGACCCCAGAGAAGGGTGGGGGAATGCCTCTTCGACACCCGGCGAGCGCGAGGATCGACACCGCTTTCGTACTGCGGAGGGCGAAGAGCGGAGCGTCGGGATCACCAATGACTGGAGACTGACCGGCGATCCCCCGGAGGATGCCGCCGACGGAACCCGGATCGCGTTCGGGCAGACCGTGGTTCGCGTCGAGCAGAACCGCGCCAAGCCGGGCAACCTGCCGCTGGACGCACCGGCTCTCGGCGTCGGGATGCGGCTGGAAGGGGCGGAAAAGACGGTCGGCGAACTAATCACCCGGTGTGCGAAAGAAACGCGGCTCCCGCTCGTCGCCGACAAACGCATTGCCGCATTCACGCTTGCATGGCGGATCGCGCCGGGCGGGCAGACCGCGTCCGTGGCGAGCGTACTACGCCTGTTGTGTCGCTCCGTCACCGGCACGTTCCGCCGACTCGACCCACCGAATGGCGCACAGCCGGTCTACCTGCTTACCGACGACCGCGTGGGGTACGGAACACGTCTCGCCCGACTGTATCGCTGGGGGCAACGCGCCGAGGAGGCGCGGGAGACGTTGCTCCGCAAGGCAAAGGCGAACGCGGCGAAGGGCGATCCTCTCTCGCACGTCCGGTTCGCGCCGGACGACCCGCTGGCACTACCCCCCGCGCTCGACGCGTCGCTGGAAACCGCCTACCGCACGACGAACGCGGGCGGCATTGCCATCCCGCCCGCATATCTGTCCCCCGCCCTCCGCGACGCTATCGCAAAATCGGTCCAGTGGTGGAAAGATACCAGCCCACACATCAAAGTGGACCGGATGCACGTCGGGGCGATTCTCACCTGTGATTACGTCCTGCCCGACGGGCGGGCATTCGAGACGCGGTGGGGACGCTCCGCTCCTGACGACTACCTGCGTTCGGTGGCAAAGACCAAGCCGGTGGTCACGGTCGCGCCGGTCACGCCGCCCCCTGCCCCGGCACTGCCCGTGCCGCGAAGTACGCCGCGCCGCGTCTGCGTGTTGCCGCTCCCGGTCGGTAGCGAGGCGGAGCCACTCCTCGTGCTCGCCCGCCGCAAAGGGTTTACCGAGGTGTTTTTCCGGGTCTCTCTTTACGACGGGCAGACGCCGGAGCGGTTGCGAAAAGTGGTCGCGCTCGGTAAAACCCTCGGCATGGGGGTCGGCGCGTCGGCCCCCTGGTTGAAGCGCGGCGCGGGCGAGACGGTCGGCAGCGAGGACGTGAACGTGGTGGGGGACACCGGCACGCGGTGGATCACGGATGAGATAGAGCGGATGACCAGGCGGACGAACGAAACGGCGGCAGAACTCGGCGTCCCGGTCACGCTCGATAAACGGATGGTGCATATGTTCGGGCTTGTTGCCGGGTACCTGAGTGGCTGGATCGTGCCCGACGCGTCCCTCGCCCGCGAACCGTTGTCGAACCTGCTCGCCGTGCCAGACCTATCGGCGTTTGTGCTCACCGACACTGCCGCCCCTGGCTGGGACCGGGAAATGACCGATTCCAACGACAGCCTGCCCGGTGCATCGCTCGGTTGCACCCCCGCGACGCGCGTCGCCTGTGTCCGTAGCGAGGGGTTCGACCCGCTTGATGTGTACGACGCGTCGCTCCGACCGCCGTTCACCGCGCCGGAACTCCACTTCGGATCGGAGAACCTGACCGGCGCGATGACTGCCTTCCGTGTGCGAGAGAACCGCCGCGAACTCGCCGCGCTACTGTCCATGGTCGTGGGGCGAGCCGTTCCGATATATGTGGAGGAGCTTTAGTTTCCGGTAAGTGAGGGGTTTTGCAAGACACGGGTAGAAGCCGTACAAAGGGTTACCATACTCTCCGCCAACCCTACCCATATGCGAAATACC
>JAYULM010000145.1:0-16232 GCA_043763605.1 Armatimonadota bacterium | reverse complement strand
CCGGAGGACGCTCGGTGGCGGAGCCACCTACAGGCGTCGGTGAAACCGATGATCGAAACCGACGGACTCCGACCACCCAAAACCTAACACCCAAAACCCAACACCCAACCAACCTACGCGTTGGGATCGATGCCGAACAACGCGCGGAGGCGCAGACGCCATTCCATCGGCACTTTTCGGTACAGGTCGGCGAACCCTGCCCGCTTGATCCAATCGCGCAGTTTTTGGTGCTTTTTTTGCGCGGCGGCGTCGTAGGAAATGTCGGACAGGGTTGGCGGGGCGACGGTGTATTGCGGCGTTGCTCCCGCTTCGTAGGCGTCGCGTTCGAGGTAGACGGCGCGCCCGGTATGGATGGCGGCGACTTTTTCGGGATCGCCCGTATGCTGTTCCAACTGCTTTTCGTACACGCGGAGGCCGGTCTGGCGCATGACTTCGCGGTTGCCCGACATGTTGTCCCCGTGGATGCGATACCGCAGGAGTGGTTCCGGCACACGGGCGAACGGTCCCGTGCGGGCGAGACGGAGCCACATATCCCAGTCCTCGTTCGATAGCATCGTCTCATCGAACAGTCCCGCCGTATCCAGCGCGCCGCGCCGGATCAGCACCCCGCCCGCCGAGCGGATGCAGTTCCCCTGCAGGAGATGCCGCCACATGTCGCCGTCCGGGGAACCGTCCACGAGTGCGGTATTCGGCACGATCAACAATCGGTCGGCGTCGTCGATGTAGCGCGCGCGGCAGAACGCGAGGCAGGCGTCCGGTGCAACGGCAAGCGCGTTGCCCAGTTTTTCCAGCGCGGTCGGTTCCATGAGGTCGTCGGAATCAAGAAAAAGAAAGCCGTCGCAATAGGGTGCGGCTTGCGCGATGCCAGTGTTTCGTGCCGCGCTCAGCCCGCCGTTTTCGCGAAAATGGTAGCGCACCCGCCCCCCCGACTGCGATGATAGCGCGCCGACAACGGCTTGCGTACCGTCCCGCGATCCGTCGTCCACGACGAGAATCTCCTCGGGGAGTCGGGTTTGCGCCAGGACGCTTTCAATCGTCCGCCCGACGAAACGCTCCCGGTTATACGACGGGATGATGACGCTGATACGCATGATGCCGTCTTCCTTCATGAACCTACCGTCGCAGTTGCCGTGCCGGGATTTCGGTGCGGCGACAGTACACGCAGAGTTTGCCGGTGCCGCACGCCGAGCCGGAACAGATACAAAACGCGGTCCCAGGCACTCGCCCATTTCCGTGCCGCCCAGTCGGCGCGCGCCGCCTGTTTCCAGCGGAACACGGTCGCTTCGTGAAAGGTATCGTACGCGCGCGCCAGCACCGCGAGGCGGTCCGGGTCGCGCGCGTGCCGGGAGATCTGCATTTCCAGCACCGTCAACGCCCAGTGGTACATCGCGGTTTCGTCGGACGACATCGAGGCGTGAACCCGGTACGAAAACAGCGGTTCGGGCAGGTGGACGAACGGTCCTGTTTCCGCGAGCCGTAGCCACATTTCCCAGTCCTCGTTGCTGCGAAGCCGCTCCCGCGTCACCCAGGGACCGACCTTTTCCAGCGCGGAACGCCGGATCAGGACGCTCCCCGCCGTGCGGATGAAGTTGCCCGCGACAAGACGTGCCCATACATCGCCCTCATAGAAGGGGTGCGCGAACGGTGCCTCGGTGGGGTTCCCGCCCGCGTCGATGAAGCGACTCGCGCAATAGGCGAGCGCGGCGTCGGGTCGCGCCGCCAGTGCCACCCCCAAACAATCCAGCGCGCGGGGTGCGAGCAGATCGTCCGAGTCGAGAAACAACAGCCCGTCGCCCGTCGCCAGCCGCTGCCCGGCGTTGCGTGCCGCGCCGAGGTGCGCGTTCTCCTGAAAGTGGTACACCACCGGGTACCCGCCCCGCGCGACCGCTTCGCGGGTATCGTCCGTGGAGCCGTCGTCCACGACGATGACTTCGTGCGCCGGGCGCGTCTGTGCGAACACGCTGTCCAGCGTTTGGAGTAGCAACGCCGCGCGGTTGAAGGTGGGAATGATGACACTGATCTGCATCGGATTATGCCAGTAGCGACAGGATCTCTTCCATGAATACGCCGATAGGTTCCGCCGGGATCTGCCCGCGTACCTGACGCGCCGCCTGCTCCCCCATCGCCTGCCAGGAGTCGCGTGACTGCCAGGCACGTTCCAGTGCCTCGTCCACCAACGCCGTTTTCGGAGCGGCGGCGACGAACCCGGTTTCGTTGTCGGTCAACAACTCGGCGTTACCGCCCACGTCCGTGACGATGCAGATACGCCCGCAGAGCATCGCCTCCACCACCGACAGCGGCAGTCCTTCCCAGCGCGAGGTGAGGATCAGGGCGTGGTGTTCGCGCCAGATATTTTCGACGTTCGACGTGGTCCCGGCAAACGTGACGTTTTCCAGACCGTGCAGTTCCTTGAACTGTTTCAACGTGCGTTCGTTCGGTCCGGCTCCGTAGAGCGTGACATGGAGTGGGCGCGCCTTCCATTTCGGGGCGCGCAACGTGTCCAGCAGAATGTCATGCCCTTTGACCACGGTTTCCAGCCGCGCCACCGACGCCAGCCGGAAAACGCCGTCGCGCGGTTCCGCCCAGGGCGGGTTCGCCGCGAACGAAACGTTACACGGGTTGCGGATCACTTTCGCGCGCGTGATCGGTGCCGCGATCTGTCGGCGGGTGTCGCGCAGGTTGGCTTCGGAAACGAAGTAGTTCATCGCCGCCTCCTCGTAGCCGCGCCGGAGCGGTTCGGCGTGCGTGTCGGCGAACGAGTGTCCTTCGACGAAGCAGTGGGCAATCGGGGCGTAACGCAGTTTGCGGTTCGCACACTCCAGCATCCACGCCGCGCCGTCGAAATGCGCCCCCTGCGAGATGATTACCAGGTCGGGGCGCACACGCTCCAGAAACGGCTTGCGCGGCAACACCCGGTTCATCAGGACATGGCGCAGGCGTTGCGACTTCACCCGCTCGACGCGCACCCCGGCGGCTTCCAACTCGTCCAATTGGCGAACCGTGCCCGGGAACCAGTTCACGCACGCCGAAACGTCGGCGCGGTTTTCCCGCGCCAGGCGCAGTGCCGTACGCGACCAGAGTTCCTCGCTCCCGCCCCACCCGCTCCCGTGCATGGTGGAAATGAAGGCGATACGCGGTTTCGCGCCGCCGCCAATACTGTCTGTCATAACGCGTCCCCCCGGCGCGGCACATACCGGCGCACCCACGGATTTTTCGCGGCGAAGTACCGGGCGAAAAAGATCGCCAAACGCCGGTGCAAGCGCGGGTCGAACGCGGACGCCTCGCGGTAGATCCGCAGATGGCGTCGGAAAGGAATCGCCACTTCGTTTTTCAGGACCGGGTGCGTCCAGACGAAGAACATTTTTTCGCGCGCGGTTTCGATCACTTCGGGGGAGATCCCGACCAGCGATTCTATCGAGCGAGCCATGCGATAACTCTCCTCGGCGTTGGTGCCGTCTTTCTTACTGCGGTGCGTCACCGAAGTCGGCTCCACGCGGAACTGGTTCAACGGTTCCGCGACATATGCCAGATCGCTTTCGAGTAGCATCTGTACATACAACATCCAGTCCGCGCACAGCCGCAGGGAGTCCGTCGCGCCGCCGACTTTCTCGAACAGGGCGCGGCGGAACACCACGCCGCTCGCGTTCGGGATCGTGTTTTTCAGGCACAGATAACGGCGACACTCTTCCGCGCCGGGCGCGACGAAGTCCTGCTCCCAGCGGTCGGTGCCCAGATCGGAAGTCCATTCGAGTAGCGTCCCGGTCTTTTCGCCCCCCTCGTTTATCCGCGACGACTGGCAGTAGGCGAGTCCGACCTCCGGGTGCCGGTCCAGTTTTTCGACGAGCCGTGCCAACAGTTCCGGTTCCGCGCTGTCGTCCGACTCCGCGATCCAGACATATTCGCCGACCGCCGCGCCGACGCCCTTGTTCCACTGCTTGTAGCCGCTCCCGCCGTTCGCCGGGTTTATCAGGGTACGGATGCGCGCATCGCCCGCCGCGAGACGGTCGATCACCGCGCGGCTATCGTCCGTGGACGCGTCGTCCATCAGAATCAACTCGAAATCCGCGAACGTTTGCCCGAGGATACTGGCGACTCGCTCCGGCAGGTACCGCGCGTGGTTATAGTTAGGGACGATGACCGAGACTCTGGGCATGGCTTTGGTTCGGTTACACGGACGACGCGTCTGCAGTTCCCGCCGACACATCGGTAGGGACGGAAACCACGCGGCTGCGCCGGAGAAGCGTCACCCGGTAGACGCGCGCGAGGAACCACAGAACGTACGGGCTGAGCCAGTATTTCGGTTGCGTTCGTAGCAGGTATTGTAATAGCGTCAGGCTCGTTTGGACCCCGGCGGGGTCGCCGCCCATGTTCGCGCGGGCGTACAGCGTCCGCGCCCGGTGGAGCAGGTCGTGCGCCGACCATTTTCGCGCCGCTCGGTCTGTGTCGCGCAAAAGTTCGAGTCGTTTCGCGGCGGAAAGTCCGCCCGAGTCCGCCGTGTTGGTTCGCGCCCGTCCGAGATGCTTTTCGCACAGGTAGAGCGTACTCCGGTGCATCTGGAACAGGTCGCGCGACGCGTTCGCGGCGTGGAAGCGGTAGCGCAGGGCGACGCGGTCCTCGAACACGAACGGGCGCGTTTCCGCGAGGCGGCACCAGAGATCCCAGTCGTCGCACCCGCGCAGTTCGGGCGCGGGGTCGAACGGGGTCGATTCCGTTAGCGCGTCGAGTGCCGCGCGCCGGATCAGGCATTGACCGGGCGACAGTATCCAGTTCTGCCGCAGGAACGCTTCGTACACCCATCCGCTCGGGGTTTCCCAGGGCAGTGTCAGCGGTTTGCCGTCCTCGCCGAGCGGGACCGTACCCGCGCCGTTCTCGTCAATCGCTTCGGCGCGCCCGTACACGACAGCGGCTTCCGGGTGCGAGCGGAGCGCGTCCACCTGCCACTGCAACTTGTCCGGGAGCCACAGGTCGTCATCGTCCAGTAGCGCGATAAACTCGCCTTTCGCTTCCGCGATGCCCCGGTTTCGCGCGGACGCCTGCCCGCCGTTCGGCTGGACGATATAACGGATGCGCCCAGATTGGGCAAGCGGCTGCAACACCGCTTCTGTGTCGTCGGGCGAGCCGTCGTTGACCACAATCACCTCGAAGTCGGCGAACGACTGCGCCCACACGGACTCCAGTGTAGCAAGCACGAAATCACGGTGCCGGTACGTGGGTATGATCACGCTGACACACGGACGCGGCGAAGTCGCGCCGCCGCCGCCGCCGCCGTTATTATTCACCGGATTTCGCGCCCCCGGTCAACATACGGCGTAGTCGGCTCAGCGGAGTTTGTTGCGCGACGCGGGTTCGCAATTCCGCCTCGATCTGATCACGGTGCGCTTCGAGACGATGGGCATGTTCGCGCAAATCGTCGCGGTCCTTCGCCACTTTCGCGAACTCCGCGCGTTGTTGTTCCAGTTCGGCGCGGGTCAGAGCGAGATGCTCCTCGGCGGACGCGAGTTGACTCCACTTCGGTTCCAGACTTTTGGCGAGGATCGCCGGTTCCGCGAGCCGCTCGAAGAAAAGCCGGAGATGATCGGCGTCGGCGGCACTCGCTTCGGTCAGGAATCGCAATTTAGCGCGCGACGCTTCGCCCAGTGCCAGCACCCCGAGTCCGCCTGCATGGGTGAACGCGAACGCCGGGGCGTTCGTGGTAGCGCACAGTTCGTCCCAGAAGCGGTACACCCCAAAATCACCGTCCGTTACGGCGGTATCATGAAATAACACCACCGCGTTTTCGGCGTTCAATTTGAGGCGGTAGGTGTCGAAATCGTGCTTTACCGCTTCGTAGGTGTGCAAACCGTCGATATGCAAAAGGTCGATGGAACCGTCCGCGAAGGTCGCCGCCGCTTCCGCGAACGTCGCCCGAACCAGGCGCGAAAAATCCGCGTATCGGGGGTCGTGATAGGCTTGGAGGTCGGTATAAATCCCGTCTTCATAGAACCCGGCTTGTGCATCGCCCTGCCAGGTATCGACAGCGAAGCACCGGGTGCCGGTGTGCAGTGTTTTTACCGCCTGACAGAACGCCAGATACGAGTCGCCGTAGTGCGTCCCGAGTTCGACGAGAACACGCGGTCGCAATAGTTCGATGAGCAACATGGCGAACGGGATATGCCCGCGCCAGACGGAAAAGTCGGACAAGCGTTCCGGGCGCGCGAGAAGGATCGGATGATCGAGCGGTTGGAACCGTATTTCGTCCGTCGGGGCGGTTTCTGATTGGGAAGGGGTCATCATATCACTGTTTGTGGGCGGCGAGATCGGGAGGCATCGCACCCGTACTGTTCTCTGCCGAAATCGCGGATACCTCCCAGGTCACGGGAAGGTATACCGAGCCATGTCCACCCAGACGCCCGGCGTCCACGCGGAACGAGATGGCCTCCTCGATACGCTCCTCGTGAACCTCGCGGCTCCCGAAGTCGCCATCCCCGGCGTCCCCGAAAAGGTTCAGGCGGATCGAATACGCGCCTTCATTAAGCGACATCGCGGGTACACGCATCGTCAGAACGCCTTCGCGCCCGAACGTTTCCGCCGTCATGCCGTGCAGGTACGTGTTGGTTGCGAACATCAGCGTGTCCGCCGCATCCAGAATCTCCAGGCAAAAGACCGGGGCGGTCAACGCGCGACCGAAACAGTACGTGATGGCGACGCGGAACGGTTCCAGAACGGACACCGACGAAACGGCGTCGCCGCTCTGGTTCAGCAAACGCGCCTGTACAATGCGGCACGCGGACGGATCACTGAGCCGTGCCGCCGTCTGCCGCTCTGTTTTAAGCCGCCGCTCCTCGGCGAGCGCGTTCTCGGCGTTCCGCCGTGCCTGCTCCTCGCCCGACGCCTTCAGACGGCGCGACTCCCATTCGTCCGGGTGGTTCCGCTTGAATTCCTCGTCCTCGCGCTCGGCGACCACCGCCATATATTTGCCGATGGCGTCCCGGGTCGGTCCGTCGTGCAGTAGCAGTCCTCGGTCCAGCCAGAGACAGCGTTCGCACAGCCCGGCGACCTGTTCCATGGCGTGCGAAACGAAGATCACGGTCCCGCCGTCCGCCGCGAACTGTCGCAGGTGCTTGACGCATTTGTTCTGGAACTGCGTGTCGCCGACCGCCAAGACTTCGTCGATCAGCAGGATTTCCGGCTCGATGTGCGTCGCGATGGCGAAGCCGAGGCGCATGTACATCCCCGACGAGTACCGCTTGACCGGGGTATCGATAAACCGCTCCAGCCCGGCGAACGCGACAATGGCGTCGAACTTTTTCTGCAGGTCGCGACGCGACAAGCCCATGATGGAACCGTTCAGATACACGTTCTCGCGCCCGGAAAGGTCGGGGTGGAACCCCGCACCGACTTCAATCAGCGCGCCGATTCGCCCGTGTGTCTGGATGCGCCCGTCATCCGGTTTCAGGATGCCGGTGAGCATCTTGAGCAACGTGGATTTGCCCGAACCGTTATGCCCGACGATTCCCACGGTCTCGCCGCGCCGGATCGAGAATCCGACATCGCGGAGCGCGTAAAAGGTGTCCGCCGCGACCGCAGACGCGTCCTTTTTACGCAATAGCCCGCCGAAAAACTCGCGCAGATCCCCGGCGCGGCTTTTGCGCAGAACGAAACGTTTGGAAACATTTTCGGCGGAAACGGCAACTCCAGCGGCGTCGGCACCCATCGCTTACGGTAGCCCCGGCACAAAACTCTTGAACAGGTTGTACAGCCCAAATCCGGTAAAAATAGTGCTCACCGGGTCAATACGTTTGACCCGATCCACGAAGACCACGTCGTTGGGCTGGATTTCCGGGTTGTACTTCGCCTTGCCGTCGTTGAGAAATTTGCCGTAGTCGAAGCGGAGAACCTGCTCCTTGCCCTGCTCGCCGCCGCGCAGGATCGTCACCGAGCCGATTTTCGCCTGCCCCGACGTGGTCGAGCCAGACTCGCTCATCACGTCCAGCAGGTACGTCGGTCGGTCCTCGGGCAGATACCGCTTGCGCGCCCCGCCCAGTTCGCCCCAGACATAATAAAAGCGCAGGGAGAGCGGAATTTCGAGTTTGTCGTTATCCTTCAAGTCATGATCCACCGCTGGGTTCGTCAGTATTTCCACCAGGTCTACATTTTCCACGGTGGTCGGCGTAGTGATGTCCTTCGGGTCGGTATGGCGGTACAGTTTCGCCTTGCGCAACTCACCGGTCGCGTTGGTATGGGTCACGGCTAATTGGACCAATGCCTGCTTCAGCGTGTAGCGTTCGTCGATCTCCTGTCGCCCGCGCGGTCCCTCCCCCTGGACGAACAGATACTTGGTACGCGGTCCCTCGAACACGAGCGTGTCGCCCTCCATTAGCGGTACGTTGGCGGGGTTGGCTTCGCTGTCGAGCGCGGCGGCGAGATCGACCGTGATCGGAGCCGGACGCCGGGGGTTCGTGACCAGGAGACGCACCCGGTCGGACTGCGGGATGGTGCCGATTACCGCGACCAGTTCGGTCACGCGCCAACCGTTTCGGAGGTCATAGTCCGCGCCACGCACGGCGTTCCCGCGCACGAAAACGCGGCGGACCCGTTGTGTGGCGAGCGTGACTGTCACCTGCCCAGGCCTCAGCACATACGCGCGGGGGGTGTTAAGCGATTTGTGTATCGCCTCGCCGAGTTCGCCGCAGGTCATGCCGCGCGCCGAAATCGGCTTGTCCATTCGCGGTAGCAGCACGGTGGCGTCTGCGAGGAGTGGAATGGTTCGGGAAACCTCGGGGTGGCGGTCCACGATCACCGAGATCGAATCCCCGGTGTCCAGGCGATACGTGGCGATGTCGATGGGAACTGCCGGGTCGGCGGCAGGCGCGGCGAGCGGAGCGGGCGGCGCGCCGCCGTCGGTCCCGCCGAGCGGCGTGCTGACCTGCGCGAACGCCGCGACCGGCAGGGCGAACAGAAGGGCGGCTCCCCGGATGATTGCGTCAGTTTTCATGCTGTCTGTCTCCTCGATTCGTTTCGGAGCGGGCGGATGCGACAATCACGGACGGCTCTTTCGTCGTTTCCTCGCCGACGATCACGCCCAGAAGGCGCGGTTGGTAGCCGTTGGTCAGGATGCGCCGGGCGCGGGCGACCGACTCCTCGGGGGCGACCTGCGCATCGGATGCGACCAGCACCACGCCGTCCGCCGCGCGTTCCATTGGCGACACGACCCGCGCCGACCAGACCGACGGACCGCTGATCAGAACGAGATCCGTGTCGGCGGGACGCCCCAGTTCGTCGTACAGATCGCGGAGCGCGTCCTCGGTGAGCGGCGTCGGGTCCGACTTCGCGCCCGCCGCCAGAAAGCGGAGTGTCCCGCCCGCGCCGATATGAAGCGCGTCACCGGCAGTGACGCGCCCCGCCAGAATATCGGTGACGCCCGGCGCGTCCGGTTTGCCGAACACCTGGTGCAAACGCGGGTCGGTACGGTCGCCGTCAACCAGCGTGACCCGGACGCCGTCGCGCACCAGAGTCGCGGTCAGGTACGCGGCGACCGACGCAGTGGTTTCGTCGCTACGCGTCCCTGCCATCAGCACTACGGGAACCCGGGTCGCTGTCGGAAACGGAGTTTCCGCCGCACCGATTTCGGCATGATGCGACAACAGGTAACCGATCTCGCGGAACGCATCCTCGGTCGCCGCGTCGGTGCCGGTCGCCGGGAGACCGGTCCCGGCGTTCGACGGCAACGCGCGCCCGCCGGACAGCGGGACGCGCGCCAGAAGCGGTACCCCGGCGATGCCCGGCAGATTCTCCGCGAACACGGGCGCGGCGGGCAGTCGCGGCAACAACGGTTCCGTGAAGTCGCCGGTTTCGGACGGCTTCGGTGCGGCGGTGAAATACTCGGCGAGAATCGCGGCGATCACTCCGAGGAACAGCCCGCTGAACAGCGCGAGAATCAGGTTCAGGAGCGGCTTGGGGCTGACGGGATCGTTCGGCACACGCGCAGGCTCCAGCACTTCGATACTCGGCAGGTTCAGGGGTCGGTTGATCGGTATCTGTAGCAACGCGCTTTTCGCTTTCGCGTAGGCGTCGAACGTGACATCGACGCGCAGTTGCAGATCCTGGAACTGCACCCGCTCCGGAGCGAGTTCGAACTGCTCCGCCTGGAGTTCTCGCAGTTGCGTACGCAGGGCGGCAATCGTTACCTCGGCTTGCTTGAGTTGCAATTGCGCCCCCCGGTAATTACTGACCGCTGCCGAGTAATCGGAGTTGCGCCCGACGCCGACCGAGCCGGTGCGCATTGGGTCGCTTTTGAGTGACCGGATCGACGCCCGCGCCGCCGCGATTTTGTTGTCGATTTCGATGATCTCCGGACTCTGCTCTCCATAATCCTGGCGTCTGGTACTGCGCTCATTCCTCAGATTGACGATCTGGTCCTCATAGGACGCGATCTGCCCCTTGGGATTCAGACTGGTGCCGGTGATAACGGTGGGCGGGGTGGTGTTGACCTGCCGCGCGAATAGCACGATGTCGTTCCGTTTCGACGCCAGATCCCGCTCCGCGTCCTTCAGGGCGTTCATCGTCGTCACCGTTTTCTCGGATTGCTTCAGATAGAACGACTTCGGGTCCGAAACGCCGCGCCGCGCCATGAACGCCTGCATGGCACGGTTGGCGGCGTCTTTTTCGCGCTCCGCTTTCGCGGCGGCTTGCCGCAACCGCAGGGACGAACGCTCGATCTTCCGGTCGCCCTCCTGGGTCACGTACTGCTTGTATACCTCGGCGACAGTGTTTGCGACCCGCGCGGCCATCACGGGGTCTTTTTTTATGGTCGCCGTGATCGCCATGATCTTATCCGACCCGCTCAACGTGACTTCGACACGGTTTTTCATGTCCTCGGGCGACGCATCCGGTCCGAGTTCGGCTTTGCGGATCACTTCCGACATGAAGGCGCGCGATTTGATCTTCTCGATCTCAACCTCGCCCGACGCCCCTTTGCCGCCGCCCATGACCAGATCGATCACACTCGTCGGTATGGCAGAGGCGGCGGAATTATCGAGCAATAGTTTCGTGGTTGCCTCGTAGGTCTTCGTCATGCGGGACGTGACGAACAGGGCGACCGCGACCGTCACCGCGAAGGTGAGCAGTGCGAGCGGCGCGCGGCGGCGCAATATTCGGGCGAGATCGAGCACCGAGATGGGGTTTGTCCCGGAAAGGGCGGGGGAGGCGTAACGCGTGGGGGAGGCGTCTTGCGTAGGGGTGTTGGTTTTGAACTGTTCCAAAGGTGGTTACCGTTGCCGGGGGTAGAGACCGCCGACCGGGGTGAGCGCGTTTCGGCGCGACTACCCCTGATATGACAATAGATGTGACAATTCGCTTTACGCGAAGTTTTGCCTAAATAATTCCGGCGACGGGTGCTATGCGTATCCCGTGAAGCGGTTTTCCGCGTCCACGAGGGCGACTTTCGGCGTGACTGCCTCCGGTTCGTCGGTGAGCAGGAACGCCGCGACGATGACCTTATCCCCAACGCGGCACCGCAGTGCCGCTGGTCCGTTCATCTGTATCATCCGTGAGCCGCGTTCCCCGGCGATGGTGTAGGTTTCGAGGCGTTCGCCGTTCGTGCCGTTCCAGACGTGAACCAGTTCTCCGGGGACCATCCCCACTTTGTCCATCAAGTCCCGGTCTATGGTGATCGAGCCGACGTAATCCACGTCGGCGTGGGTGACGGTAGCACCGTGTATTTTCGCAAGCAAAACTTGCCGCAGTCGCATAAGCGGTTTTCTCCAACCGTGTAGTATATCCATGCGAGGGCATACCCGCAACCGCGCGGGCACGAACGGAAGGGTGAAGAGGACGGGAAACGGTTCCCCCACGGGCGCGGGTGTCCCGCTAAATATCCGCCCCGCCCGAGGCGTCGGGTTCCGCAGTCCGCTTGCCGGCACCTTCCCAGTCCCCATCGTGTTCCGCGCGGGCGACCGACTCCACTTCCTTCGTGAGCAGGTCGCGCAGGGTATCGTATGCGGTGCGGAGCGTCGGATCGGTTTGGGGATCGCGGGGGCGCGGGGCGTCGATCACCATATCGGCGATGACCCGCCCCGGTCGCGCGGAAAGGAGCACTACCCGGTCGGACAGCGTCAATGCTTCGTCCATGCCGTGCGTCACGAAAACCACGGTTTTGCGAGTCGCCTCCCATACCGAGAGCAGTTCCGTCTGAAGGAGGGAACGCGTCTGGGCATCCAGCGCGCCGAACGGTTCGTCCATCAGCAGCACATCCGGGTCGGCGACCAGAGCGCGGGCTATCGCCGCCCGCTGACGCATGCCGCCCGAAAGTTCGTGCGGATACGCCCCCGCGAACCGGGAAAGATGCACCAGTTTCAGGGCATCATCGGCGCGCGATTCGCGCTCCCGCCTGCCGACCCCCTGCATCTGCAACCCGAACGAGACGTTGTCGCGCACACTGCGCCAGGGGAACAGTGCCGGTTCCTGAAAGACCATCCCCACACGCCCCGATACGGCAACGGTACCGGTCGTCGGCGCGTCCAGATCGGCGAGCATCGCCAGAAGCGTCGATTTACCGCACCCGGACGGACCGATCAGCGAAACGAACTGCCCATCGGGAATATTCAGCGAAACCGCCTCTAACGCGACGATGCCGCCGGGATACTCGCGCCCGACCCCGGAAATGGTTATCGGCATGAAGAAACTCCAGTGGTCAGTGGCGAGTGAGTGGTCAGTGGCGAGTGAGTGGTCAGTGGACAGTGGACAGTGGACAGTAGTGCCAGAGATGCGTTACTGTCGGACTGGGGTGGGTGTACCTCCCGGTCCACTGACCACTGACCACTGACCACTAACCACTCCCTACTCCCTCTCCTCACGCTCCCTCCGTTCCCCAGCGGCGGGCGACGAGGCGTTCGAGGGGGGCGAACAGAACCCGGTCTACCGCGAGTCCGAACAGCAAGATCACGCCGATCATGCCGAGCACCATCGACATATCGTTCAGGTCACGCCCGGTACTCAGCAGGTGCCCTACCCCGGCACGCAGACTTTGCGACAGGAGTTCCGCCGCCATCAGGGACCGCCACGCGAACGCCCACCCCTGCCGCATCCCGGACAGGAACGCGGGAAGGATCGCGGGTAGCAGGACGTACAGCCAGAGATTGAACCCGGTCGCTCCCAGAGTGCGCGCGGCACGGAGCGTCAGGGGGGAAAGGTTTCGGACGCCGGAGCGTACCGCGAGGATCACGGCGAAAAGCGACCCCATCACAACCACGAATTGCATGGCATGCTCGTTCAGTCCGAACCAGATCAGCGCGAGAGGGAACCAGCAGATGGAGGGTAGCGACTGCAGACCGACGACCGCGCTACCGACGGTCTCATCCAGCCATTTGACGCGGGCGAGGAGGAGTCCGATCACGGTGCCGAAAAGGAGCGCGATGCCGTAGCCGACTGCACCGCGCAGGGCGGATGTGCCGATAGCCGGTAAAAGGGTGCCGTCCTGGATTGCCGATTGAAGGAAAAGCCAGACTTTCTGCGGGTGTGGCAGGAGATACGGGGGCCAGATTTTACGCGCCGCCAGCCACCACCATCCCGCGAAAAGTGCGACATAGAAAATGATTTGTGGAGCGATCCGGCGCAAAAGGGACGGATCGGCACCCCGGGACGGGTTGGTGATAGCACGTCCGGCACCGGGGACGGTGCGGCGCGCAACTATCGGGTCGGCGACAATCATGATTGTTTTGGATAATACCATATATCCAGTCGGGATTGTAGTGATTAGGAGCCTTGCCCTGCTGTTCGCCCGTCGCCCCCTCTCACCCCCCTGCCCCCTCTCTCATCGGAATGAAAGAGGGGGTGTCCTGACGCGAGACGTTTCCTCCACTTCCCGAACCGTCCGACAAGCGGAACCGCTCAACTACCTTGGACACCCCCTCTTTCATTCCGATGAGAGAGGGGGCAGGGGGGTGAGAGGGCGGGGGCGACGGGCGAAACATTTCCATTTTCCCATGCAACCGGAGTCGCCTGTCGCGTGTCCAAAAAGGCAAGAAGGAAGCCATTGTCCCCTCGACGGTTCTCAGGGCAAGCGCGCGATCATTTTCAATCGAGGGCGGACATGGCGCAGACAAACAAAACGATGACGGCAACTGTTCGGGTAGACAATCCTTTTCCGATGGTTTTTGCGAACGCGGCGACCACGCCCGCGCCGACGGAGGCTTCCAAACCGGTGAGGCGTCCGTTCGGCTTTTTCGGGGCGAAGGACGGCAAACCGGCGGTCGACATCGCCCCAACCGGGCGACCCGCCGACCCGGATTTCCTGCTGGTGCGGGCGCACCTTGCCGGGGACCCGAAGGCGTTCGAGACGCTGTTTAAAAAATATCAGACACCAATTTTCGGCATGGTGTGCCGGATGGTGCGCGGTGAAGACGCGTACGACATTACGCAGGACGTTTTCATCAAAGCCCTGCGCGCGATCCCGTCGTTTCGCGGAGACAGCAAGGTTTCGACGTGGCTGTACACCATCGCTCGGCATACTTGCTTGAACCATATTCGGCATAAGAACGTTATAGAGGAAGAGTCGTGGCAGGAATCGCAAGAGGATAACCCCAACTGCGAACCGATTGACTACGATATGAATGTCAGCAAGGTCGCCGAGGTGCGGGAATTACAGCGTGTAGTGGACGAAGTGCTGGCGACACTGCCGACCGAGGCGCGGATGCTGTTGATCCTGCGGGATTTCGAGCAATTATCCTACGATGAAATCTCGCAGGTGACGGAACTCTCGATTGTGAATGTGAAATCAAAAATACACCGGGCGCGGTTGGTTTTCAAGAAACGATTCCAGCCGTTCCTCGATCTTTTAGAAGGGGGTATCGGACGATGAGCCATAATGGTTTTGCGTTTAAGAAGCCGTCGTCCCCGCCGAGCAACGCGCTTGGTAGTGGTTTACGCGGCGGGACAGGACAAGGAGAAGGTACGATGGAGTGCCGACACGCACAGGATCTTTTATCGGAGTATGTCGAGGGTAGCATCGACAACAAGCGGCGTTTGCTGGTCGCGGCGCACATCGCCGACTGCCCGGCGTGCGCCCGCGAAGCGAAGGGGTTGGAAACGATGCTCGTATTTCTGCACGAGAAGGTGCCGAACCGCGAGCCGGTGCTGGACATCTGGCACGAACTGGAGCCGAAGGTGCGGGAGGTCGTAGCGGAGCAACGACTGGGCTTCTTTCCGCGCTCGAAACTGCGGCTGGTACGACTGATCAACAACATTGCCGTGGGGGCGATCTGGTTTACGCAAGCGGTCGCGTTCAACACAGAGCGGCGTATGCAAAAATATCTGATCTCCGATCCGTTCCAGACGGCGGAAGAAGGGTAACGCACACCGAATGGTACGGCGAATCGGTGGGGTTTTTACGTTGTTGCTCGCGGGCAGTACCGCCGCGCTGGCACAGGGCACGGCGGCGGGAACATCCGCCGCCGCAAGCAACTGGTGGTCGCTCACGGCGCATGTCATTATCGCGCCTTGGGCGACGATCCTGCTTCTGGTCGCCGGTTGTTTGTTGCTGTTTCTGGATCTATTGACCCCGAAAACGTGGGAATGGATGGGGACGCTGGGCGTGATCGCGGTCGGGACCGTGTTCGCGGCGCATGTCACCGAGGGGACCGGGGGCTGGATCGGGATCGTCCTTATGCTCGCCGGGGTCGGTCTGCTGTTGCTGGAAACGCACGTCTTCCCGGGGCAGGGAGTGGCGGCTATCGGCGGATTACTGTTGCTGTTTCTGGGCATGTTCTGGGCACTCGGCGGGAGTAGCCACGCGGCACTCGCCCTCCCGGTTGCCTCGGTACTGACGGTGGTGACGCTGGTGGCGTTTTTCGCCTATCTGCCCAAGTCGCCGCTCTGGAAGCAGATCAGCCAGCAGATGCGCCAGCAATCCACGGTTGGGTTTGCCGCCGCCGCGCACCAGAACCCGATGTTTCTGATCGGTCAATCCGGCACGGTTCTCACCCCGTTACGCCCGTCCGGCGTGGCGGAGATCGCGGGAACCCGGTTCGATGTAGTGACCGAAGGCGATTTTCTGGACGCCGGTGAGGCAGTTCTGGTCACGCATGTCGAGGAAGGGCGAATTCTGGTCGAACAAGCGACGGTCTCGGTTTCCGCGCAGGCGGTCGGGGCGTAGTATCTCGGACGCTAAAGTGTTCCGGTGGAAGCCTTCGGCTGTAGACGCTTCGCGTCGGGAAAGCGATGGGGTGCCGCGCGAACGCTCCTCACCCGGCGACCCG
>JAYULM010000144.1:0-16246 GCA_043763605.1 Armatimonadota bacterium | reverse complement strand
CGGGTTCGCTCATCGACATGGGCACCAGTTATCTCCAACGCGGTTGCGCGGCGATTGCCGGGTCGATCCTGAAACTGATCTATCCACAAACCCACACCATCGGTAATTTCATCTCGATTGGTTCCTACACCGCACAGGTAAGCGGTCCCTGTAGCGGAGTCGGCATCCTTCTGCCGGTGATGGTACTGACCCTCTTCCTCGCGCTCCTGCGCCGCATTCGCTGGACAATCACGCTAATCCTGCTCGGCTGTTCCGCAGGAATCTCTCTTGTAATGAACACCCTTCGGATCGTGATCATGGGTGCCATCGGAGTACAGAATCCCCGCCTCGCAGAAGATCTGCACGACGCGAACTCCTGGGTATTTACCGCCCTCGCGTTCTATCTGACCTTCGTGCTTGCGGGACGCATCGGGCCGCGCGTGTATCAGGGCTACGACGAAGAAATGTTGCCGGACGAGGAGTAAACACATATGGACCCCATTCGATTGAAACCTTTCGTACATCTCGGTGCCGTGCTATCGGTTATGGCAGTGCTGGGTATATTCACGGGTACCCGCATGCAGCAGCGCGGGGAGTGGCTACCGGAAGTTCCGAACGAGATCGGTCCCTGGCGGGCAATCGATGTCCCCCTCGAATCCACGACGGTCAAACTCCTCGGCGCGCCCAAGACTCTGGGGCGGCAGTACAAGAATCCGTTCGATGAACCGGTGGACGTGCATATCATTTCCGGCGAAACGTTCGACGCGTACCATGAGCCGGCGATGTGCATGAGCGGATACGGCTTCACCATGACCGCCCAACTTTTTCCGGCAGTTTTCGGTCCAAAAAGCCCTGCCCGCGCCATGGTACTCAAGCACGAGGACAGCGGTGTGCGTGTGCTGATGCTCTTCTGGGTTCAATACGAGGATGGTAGCACCAGTGGGATCGGCGACATGCATGCCTACGCCGACATCAGTCAGAGGGTCAAAGTAGGGTGGAACACGGTGATGAACGGCAAGCAATGCGTTATCGTCCGCGCCTACACCCGACTCCCCACCGGGGACGAGACCGGTGCGCAGGCGCGACGTAATCTATATGAGGTCGCCCGGGGACTTCATTCCAGCATCAAGAGCGACGGTTCGATCTGGCGCAAGCGAGAGAAGCAAATCGCCCGGTCGGCAGACGGAAGTGGCGACAATGCGTCATAACACCGTCGCGGCGTCGGCCTTGCTTCTGGCTGGATTCGCGTTGACCGCGCTCCTCGGTGGCTGCGCGGACGACGTCAAGGACAACGGTAAAGAGGCAAGCCTGATCTCGGAGAAGCCAGTCACGGCAGTAGAATTGCCCAAGGGATCCGGTCCTCTCTGGCCCCTTACTCCGGGTAAGACGTGGCGTACGCTCACAATCAGGAACGGTAAGCAGAACACGAATAGCGAAATCCGCGTAATCGGCGCGTTCCGTGTTCCTGACGGGAGGACCGGCATTCTGGTACACTCGTACCGTGACGGAAAACTTTTTCGTGCTGAAGTCCTGCAAACGGACGCATCCGGTTCGATGAACCTTCTCGCACTGGGTGAGGACGAGAAGAAGCTATTGGTCTTCAGTCCCGCAGTGCCATTATTCAAGGCTCCGACCAGAGAGGGCGAGTATTTGCGCTGGAACGGCACGGCGCAACTTGGCAAGGATACGTTCCCGGCGAGCGCGTTTCACCGGATAAGCGGGGTCGAGGTGATACAAACGCCGTTCACAACAATGCGCGCTTACCGCCACGACGGTATCATTTCTCTGGTAAACGGAACACAACGTATCGATTATCCGGCTGTGATGTGGTTCGTACCCGGCAAAGGTATCGCGCAGCGCCGCCTCGCGGACCGGGGCACGCTGGCACTCGAAGTGATCACTAAATTTTGATGAGAGCGGCGGGAACGCCGGACC
This sequence comes from Armatimonadota bacterium, assembly GCA_043763605.1. Taxonomy (GTDB): domain Bacteria; phylum Armatimonadota; class Armatimonadia; order Armatimonadales; family Armatimonadaceae; genus JACMIU01. The sequence goes on along the minus strand of JAYULM010000144.1, from coordinate 14,332 downwards.
CTTTGTGTTATGACTAACGCACCTGATGTTGCTGTTCCGCCGACGACCGCCCATGCCGGACGGTGGGCGCGTTTTCGTGACAATGTTGTCACAGAAGCCCGGGAGATATTCGGCTTATTCCGGCGTAGTCCGGAATGGGCAGTGATAGTTTTCGCCTGGTTCGCCGCCGCGTTCATCCCCGCATTCTGGTACATGGGCGAAGATCACTGGTGGAGCCAGCCGAGTTCGCCCCTGTTCTTCGAGCCGTTCGTGCCATTCTTCTGCGCCGCGCTCCTCTGGCAAGATCGCGCCCGCCTTTCGGAAGCCTGGCAGATGACGCCTCGGAATAAACGGCGCGGATCGCCCTGGCTTCTCTATCTGGGTTTTCTTCTGGTACTCGTATCGCACCTTGTGCATGTGCTGACGGTCGCCGCCATCGGATTGATTGCCGTAGCGGCAGGAATCATTTACTACGGCTACGGAGCACTGGTGTTGAAAGCATCCCGCCGCGCTCTGCTGTTCGCGCTTCTGTTCGCGCCGCCCCCGGTCAAACCGCTCTCGATGACCGCAGGCTTTTTCAGTAACTCCGCCTGGACGAAGATCACGTCCGGACTGCGCCGACTCGGGCAGGACATTTCCTGTACGGTCGAACTGGATTTCGCCGCGCTTGTTGTCAAGGGACACGTGATCAACGCGCCCAACATCCATTTGTCCGCCATTCTGGTCTCCGGCTTTTTTATGTTGTTTCTCGAGGTATGGCGACGGGATCGTGCGGGCACGGTGCTTGTTTCCACGGTGTTCGCCAGCCTTCTGGGTGGAATTTTGTCGATGGCTATACCGTTCTTCGCACTGTTGCTGCCACCCTCCCCGTTCAGCGAGACCCTCGTGAGTACTCATCCGCTGATTATCGTTGCCGCGTCCGTGAGTCTGGCGGTACTGGTCCGAAACCGCCTTTCCTTCTGGTTGGCGGCAGCGGCTACGCGCTCCCGATTCCTCGGCAGAATCTCTTCCGGGATGCAGAAGTTCACCGACCGCGCGACCGCCGGTGTCGCCTCCGGGGTTGGTGGCAAAGTAGGAAGGGCGGGGCAGGGCGCGACTAAGGGGACTGAGGCGGCCATCGACAAGTTTTTCGCCGCGATCAGCAAACCGTTCAAGCGCAAGCGGCGCAACCGATGGTGACGGAAAAAGGAAGAATCCATGTTTCAGAGTGAAGCAATCACACCAGTTATTACGGCGAGTTTTATCGTTTCGACCATCGCTCTCCTCCTATCGGTGATCGGACTTTTTATCAGTAAACGCCGCTATGCGATGGCGTTGCAGGTGGCAGCACCACTCGCCATTATCGCGTTCGCCGGGACTTTCGCCACGTACCGCTTTCGCAATGCCGGTCTGTGGCTTCCGCCTCTACCGGACAACATTGGAAACTGGAAGGCAGTTGATACCCCCGTCTCCAAAGACACACTGGCACTGCTCGGCTTCCCCCTGGCGTGCGGACACGAATACCAGAACCAGTTCAGCGAAGTCGTGTATTCGTCGGCTGTTTGCGCGGGTCCCTTCGAGAACTACCACGACCCCACTGTCTGCGTGGCATCGAACGGGTTCCAGTTGACCGCGAAGAAAACGCTCCCGATGGAGATCGGCAAATGGAAAGTGCGCGCGATGATCTTCAAAAAATCCACCCCGCGCGGCGATATGCGGATCATGATGTATTACTGGACGCAAACCAGACGCGGTAACACGGCGACGGAAGCACGAATGGGTAATTTCCGGGACATGGGGGCGCGTCTCCAGACCGGTTACAGTTCCGTGGTGCAGGGTGAGCAGAACGTCATCATGCGGATCTACACCGTAATCCCGCCTGACGACACCGAGGGCAAACAGTCTCAGCGTAACCTGAATGAGATTTGCACGGCCACCTATAAACTTTTGCTTGAAGACGGGGCGAGGAAAAATTGATGCGACAGACAATGCGCGCGACACTGTTCGTGCTACTCCCTCTGGTGCTCATTCCCTCCGGGTGCGGTTCGGACGGTCCCGACGACGGACCGGACATGAATTTTTTCCGCACACCCGATAGCGAGGCGGATCGAAAGCCGGTCATTGAGGAGAATGTCTCCCTGCTCTTTCCCACGGGCAAAGAGCGACTGTGGAAAATGAATGTGCGGGCGATGGACAAGACGAGTTTCGAAACGGTCCGTGTCGATTCGCCGCGCAATATCGGCGGGATCGACAATGCGACGACGCTGACGATGTATCAGAACGGTAAGCCCTACCGTAGCGAGATGTTCCAGATTAAAAAGGATTCGCTGGCACTTATCGCGGCGGGCGGCAACGACAAAATGATCATGTCGCCGCCGATGGCAATTCTACGCACCCAATCGCCGCCGGGTGTCGAATATAAATGGGAGGGCGAAATCACGTTCAAGGGTGCCAAAGCACCCGCGACGGCGTTCAGTCGCGTTCACGCGAGCGAGGAAGTAGTCACTCCTGCCGGGAAATTCAAGGCATACCGGGTCGATACCTCACTGACAACCATCATTGAGGGACGCTCGGTGACGTTCCCCGCGTCCCGCTGGTTCGTGCCGGGCGTGGGCATCGTCAAACAGACCTTCCGTGTCGGGAATGCCGTCGTGGAAAAGGAACTGGTTTCCTATACCAGCAGTTGACGGGGGGACGCTGGTACATCGCATGTATATCGCATCGTCATGTACCGCTTGGAGCGATATAATACTCACTGGATGTCCGCAAAAGATAAGTACCATGATTCGGCAGTGACCGCCCTTGTGAAAGATGGGTGGAAAATCACGCACGACCCTTTAACGTTGCGTTACGGTCGTCGCGAAGTCTTCGTTGACTTGGGGGCAGAGCAGATATTCGCCGCTGAGCGAGGTACCGAACGGATAGCAGTAAAAGTCAAAAGTTTTATCGGAGACTCCGAGATGGAAGATCTGAGAAACGCATTGGGGCAATTCGTTTTCTACCGAAATATCCTCGAAAAGGTTGAATCCGACCGCAAACTGTTTCTTGCCATTCGAGCGAGTGTCTATGAATCGTTGTTTGCGGAGCCGATTGGTCAACTCTTTGTAGAAAATGGTCAACTACAAATCATCGTGTTCAATGAGCATACGGAAGAGATAACGAAATGGCTACCCCCGATGAACTGACCCGATACCGGGAGAGCATCAAGCAGATATTATCACCTTTTGCGAACGTTAAGTACGCAAATGGCGACTTTCATAATCAAGCCGTTTTCGACGAGAACGCCGACCGTTACCTGATCGTCAGCACCGGATTCGAAGGAACGAAACGTTACCACGGTTGCGTGATCGACATCGCCATCCGCGACGGCAAGGTATGGCTCGAAGCCGACAACACCGACGCCGTTATCGCCCGCGAACTCGTCAACGCTGGAATCCCGAAAAGCGACATAGTCTTAGGCTTCCGCCTACCGGAATTGCGCTCCGAAACAGGTTATGCCATCGCATAAGTTCCGCGTTGGCTTTTAACAGGTCGAAACAGGTTTCTGAGTCGTTGTAGCCAGATCTGCTTATAGCGAGGATGGACCGTCCGACGTTACAACGCATAGTGGAAGATCTGCTTACAAAGGGCGCAATGCGGTCCGAGTGGCTTTGCTTGCCCAAAGATTCGGATGTGTGACCAACCTTATTTTCCGATGCGGCTTGCGACACCTTCAAATCCAATATACCGCTTCTCCAGGTCCCTCAACAATGCGGCGAACTCCGCCTCGCGTTCAGTTTCGTCACGCTCGTTTCGCTCCATAGTCAGGGTCAAAAGGTCTTGCACATCGTCCAGTACCTTACCTAACTCTTTCCCCGAGACACCTTGATACGCGTTCGTTCGCGTCCGGGTGATGACGCGCCGGATGGCTTGCAGTTCATTGTGTCGATTCAGCGAAAAACTTTCGGATTGCATCTAATTCATCCTCTACGACGGCGACTTCGGCGATGGGTATGCCGCGTTCTCCCGGCGTGATTTCGATGGGTGGGAGCGGTTGCCCGGCACGGGTTGCCCTGAGTATTCGCCCCCATGCCAAACCGCGTACACCAATTGTTTCTATTTCGTCTTTCGGCGAACGCAGATTGCCAATCGGTATGTCGATCACCGGACCGACGCCGTTGACCTGCGCCGCGATATATTTCCGACCGCAAACATAGGCAGCTTTCGTTCGGCGAACGCCTTCCAGTATTTCGTAAATGGTGTCGCTCATTCGCCCCTTGCTGACAGTTTATCATTACCGCTTACGAATAATCTTCGACGTAGACTTCGGCGGCGACAGCACTCCCGACGGCGCGTTCATTTCGCGCTTCACGTCCATCGGGAGCAGTTTTTTGAGTTTGCCCATCTCGTCGCGCAGTTGTGCCGCGTGTTCGAAGTCGAGTGCCTTTGCCGCCTGCTTCATCTCTTTCTCCATGTCGGCGAGCGCGGATACCAGTTGATCCAGCGGCAAGGTTTCCGGGGCTTTACTCGACGCCACTTTGTAGTAGGCTTTCGACTCAGCGACCTTTTTCGATTCGAGTACGTCGCGCACCGCCTTGATCACCGTTTGGGGCGTGATGCCGTGTTCGGCGTTGTAGGCGACCTGCTTGACCCGGCGGCGGTTGGTCTCGTCAATCGCCCGCTCCATCGAACCGGTGATCCGGTCGGCGTACATGATCACCTGCCCGCCAACGTTACGTGCGGCACGCCCGATGGTCTGGATCAGCGACGTTTCCGAGCGCAGGAAGCCTTCCTTGTCGGCGTCCAGGATCGTGACGAGCGACACTTCCGGCAGGTCCAACCCTTCCCGGAGCAGGTTGATCCCGACGACCACGTCGTACACTCCGAGACGCAGGTCGCGCAAGATCTCGGTCCGTTCCAGCGTATGCACTTCGGAGTGGAGATACTGCACTTTGGTCCCGATCTCGACCAGATATTCGGTCAGGTCTTCCGACATCTTCTTGGTCAGCGTCGTGACGATCACCCGTTCGCCGCGCTCGGTGCGTATCTTGATCTCGCTCACCAGGTCATCGATCTGCCCCTTCGTCGGGCGGATCACGATCTCCGGGTCGATCAACCCGGTCGGGCGAATCACCTGCTCGACGATCTTCGTGCTGTTCTGTTTCTCGTACGGTCCCGGCGTCGCGGAAACGAAGATGACCTGATTTATACGCTCCTCGAACTCCTCGAAGCGGAGCGGGCGGTTGTCCTTCGCCGACGGCAGGCGGAACCCGAACTCGACCAGCGTGTCTTTGCGCCGCTTGTCGCCCGCGTACATCGCGTGGAGTTGCGGGATGGTCTGGTGGGATTCGTCCACGATCAGAAGCATATCGTCGGGGAAGTAGTCGAACAGCGTGTTGGGCGCGGTGCCTGGGGGACGCCCATCGAACCAGCGCGAATAGTTCTCGACGCCGGAGCAGTAGCCGACCTCGCGGATCATTTCCAGGTCGAACTTCGTCCGTTGCTCGATGCGCTGCGCCTCTAACAGTTTCCCCTCCGATTCGAAGACGCGCACCTGTTCGCGCATCTCTGCCTCGATCCCGAGCAGGATCGAATCGACCTTGTCGGGGTCAGAGACGAAGTGCGACGCCGGAAAAATGGTCAACTCTTCCTTGTTTTCCAGGATCTCGCCGGTCAGGTGATCGACCACCGAGATACTTTTCACCGTGTCCCAGTCGAAGTCGATCCGGTACACGATCTCTTCGTCCTTCGGGCAGATTTCGAGCACGTCGCCTTTGACCCGGAACGTACCGCGCGACAACGCCATGTCGTTGCGCTGGAACTGGATATTGACCAAACGGCGCAGAATGTCGTCCCGGTCGTACGGTTGCCCTGTATGGAACCAGACCATCATGTTCTGATACGAGGACGGCGAGCCAAGTCCGTAGATACATGACACGGACGCGACGATGATCACGTCGCGCCGCTCCAATACCGCCTGCGTCGCGGAGTGGCGTAATCGGTCGATCTCCTCGTTCACGGACGAATCTTTTTCGATGAACGTGTCGGTCTGCGGGATATAGGCTTCCGGCTGGTAGTAGTCGTAGTAGGAGACGAAATACTCGACGGCATTCTTGGGGAAAAAGTCGCGGAATTCGGAGCAGAGTTGCGCGGCAAGCGTCTTGTTGTGCGCGATCACCAGCGTCGGACGTTGGACGGCTTGTATGATCTGAGCCGCCGAAAACGTGTTATGCACAAAAACGCCGCCGCGTCCGGTAAGAAAGGTTTCGTAACCATCCACGGAAAAATCGTAAACGTATTCACCCACAGGCGGTGTCATTTCGACCGACTCTACCGGCGACCAGAATACGTTCGCAAGACCACGAAATGCCGGATCGTTTATCTTTAGCGCATTACAAAGACGAATAAATAGTTCGCGAGAAGGGGCGCGGTCGCCCGTTTCAATCATCCCGACCATCGCCCGGTGACATCCTGCCCGCTTCCCAACTTCGCGTTGCCACAGACCAAGCCGTTCTCGCTCGGATCGTAGCCGTGCGCCGACGCTCGGGACAAGATCAACGTTTGTATTGGCAGTTTGGTTGGCATCTACCAGCGTTCGCAAGGCTTCGCGTTTCCGCTGGCTGAGAAAGCCGATCTGTTCCGAATAGCGACGCAAGTTCTCTTTGCCCGAGATAGTGAGCTTGTGATATTTTCCGTAGTCACCGTTCGGTTTGCGCTTTTGCACCGCTCGTATCCGCGCCCAGATGCCGAATCGGAGCAACGCCTCGGCAATCTCGGCTGTCAAGTCCCGGTTGAGCGAGATAGATAACACTCCACCCTTCTCCACGCCGCCGTCCCCCTCGAAATAGGCACGTAACACACCCGCCAGGTGATTGTTGGACAACGACGCCCAGAAAGTCGGTAAGCGTTTCGATCCAGCGTGCGTCCCCATCGTATTTTTGAGGAAATCGTGCCAAACACGCGCCGCCACAACAAAGTCGCCATCTTCGCGGCGGTAGAACGGTAACCTGACGGTTCGCAGAGCGGCTTCGAGTTGGGTTTGTACATCGGGGTCCCGCACGGACAGGAGGGAAAATGCTTCCGTGGAATGCCCTTCCGCGATGTACTGCCCCAGCACCAGGCAAAGGGCGTCCGAAAGCGGGAGCAGTGCAGGCGCGTCGTATTTCGTGCTGCCGAGTCGCAACGTTTCTAAAGTGACCTGACCACCGGCGACCAACCGTCGGACTACGTCAAGCGAAACACCTTCAGCGTGACGCAGAACCCGCGAGCGTTTGCCATATGACTCCCCAAAGTCGGAACGCAATGCATGGAGTAGCGCGGAGGGGCATGTATCGGGAGGCAACTTGGCAAAAAGCCGGGAGGTCGGGAGTAAATTAAGGAGGTTGAGGTGCGTTAGCAGCTCACACGGCTCCGGCAACAAGCGCGGTACCGGCAGGCAGTCACTCGCGCGAACGTCGCTACCCTGCACCAAATGAAGCGAACCATCGCGCAATACCCACACACTATGGTCCCCTGTAACACTCACGGAACGCCCACAAGCGGTGGTCAGATTGAACATTTTCTCGGGAGCACTATGACGCGAAAGTGCGGTGATGCGCCGCCACTCGGTGTTGCCCGTCGCCGCGTCCCATGCCATCACACGCCACTCACCGGGGGGCACCATTTCGACGCTTTCTGCGACTTGCTCTTCACCTATCGCACGATCCAGAAGGGAGCCGATTGCGCCGCGAAATGTTCGACCATCACCGAGGTCAACTGTCACCGGTTCGTCCCAGGACACGCTTTTCCCTGTGCCAGTCGCTCCCAAAAGCGTCTGGATTCGCTCTTTTTTGTTCAATCCCTCGACCAGACCGGCTATCGCCGTCGGTTGGTCGCCGCTGGGAGAAAACTTGCTTTCGATCTGGAATCTGCCGACGCCTTTTGCCATGTTCCTACACTCCTTCGGTGCCGCTTGACCATGCCAAGCAAACAAGTGTATTATACCGCATGCGTCGCTCTTTTCCTACACTTTGAACGGATTCCGTACAGACACCGGGGATAGTTTCGGCAATCTTGCGAAAGAAACATGCTGCAGAGTCACGCGGAAAAGAGGTGGATTTATGGGATGGCTCGACTGGTTGGATAAGAACCCGCAGGAGACTGACGAACGAAACGCTCTGTCGCAAACCTGCTACGAAATCGCCTACTATGCGATACCGACGTTTCTCGCGGACGAGGAAAAATTGCGCGACATTTTCGTCAGAAATGGCGAGGATGCGGGCGCGTTGTTTTACGTGATGGCGTGTCAGTTGGGAAAAATCGAACCGGTACAGGAAACCGCCGCTACATTTCGGATTCACACCGGGCAGTTCAAGGACGGAGCAGACTATTTCCTGCTGGAATACCCGATTCCCCCTCCGGTAAACCCCGACCTGTCGAAGGCGGTTCTCGCCCCTCACTTCTCGGTGGTGATCTTTTTCGCGGGTGGGCGAAATGCCGTTTACTATATCCTCGGGCAACGACCCTTCGGCGGGACCACGTTTCGGTCCGTGACGGCAGACGGCATGAACTCCAATCTGGGACCGGGTCCCGAGCCGACGCTAAACGAATTCCTCGAATTTTTGCGGGAGAGGTTGAAAAGCCAGTAACATCCCCCGCGACTACGGCGGAGGCGTGTACGCCTGCGAACGCGGTATGCCGCAACACACCGGAAAAACGAAAAAAGGGCGACGGCGCGTTAGCACCATCGCCTCTTTCCTCTCCAACTACTTGGCGATGCCGTCAATCGCGGCGACGAGTTTCGCGGAGTCGGCGGACTTCAGGTTCACGAACGTGTTCGCGACTTTCCAGTTTTTGTAGACGAAGACCGTGTTTTTGACATCGGCGGCGGTGTTCACGTTGTACGCTTTCACGGCATCGTCATTCTTCGCCAGAACCGCCATACCGACGCCCTGCGTTCCGGGGATCTTCGCGGCCGCCTTGACCGTCGCTTCGGCGGCGGACATTTTGGACGGGTCGGCGAGCACGACGATGAGTGCCTTGAACTCCTGCTTTTCGTGCTCTTTCATTTCGGCGGAAAGCGTTTTGGCGAGCGCGACGACGTTGGCTTTATCGTCGCCGTTGACCCATACCTGAACCTGCGGGCGATTCTGGAACGTGCAGGGGAAGCAGTTGGTTGTGTTGGCGAGCGGGCCAGAGATGTGCTTGGGATGGAACGGGGTGACGGCTTCCCCGACCTTGAGACCGGAAAGGGGCGCGGCGAAGACCGGGAGGGCGACGGTCGCGACGGTGGCAAGCAAACCAAAGAGAATGTTTCGGCGTGTCATCAGGGTACACAAACCTTTCTGAAATCGAACGGATAAAAAGTTGTCGGTGAGACGGCAATGACGTGTCGCCCCCATAGTGATACAAGCAGGAAACCCCGGAAAGTTCCCTTGACAGGAAAAACGGGGTCCGGTGACGAACCGTTCCCCATGAGTTATTCCTCTCAAGGCGAACCCGGCCTTTTCGTCCGACACCCGGAAAACCCCATCGTCGTACCCGGACTGTATCCGTGGCGGCAAGCCGCGACGTTCAATCCCGGCGTATTGCTCGACGACGACGGACGCTTTTACCTGTATGAACGTGCCGCCGGGCAGTTCCGTCCATTCTTCTGCTACATCGGGATGATGGAGTCGGACGACGGCGTCCGCTTCACCCACACGCGTAACGAGCCGGTCTTTACGCCGGAGATGGCGGGGAGCATATACGGCTCGGTGCAGGACCCGCGCGTCGCTAAAATGGACGGGAGGTACTACATGACCTACGCCTATCGCCCGTACGCGTGGAGTTCGCATCCAACGGGCGTCGGAGTCCCGGAGTCGCACGAATCCGACTTCCCCGACGCGCACCGACCGGCGTATGATGGAGCGAATGCGGGTTCGTCCAACGTGGTCGGCGGGCGACCCGACAACATGACGCGCACCGGTCTCGCCGTGTCCGACGACCGCGTTACATGGAAGCACTTTTCCTGGGTAACGCCGGACACGATGGACGACCGCGATGTGATTCTATTCCCCGAAAAAATCAACGGACGCTACGCCGTGCTTCGCCGCCCTCTCCAGTATGTCGGCGAGCAATACGGGACCACGGGACCGTCGATATGGATTTCCTATTCCGACGATCTGAACACCTGGACGGACGCCGAACTGATCGCGAAAGCCGAATACGACTGGGAGGATAACCGCATCGGTGGCTCCACGCCCCCGATCAAGACCGACGCGGGCTGGTTGACGTTCTACCACGGCGTCCAGACCGAGGATAAATCCGTGAAGCGGGTCAACTATCGCATGGGCGCACTGCTACTCGATCTCGACGACCCGACGAAGGTACTCGCCCGCACGAAGACCCCCTTGATGGAGCCGACGGCGTATTACGAAAAGTTCGGTTCCTACATCCCGAATGTCATCTTCCCGTCCGCGAACGTGGTCAAGGACGGCACGATCTATCTGTATTACGGCGTTTGCGACACGGCGATTGCGCTCGCGACCGCGAAGTTGGATGATGTGCTGGACTTCGTGCTTGCCGGGAAATAGGCTTGCTCCAGCCGGGTAAGTTCGCCTCTAGCGGACGGTTAGGCGTGAGACGATTTCCACTTCGTCTGTTTCGCCTGTCGGCTTATCTTCCGTCACAGAAAGTATGCAAAGTTGAATTATGTTGAGCATTAATTTTATTCCTGTCGACGAAGACGAAATTATAGATCACGTAACTTGGGGACATATTTTGATAAAAGATGCGGTGGAGTATTCTTCGTCAGAAAGTGCGCAAACCATGTATCTTGTTGTTGCCGTCGACGAACTGTTATCAGGAATCTTAGGCTTCTTTAGAAGTCCAACAGAGAAGCAGTACTCTTTTGTATCCATGTACGGCGATTATGGGATAATAGTGGCGCGAAATCGTAGGCAAGTGATATCAGTGTACGCTTTAGGTGATCAGAATCACCCGATTTTGCAAACAACGCCAGCGCAGTTACGTCTCGCATTGTGGTTGGGAGTTAGTGAGTTGTTCCGTAACTATGAGTATTCAGATGAAACCAATGGATGTGCTACTGCGGGATCCCTAACACGTCAACACATAAGTTCTACTCTCCAACAATGGATCATTGCCTTTCCCGAGTTGGAGCCTATTGTCATACGTTATCGCTGATAACGTCCTCAAAATATGGTCAGTTGTATAGATCCTTCCGCTATATGGCTTGTTCTTGCTTCGATGCTAAAACAACCGCGTCTCCATTCGATTGCCGCAGGTGGATTCAACAGAGATGCGCTCTGACTACGGGACGGGGTGATATAATACGCGGCTATGCGAATCGGAAATCTCGACATCTGGCCCAATATCGTCCTCGCCCCGATGGCGGGAATCACCTCACACCCGTTCCGCACGTTGTGCAAGAAGTATGGGCGCGTCGGGCTTGTCGTCACCGAGTTGATTTCGAGCCACGCGATCCATTACCGCAACCAGCGCACGTGGGGAATGTTCGACTGGACCGACGAGGAACGCCCCGCATTCTGCCAGTTGTTCGGTGCCGATCCGGCGACGATGGCAGAGGCGGCGCAGGTCGTGGTCGAAAACGGCGCGGACGGCGTGGACATCAACATGGGGTGCTGGGTGCCGAAGGTCGCCAAAACCGGCGCGGGTGCGGCATTGCTCAAAGATCTGTGTCAGGCGGAAGCGGTGGTCAGAGCCGTGGTGGATGCGGTCGGCGATACGGTTCCGGTCACGGTCAAGGTGCGCTCCGGATGGGACTCCAAAGATGTCACCGCGATCCGCTTCGCCAAAGCCGCCGCGAATGTCGGCGTGAAGGCGATCACGGTACATGCCCGGTTCGCGTCGCAAGGCTTTACGGGCACTGCGGACTGGAGCGTCATCGGGCAGGTCAAGGAAGCCGTGAACGGGTTGATCCCGGTGATCGGCAACGGCGACATCGAGACGCCGCAGGACGCGAAGCGGATGCTCGCCGAGACGGGTTGCGACGCGGTGATGATCGGACGCGCCGCGATGGGCAACCCGTGGCTTCTGTCAAGAATCGGTTTGTATCTGGAAACCGGGGTGCTCTCCCCCGAGCCGGACGGCTTCGAGCGGATCGCGGTCGCCCGTGAGCACGCGCAAATGCAGGTCGCTCAGCAAGGCGAGGACATCGGGTGCCGCGAACTGCGCGGCTTGCTGTCGCACTATTTCAAAGGCATCCCCGGCGCGCCGCGCATCCGCGAGTCGCTGACGAAGATCAAGTCGCTTTCCGACATCGAGGCGATTCTGGACGACGCGCATGAACGGTTCGTGATCCGGGCGGAAGAAGCGGGCGAGGAAGCAGTTGTCGTTGCGGAGCGTGAGTTGGCGGCGGTTTGCGGACGGTAAAACACCCCGGTCTTCAGACCGGGGTGTTTTACCGTCCGCAAACCGTCCGAAACGACGCCCGATTTACTGCCTGTGGTCAAGTAAGAAGATGTTGTATTAACCTATGGTAAGCGAAACGCCTCCCCTCCTCTCTCTAACCGACCTGGACGTGTATTACGGCGCGATCCACGCCTTACGCGGCGTCTCGCTCGTGGTCAATTCCGGCGAGATCGTCACACTGATCGGCGCGAACGGCGCGGGCAAATCTACTTTGTTGCGGACCGCTTCGGGTCTGGTACGCGCGAAATCCGGCACAGTGCGCTTCATGGACGAAGACGTGACCAAGCGCGACCCGGCGTATATCGTCTCGAAACGACTGGTTCACTGTCCGGAAGGTCGCCGCATCTTCTCGAACATGACCGTGCGCGAAAATCTGGAACTGGGCGCGTACCTGCGGAACGACAAAGCCGGGATCGCAGCAGACATCGAACACGCCCTGAACCTGTTCCCCCGTCTGCGGGAGCGGATCGCGCAGAGCGCGGGGACACTATCGGGCGGCGAACAGCAGATGCTAGCTATCGGGCGTGCTCTTCTCACCAAGCCGAAACTCCTCATGCTCGACGAGCCGTCGCTCGGACTCGCCCCGAACCTCGTCCGCGAAATCTTCCGCATCGTGCAAAAGATCAACGAAGAGGGCGTTTCCGTCCTGCTGGTCGAACAGAACGCGAACCAGGCACTCAAGGTCGCGCACCGGGCATACGTGCTGGAAACCGGCGCGATCCACCTGTCCGGGAACGCCGCCGACCTGCGCAACGATCCCCAGGTGCGCGCTGCATACCTCGGTGAAGGGTAGCCGGACCGGATGGCGCGCGAACTGTCCACCGAACGGCTCCTCTTACGGGGTCTTGAACCGCGCGACGCCCCCGCCCTCTTCAGTATCTTTTCCGATCCGCAAACCGTCGCCTATACCGAGTGGGAGCCGTTCCAAACCATTGCGAGCGCGGAGTGGCTGATCCACTGGGCGAACACGGCGGAATCACAGGAACCGCAAACCATCTTCGCCTGGGCGATCCAGTGGCACGACGCGGCTGATGGCGAACTGTTGGGGATCGTGACGCTGACCGTCCGCGACCCCGAGCAACGCGAAGCGAGTCTTGGCTATATGGTGAACCGCGCATTATGGGGACGCGGCATTGCCCCGGAAGCGGTAAGTGCCGTAATCGCGTCAGCGTTCCATGATCTTCAATTGCACCGGATCACCGCCGGTTGTCGCCCCGAAAACACGGCGTCGGCTCGCGTCATGGAGAAAGTCGGGATGTGCAGCGAAGGGCATCTGGTGAAAAACCGCTGGGAAAAGGGTAGATGGTGCGATACGCTGGTATTCGCGTTGGTGGAAGAGGAAGTGCTTTCGAGATAGTTAGGTATGATGTATTCCACTTGGCTCGATCCTACATCCCATGATTTGAGAACGTGTCACGACGAACCGAACACAACAGATTATAGATGATGAAACAATTCAAACTTTTCCTTGGAGATCTGATTGACGCCACATTCGCCGCTTTAGCATGCTTCTTGATGGTATTTTTTGTGTATATTCATTGCGGATATGGAGGTGACGATCTGAGTAGCGCGGCTTACAACGGAGAGTACATGAAAATGCGCGTTCTGTTGGCGGCAGGTGTCAATCCCAGCCACATCGGTTTTGAGGAGCACTTTACCCCACTGGGAAAAGCATTGCTCGGGGAGCGTTTAGAGGCAACGCGCTTACTGTTGGCATACGGTGCTGACCCGAACGTCAAAGACGATCACGCCAACACCGCAGTCGACGCAAATAGGTTTACGTTTTGTTCAAAACCAGACACGCCCTTGCAAATCCGAATAAAAGCACTTCTCCGTCAACACGGAGCACATTAAAAAAGCGTTTTCGTCGTTGATATAAAAAAAGTTGTAACTATTCAGGTATTGCAGAGTTTTCCGCTTCCGCGATACAGTCTTAATCAAGTTGATGACTGAAGAGCAAGCCCGAACCCTCTATCGTCAAGGA
>JAYULM010000143.1:0-4292 GCA_043763605.1 Armatimonadota bacterium | reverse complement strand
GTCGAGTGCATCTACAATGCGTTGGCGTAGGTCGAGGGAGAGTGGCTTCATGCCTGAAAGGATACCTCACCAGCAATACTTTTGCCGAAGACTATAAGGGGCGCGGCGTGTTGCGGTTCTGGAACGGTTTCACCGGACCGGACCGCAAAACGATGGACGCGTTTTTATCCGCTTCCAAACTGGTACGAACTGTTTTTGGAAGTGTGGGAAGCAGAGTTTACACGCGCTGTTTGGCTGTAATAGGAAGCCAATGGCTGACCTGACGATAACGTACCTGCATCGTGCTTGTCAGCCATTGTAGATATTTTGCCGACACCTTTTGTGAGGACGATGTAGCAAGAACTTTGTCCTGTGCTTGAACGGACCCGGACAAGACGGGCTATTGACCGAAGGAAACGCGCACATCGACAGGCGGATCATCAGTCTGGTTGTTTTTCAGCGTGAAAACGAGATCCTTCAATTGGGTTCCCTCGGGAACACTGAAGATCACCGGGAAACTCATCGCCGCGCCGGGCAACAACCATTTACTCTGCGTTGGCGCACCGTCGAAATCATACGCGACTGGGGCATACGAACTTCCCTCGTTGTCAGTCAGGGCTGTGTGGACTCTCTCGTCGCTGATAGCCGTCCACAGCGTTCGCTTTTCTTTAACGCCATTAACGACGCGGCAGTACAGCACGACCAGCTTTTTGCCCCGGTTGGCTCGAACCACATGGGTCGTACGGTCAAGGCTGACCAGTCCCGCCGAATCGTAGGTGTCGGCGTCCGTCGTCATGGTGTACGATTCCGGCGTTTCCATTTTGATAACCTGAAACCGCCACTTGCCGTCGAAAAGCACGTCTCCGACTTTGCCGGTGACGGCACCTTTGATCTGGTTCGCCCCGCCCTTCTTGATGATTTCATAGCCGTCGGCGCGCTTAACGACTACCATGTCCAGGGCTTTTGCCACGTCACTCAGTTTGACATACGTGTTTCCGTTCAAAGTCCGTATATCTTCCGAGGCGACCTTCCCATTTAAAAACAATTTGCCCCCGCCTGCTGCGGATACCATCGCGATACTGGTGCCCAGAGCCAGTAGTAAGGCAACGGCAGTCCTCCCGCCTCGTGTTTGATACAGTTTCATCATGGTTCCCTGACGTTTCCCTTCGTGGATATGATACGGTTTCGCTGAAACGCGGCGCATGCCCTGCTTGTACGGTTTTGGTTTGGTCACCTTTGCCGAGCCGCCCCAATATGCCTGCCCGCAATGCTACCGTGGCAGGGACGTTTAGTGTGTCAAATATAATGGTCCCATAAATTTGGACAGTGAAATGAGTTATCCTCCTTAGGAGGCGGATGTCGTCGCGTGTGGAATGTAGGTGTCCCCCGATTTCGGGCACCAGATTCCGTCGGTCCTGCGCTTAGCCGTCCCGTCCGGCGAGGCTACCGCCACGGAAAACCCGCGTCGGGTGAATTGACATGCCCCTCGCACATGTCCGTCGGCGCATCCCCGGCGCGCCGGGGATCACACACCCGTGAACAAACTGGGTATACTGTTTGTGAAATAGTGCCCTGCCGTTCCACAATTTTCCTGAACAACGACTTCGCGCCGAGTTTTTGCGTCTGGCATCGGGGCATTGTACACATCCTATCGGAAAAGTGAGTCAGAAATCCGTTGTCCAGTTCGCCGCCCTTATCGCCCTCCCCCGTGACATCCGCCACCCCGTCAGAGGAGACGGGGAAACCTCGCGATACCCCGGACGAAGACTCCCCCGCGAACGTGGCGGAGACGCTGGCGCGTAGCGAGGCGCGCTTCCGCGCACAGATGGACGCCGTGGCAACTGGTCTGGTCGACCGACCCGCGCGGGAACCACCTGTATTACAACCGCCGCTGGTACGAATACACGGGGCAGACTGTGGAGGAAAGCATGGGATTCGGCTTCGCCCTCGCCCTGCACCCCGACGACCAAGCCCGCACCCTGGAGCAGTGGCGGAGCGCGTGGCAGGACGGCGAGGATTACGAGATCGAATACCGCTTCCGTCGCCATGACGGCGTCTACCGCTGGTTTGTCGGGCGTGCCGAGCCAGTGCGCGACCCGGAAACCGGGGGGGTGACGCTCTGGGCGGGCACTTGCACCGACATCGACGATTTCAAACGGACGCAGGACGCACTCCGCGTGTCCGAGGAGCGTTTCCGCTCCCTCGTCGAAGCGACCGCGCAGATCATCTGGGACACGCGAGACTCAGGCGAGTTCGTAACCGAACAGCCGCAATGGGCGGCGTACACGGGACAGGCATTTAGCGAATACGGCGGCGCGGGGTGGCTCGACGCCGTCTATCCCGATGACCGCGCGGAAACGTTCCGCGTCTGGTCGGAGTCGTTACGGTCACGCCAACTGTATCAGGTCGAACACCGTTTGCGTCGCCACGACGGGGTGTATCGCCAGTTCGCGGTGCGCGCCGCCCCGGTGCTGGAAGCGGACGGGTCTGTGCGCGAGTGGATCGGTACTCACAACGATGTGACAGAGCGTAAAGAGGCGGAAGCACGTGAGCAGTTCCTGGCGGAACTTACCGCGCGGATGCGCTCCCTGCTCGACCCCGAGGAGGTACTCTATCAGACGGCGAAGGCGGTCGGCGAATACACACGCGCACACCGTTGCCTGTACATCGAAGTCGACGAGGACGCGGACACGCTAACCATACGCCGCGACTACGTACAGGGTGTCGCAAGCATTGCGGGCACGTTCCCGCTGGACTCGTTCGGTCCCCCGATCATCGAGAGTCTGCGCGCGGGCAACGTCACCCGGAGCGACGACACGGAAAGCGACCCGCGCCTCGGTCCCGACCACCGCGCCACGTTCCGCTCTCTGGATTTCCAGGCGTTTCTGGGGGTGCCGTTGCACAAAGCGGGACGCTGGGTAGCGATCCTCGCAATCCACTTCTCGCAAGCCCGGTCGTGGACTTCCGAAGAGGCGGAACTACTTACTGCCGTAGTCGAGCGGACGTGGCTGGCGGTGGAGAACGCCCGCCTGTACCGTGCCCAACAGGAGTTTGCCGCGAGAAACGAGCGCATCGCGGAGACGCTCCAGCGGTCCCTCCTGGTCGCCCCGCCCCCCGGAGCCTTCCCCGGGATCGAAATCGCTACGGACTACGAAGCGGCGTGGGATGAGGCACTCGTGGGCGGCGATTTCCACGACGCGTTTGTCCTCGCCGGCGGCAGGGTCGCGCTGGTCGTCGGCGATGCGACCGGGAAGGGCTTGGCGGCGGCGGCGCATACCGCCGAAGTGAAATACGCCCTCCGCGCTTATCTACGCGAAGACCCCGATCCCGCGAGGGCACTCGGAAGGCTGAACCGTTTTCGTGTCGAGGGACAACGCTTCGACGGAAACGGGGCGGAGGACCCGTCCTTTACCGCCGTCGCCGTCACCGTGTTACAAACCGCGACGGGGGAAACGGTGTGCGCCTGCGCGGGTGCCGAACCGCCGATCCTGGTGCGAGCGGCGACGGGAGCGGTGGAGGAGATCGACGTGCGTGGGGCACTGGTCGGCGCGACCGCAGACGCGAGCTATGACGCCGCGACATTCACGTTGGGCGTCGAGGATCTACTGGTGATGACCACAGACGGCATCACCGAGGCGCGCAACCCCGCCGAACGCCGCTACTTCTTCGCGGATAAAGGGTTCGCCGAAGCCGTGCGAGACGTATTGTACGAATCGGTCACGCTGTCGGAATCGGCAAAAAATATCACGGCGAAAGCGAAGGCGTTCGCGGGCGGCAAGTTGCACGACGATGTTTGCCTTCTGCTCGTGCGGCGGGCGAATCCGGACGTGCGTCTGACGGATACAGGCAAGGTGTAGGTTGGTCGGACCGTGAACGGTTCCGCTTCGCGCCTGCGGCGGACGCTCTGCGAGCGGGATACGCCGAGGCGAGACGCTACCGGTTCTGACGCACACGGTGCGTCCGCCGCAGGCGCAAAGCGGAACCGTTCACGGTCCGCAGGACGGCAATTGCGGCTACCGGGGGACATTGAAAAACCGGTACAGCGAAAAAAAAGAGGGGGGCAGGGCTGTTCAGATAACTATATAGCCCTGTCCCGAAGGGACCACGGTCGTGCCGGAACAGGACCGTACCGCGCCGATCCCCGTCTGGTTGCAGAACGCGAGTATTTAGCGGTCTCGTTGGTCGGGGTTTTTCGGGGGGGATCGGACGCTGAAGGGTTCCCGTCGGCACACTTGCCGACTGGAAGCCTTCGGCTGTAGACGCTTCGCGTCACCAGTGTCGAACGGTTGCCGCACTTGTCGAACGGTTTAGAA
>JAYULM010000142.1:0-4296 GCA_043763605.1 Armatimonadota bacterium | reverse complement strand
AGGGGGGCGGGGGGGTGAGGGCGACGGGATCGCCGGGATTGATCGCCGGAGCCGCGCTCGCCCTCCTCGCTAACTGCCGCCCGTTTGAAGGGCTGGTCGCCGCGTCGCTCGCCCTGCTTCCGGTGCTCCCGGTTCTGTGGCGCGGACTGCGTACCGCCCCGAAAACCTGGCTCCTTCGCGTTCTTCTTCCCGCCGTGGCGGTACTCGCCGTGACCGCCACACTCATGCTCGCCTACAACGTGCGCGTGACCGGGAAACCGCTTCGGATGCCGTATGCGGTCCATGAAGACACGTACGGCGTCGTGCCGCTGTTCCTGTTTCAGAGCGTCAAACCAGTGCCGGGCACCCTGCGACACGACACGATGCGCTTCATCAACGCCTATACGAGTGTGTACGGCTACTGGGGCGAGCGGGACGCGCTACGCAATATCGGGCGCGGCATAGGGGACAAGGCAGATACGTTGGCGCGGTCGGCGTTCCAGTGCTTCGACCCTACCGTCTACTGGCTCGATACGCCGCCCCGCGCCCACCCATTGACCGACTTCCTGAAGTTCGTCCCCGCGTTTCTGATCGCCCCCGGGTTGATCCTCGCCGTGCGGAAAAGCGGCACCGCCCGATATTCCGTTTTCGCGCTAACGGCGTTCGTCGCGGTGATCTGTTTCGGCACGTTTATTAACCCGCACTACGGCGCGCCGGTCGGCGGCTTCGCGCTGATCGTCTGGGTGATGGCGTGGCGGTACACCCGCACGCTCGGTTCGCGGGCGGGACGAAACCGGCGCGTCGGGCTTGCGGTTTCGCGAGCGTTCGTACTTCTATATCTGCTGTCGGTAGCATCGTGCGTTGCGTTCTTCGCGGGCGACGAGTGGCAGTGGATGATTCAGGACCGCCGCCCCGTTCAGGCGATCCTCGCTCGCGTTCCCGGCAAACATCTGGTGCTGGTCTACTACGGCGCGACGAACGTGAAATCGTCGGCGGAATGGGTGTACAACGGCGCGGATTTAGCCGGTCAAAAAGTTGTCTGGGCGCGCTATCTCACGCCCGCCGAGAACACGAATCTTCGACGACATTTCGCGGACCGGGCGGTGTGGCTTTTAGACGCGACGGTCCCGATCCGCCCCCACCTGTATCGGTATGATCCCGTCCGGATGCGCGAACTGCCGTTCCCGCCCCCGCGTATCATCGACCCCGGCGTCGTGGCGAAACTCCGCGCGGGTCTGCCGACGAAGCCGGAGGACAAATCGGGGGTCGCCGCGCTACCGGTGACGGAGCAAGAGATCTATCACACCCAGGTTCGCGAACGGTCGCGGGTCCGCCGCTTGCTGGCGGGCGTATCGGAGGTGAGGGAGTAGGTGTTGGGTGTTGGGTTTTGGGGGTCGGTCGGACCGTGAACGGTTCCGCTATGCGCCTGCGGCGGACGCTCTTCGAGCGGGGAACATCGGCGGCGAGACGCTACCGGGTCTTCCGCACCCGGTGCGTCCGCCGCAGGCGCATAGCGGAACCGTTCACGGTCCGACCGACCACCCAAAACCTAACACCTAAGTCTGCCCCACCCAATCCGCCCCGGCGACCGCGTTCCAACGTTCCCGGATCTGCGCGAACTCATCTTCTGGTAGCGTCACGCCATTCGCCAGAAGCGCGGCGTTTTGCGCCCAGCGTTCCGGGTTCTTCGTGCCGACAATCGCCGTCGCCACGCCGGGCGCGGTAAGCGCGAAGCGGAGCGCGATCCGGGTGCCGGCGTCGCCGTCTTCCGTGTTCAGGAAATCGTAGCCCAGTTTCTGCATCCGCTCCCAGTACGACTTGCGATACTCGGGTACCTCGGCTTCGTTCGCGTGACGCCAGACCGCGTTCGCAATCGGTCGCTTGGCGATGACGCCCATCCCGCGCCCGGCGGCGAGCGGCAGGGTTTTCGTCAGGCATTCCTGATCCATCACATTCACCGACGTTTGCAACGTGTCGAACGCCCCGGTTTCGATGGCGAACTTCGCGTTCTCGCCGTCGCCGCTGTAGCCGATGAAACGTGTCTTCCCGGCGTCCCGCGCCTGTCGTAGAACCGCGACCACGTCGCCCTGCCGTAAAATATCCGCCCCGCACGAATGGAGTTGGACCAGGTCCACGCAATCGGTGCGCAGTCGTTTCAGACTGCGGTCGATGCTTCGCGTCAGCAACTCCGGCGACCAGTCCGGCGCGTCGATCCCGGATGCGTGCCCGCATTTCGTGAACAGAAAATACTCGCTCCGTCGGTGCCCGATGGTTTCGCCGATCAGATGCTCACTCGCGGTCTCCTCGAAACCCGCCCAGTAACATTCCGCCGTGTCGAGCGCGTTCAGTCCCGCGTCGAGTGCCGCGTCCAACAGGCGGCGTACCGCGCCGATGTCCGGTTTCTCGAACCCGATTTCCGCCCCGCCGAAGCCGAGCACGGAAACGTTCATGCCGGTCTTGCCTAAAATGCGATGTTCCATAGTGGAGACAGGATACCCCACGACGGGCGGGAAATTAGCGGCGGGACGGTTTACGTACCGGGTACAATGAAACACCGCGAAACGCGGGCAAGAGGAGTGACGCGCATGCAGGTTTCCCAGCGCTGGCGGATATGGCTCGGTGTCTGTGTCACAGTCACAGTACCGTTGCTGGGGCGCGACTTTTATCAGATCGCGACGAATCCGCCGGTCCTGAATGCCCGATTGCCCTCATCACCGCCGACGCTCGCCGACTCGTGCGACGTGGCGTTCCTCGGGTCGAATCTTTCCGCACAACTCGTCGAGGTGCGCGTGCCTGTGGCTGGCGGTTACGCCGGTTGGGAACCACGGGCAGAGACGTTAACGGGAATCGCCCCGAGCGATCCGGTTTCACCCGAAAGATAAAGTCGCCCTTTTTTGGTCTGTAAAGGACGCGTATCGCTTCATTCTCGCCTCCCGCGTTTGGGGCGCGCGGACGCAGGACGAATTTCTTCGCTTTCAAGACAAGTTGACCGATGCGGAAGCGAAGGCACACGTGCGTTTCGCGCCGCGCGTCGTTGCTATGGCATGCGAGGTCGGCGTGAGCGGGATGGAAAGCCCCGACGTGTTCGGGGAACTGGCATGACCAAGCGCGAACTGGAACGATTCCTCCGCCACGTCGAGGAAGACGAGCGCGGGTGCCATATCTGGCAGGGGGGCCGAAACGAAGGTGGGTACGGTAGCGTCCGACAGGCGGGGCGCACGCGCCCCGCGCCCCGCGCCGCCTACGAACACTGGCACGGTTCGATCCCCCTCGGACAGGTCGTGCGACACCGACGCGCTGCCGGATGCGGAGCGGTTCGGTCGCGATGTTCATGCCGAGTACACTCCCGACGCCGCTCGCCGGAGCGAGAAAGCCGAGCATGGTCTTGATCAGCGTCGACTTCCCGGCACCGTTCGGACCGAGCAGACCGACACACCCTTCGGGAATCTCCAGCGACAGATCCTGCAGGATCGCCCGCGTACCATAGCGCACCGTGAGGTCGGACACGGAAGCAACCGGCGACGGCGGCGGCAGAGAAGTGGCGGGTGTTACGGGCAAAGACATAGGATACGGTGAAGTAGACACTCCGGCAGGAAAATAGTTGCCGACGGTGCATATCGCGGCGGTTCCCACGAACGGCTTGCGTTACGCAGGCAGTATACCGAATATAACCATCATTGGCAGGATGGCTTGACACGTGCGCCTGCTTTGCCGTATAGTTACGGTAAGAAAAGTCGAGGTATCTTTTTCGGTATATTCAGACGCTTTTCCTTTTTAATCGTTTGTCCGCGAGGCGACTCGCGCCATTTCAATCTATTCATTCCCGAGGGAGACGATAATGCCTTACACGAGAAAAATGGGGGAAGACCACCCCGGTCTGTTTGTCTTTCTGCTGGACTTATCCGGTTCGATGAAACTTGCATGGCCCGCCAGTAGTCCCAGTAGCGGTCTAATCAAGGCCGAATTCGTCGCGAATATCCTCAACCGAACCCTCCGCGAAATCGGCGGATTATCTTTGAACAAACGCCGGTGTGACGTTGCGGTCATAGGCTACGAAAGCGACGAAGGCGCAACAAGTTTGTGGGCGGGCAAACTTGCAGGACGGGATGCCGTAAGCATCGTAGAGATTGTGAATAACCCGGTCGGGACTGTGGAGAAGGAGGAGCAAAGGGCCGATCCGGAGATGGGAGTCGTCGTCGTAAAGCGCAAGATTAACTATTGAGCCTCTTTCAAAAATGTAGATTCATTCCTTCGTCTTACCTACCTGCTCCGCAAAGAGAGCGAGCACGCCAAACATAATATGCAAATGAACTTTCG
>JAYULM010000141.1:0-4299 GCA_043763605.1 Armatimonadota bacterium | reverse complement strand
TCGAACGTGGCGCGAACGTCAACCATGTTTGCGCGGACGGTTCCACCGCGCTGATGCGTGCGGCGCAACACAACAAGATCAACACCGTGCGCCTGCTTCTGGATAAAGGCGCGGACCCGGCTTTGCGTGACATGTTGGACTACACCGCGTTTCGCTGGGCAGTCCAACGTGGTCGGGACGAGATCGGCGCGTTGCTCGAAAAACGAACCCCGATGAACCTGTGGGAAGCCGCGGCGTTCGGCAACACGGCGCGGGTGAAAGAACTCGTCGCGGAAGGCGCGAATCCGAACGAGCCGCGCCCGATGCCGAAAATTCCTGGCCAACAGGTATTGGACGGCAAAAAGCCGGTCGGCGAAACCCCGCTTACAGCGGCGGCGAAAAGTAACGACCCGGTGATCGTAAAAACATTGCTCGATGCCGGAGCGGACGCACGATACACGCATCCCTATAGCGGTCAGTCCGCACTCCATATCGCCGCGACCTACGGGAGCGACGCGATTATCCCGCTTCTTCTCGCGGCAGGAGCGGATATCAACGCCCCCGCCGTGAAGCGGGACGCGGACGGCAAACAGGAAGACACCGGCTCGCGTCTCCCGGCGCGGACGCCTCTTCTGTGCGCCGTGGAGGTTTCCAGCGCCGAAGTCGTCACACTCCTGCTGAAAAGCGGGGTCAAACCGGCGCAACACGACCAGGCAAACAACGCCCTCAGGTGGCTTCTGCGCAACAGTGGACAAACGCCGTCCCGCCGCCGCGATCAAAAGGCGAGCCGTGTAAAACCGGAAGAGCAAGCACTCGAAGCCCAGGACACGATCCTGGATAAGCTATTGGACGCAGGAGCCGACCTCGATAAAACCGGCGCACTCGTGCTGGCGGTAAAGGCGAACCAATCCGGCGTCGTGGAATACCTGCTCGAAAAAGGCGCGTCCCCGAATACGCATAGTGACGACGATAACGATGGCGACGAGACCGCGCTGATGGCGGCGATATCGGAGATCGAGTCGAATGTCATCGAACGGGAAATGCTCCGCGACGGCTCGCTTTTCGGACCGGAGGACGACGACCTCGCCAGCGGGGAGCGGGCGGCGCGGGAAATGCTCACGATCCTGCTTGAAGCCGGTGCCGACGTGAACGAAGCGGCGCGAGGAACGGGGATCACGCCGCTCATGAAAGCCGTCGAACACCGACAGTTACCAGTCGCGGAAGACTTGCGCAGACGCGGGGCGAAAATAAACGCTACGGACAGCGAAGGACGTACCGCATTGATACGTGTCGCGTCGGAGGGTGAAAATACTGCGTCGGCGAGTTGGCTCCTGCGGAGCGGCGCGAACGCGAACCTTCCCGATAAAAACGGCTACACCGCACTCATGCTCGCCATAGACAACGGGGCGAATGCGGACTGGGAGGCGTATCAAAAAGAGACCGTCGAACATCGAAAGCAGGAAGCCGAGCACATGCGCGAGATTCACGGCGTCGAACCGGGCGAGGAGCAACGCCCGAACCCCGACGGACACCCCAAAATGGTCGCGTTGCTTCTCAAATCCGGCGCGGACAGAACCATCGTGGCGAAGGACGGCAAAACGACCGCGCTCACGCTCGCCCGCAAGAACGGTTTCAAAGCCGTGGAAGCCTTACTCACGGCGAAGAAGTAGCGAGAGCGACCCGACACCGGTGAGTCTTCCGAACCTACGCTTCAATGGCGTCGGTCCGCGCCGTGCGGAACGCCTTATCCGCGAGGCCGAGCAACCCCGACAGGGTCATCACGATACCCATGATTGCTATCGTCACCGTGGGACCGGTGGCCGCGAGGAGCAACCCGCCCATCCCGATGGAAACCGGCGCGACGCCCATCCCGGTCATCGTCATCGCCGCGTTGACCCGCCCCTGGAAGTTCTCCGGAACCAACTTCTGTATGTATGCCGCCATCGGCAACTGCACGAACGGGAACGCCAGCCCGGCGACGAAGTTCCACCACGCGAACGCCCAGACGTTGCGCGAGACCGCCATCAGGATCACCGTGACACCTATTCCGGCGATTCCCGCGATAAATGCCATGCCCGGGCGGGCGATCTTGATACGCTCCACGAAAACGCTACACGCGACCACGCCGACGAAGAACGAGACTTCGCACAGGGCGAGTGTGCCGTAACCGCCGCCGAACCACGATTTGTTGACCACGATATACACGAGCATGAACGGTGCCATCGCGACCTGAACCAACAGGTTGAGCCAGAGCAGTATCCACAACACGCGCTCGTTTTTCAGATAGTTGAATCCGTCGCGCACGTCGCGCAGGGCGTTCGGCGCTGCTTTGTCCTCTTCGTGGACCGGGACGAGTCGCGGCAACCGGGCGATAAACACCGCCGACCCGAAGAACGAAACGGCGTTCAGCAGAATCGCGGCGAGAAAGAAATACGCGGGCGAGATCGCGTACAGGATCGCGAGGAGTGTACCTGACAGCGCGACGCCAATCATCGGGAGCAGGTTCTGCGTCGCGAGAGACAGCGCGTTCGCCGTGTCACGCCGCGCCTCGGGCACCAGTTGCGGAATGGCGGCACCTTTTGCGGGCGAAAAGAAGGCGTTGATCGCCGAAAGTGCCGCTCCCGCCGCGATCAGTGCCCAGGCGGGCGGCGTCGCGTCGAAGTAAACATATACGGCGAACAGTAGCAACGCTCCCCCGCTGAGCAGGTCACACCAGAGCATGATCGCGCGGCGGTCCCACCGGTCCGCGATTACCCCGGCGTACGGCGAAAAGAGCAGGAACGGGAGCGTCTGCCCGACGCCCGCGATCCCGACCATGCGCGGGTCGCCGGTCACTTTCTCGACCATGAACAGAAAGACGAGGTAATACAGGGCGTCGCCGAGTTGCGAAATCGCCTGTCCGATCCAGAGGTTGCGGAACGCGGGCACGGTTCGGAGCAGATCGGCGTAGCCGCCGCCCGGTTGCGGGGTATCGGGCAGGAAACGGGAATCAGGAGCGGTAAGAGTATCGGACACGTCTTACTATACCGTCCCGCCAGATGCATTTGGTAAAGGGAATGTTAAATCTCCGGGGATGGTTTTTCTGTTTACCGTAGCGTCGCGGTGCCCGAACGTTCGCGAGCCAATTTTTCGTATAACGTCCGGTAAGCGTCCGCGCTGGCGGTGATGGAAAACGCGCGGGAACGTTCGCGGGCGCGCCGCGAAAGCGTTTCGTGTTGCGTGGGGTCGGTGAGCAGGGCATTGATGGCACCCGCGAGAGCGTCCGGATCTCCGGAAGGCACATGGACCCCGGCGTCCGCGACCACTTCGCGCAGTCCCGGTACGTCTGTGACCACGAGCGGCAACCCGGACGCCATCGCTTCCACGGCGGCGATCCCGAACCCCTCCCATTTGGACGCCTGCACGTACAAGTCGGCGTTGCGGAGCAGTGCCGGGATGTCGTCGCGCTTCCCTAAAAAGTGAACGCGGTCGCGGATAGCCATCGTTTGCGCGAGGGCTTCCAGTTCCGGTTGCAAGGGACCTATCCCGACCACGGCGAGGTGCGCGTCCGGAACCCGCGCGAATGCCCGGAGCAAATTGGGGAAATCTTTCTGCGGCTCCAGCCGCCCGATACAAAGGAGCAGGGGGGCGGACGCTGGAACCTGTGGGAATAGCCGCGTGCGCTCTTCTGGCGAACCGGGTTCGGTAAAGCGTCGCGGGTCGATGCCGTTATGCACGACGCTGATTTTGCCCGCCGTTTCCGGTAGATAGGCGACCAGCGCGTCGCGCGTACCGTCCGAAATGGCGGCGATGTGCTGGTAACGCGAATACATCAAACGGTCCACGGGGCGGAACGCCGGAATATCGCGGCGGGTGTTGTGCGTGTTCTGCTCGGTAGTAAACAAAAGCGGCGCGGATTTACCTGAACTTATCGCGGCAAGTGCAACCCAGAGTTGCGCCGGGAACAATTGGACGTGAACGAGGTCATACTCCCGAAAAAGTTTCCGCAGGCGTAATATATGCGCCGGGGAACGGATCGGGCGCGGGCGATCCGGCATCAGCAACGGAATCCCGGCGTCCCGAATCTTTGTCTCAAACGCGGACCCATACGAGGCGAGGACGGCGACGGAAACATCGAGTCCCAATTCCTTCTGCCGGGGAACCAGATCGGCGACAAACCGCTCGGCACCGGCGAGGCGCAGGTCGTTGATAATGTGCAGGATTCGCATGGGTTGGGTGTTAGGTGTTGGGTCCGTCGGTTTCCCCGGCGTGGATCATCGGTTTCGATCATCGGATGCGATCATCGGTTTCACCGACGCCTATAGGTGGCTCCGCCACCGA
>JAYULM010000140.1:0-4304 GCA_043763605.1 Armatimonadota bacterium | reverse complement strand
CTGGCTCCGGTGGCTGGCCCCTGTCCGTGTTTCTTTTGCCGGACGGTCGCCCGTTCTACGGCGGGACGTATTTTCCGCCGGAAGGAAAGCACGGGCGTATCGCGTTCCCGTCGCTCGTGACGCAACTCGGAGAGGCGTACAGCAATCGCCGTGAGGAGATTGAGGATGTCGCGGCGAGCATCATGAACGATCTGGGCGCGGCGACGCGGCAAACGCCCATACCGCACGCCGGTGCGATCCACGCGGGCGAACTCGTCGCCGTGGCGGTCGCGGAACTGGCGGAGCGGTTTGACGCGGCGCACGGCGGGTTCGGGTCCGCGCCGAAGTTCCCGCCGCACCACGCCCTGCGCCTTCTCCTTGCCGCCGTGCGCGATGGCGACGACGACGCCCTCCCCCTACTCACCGTGACGCTCGATAAGATGGCACTCGGCGGGATTTACGACCACGTCGGCGGCGGGTTTCACCGATATTCCACCGACGGCGTTTGGCTTCTGCCGCATTTCGAGAAGATGCTCTACGATAACGCGCTCATGCTACGCGTGTACGCCGAAGCGGGCGAACTTCTGGACAATCCCGCCTACGACCGGATCGCGCGGGAAACGGCGGACTGGTGTTTGCGCGACCTGCTTCACTCCGGTACGGGCGGGTTTGAAGCCGCGCTGGACGCCGACAGCGAGGGCGTCGAGGGGAAATACTACGTCTGGACGAGCGCGGAACTGCACGAAATTCTCGGGTTCCCGTTCGGCGAAGCGTTCGCGCAGACCTATCAGTTCCATGCGCAGGGCAACTTCCGCGAGGAGGCGACCGGGCATCGCTCCGGCGCGAACATTCCCCACCTTTCCGTCGGCGAAAACCCGGTCCCCCTTCCCGCCGAACTGTCCGGCGAAATGATCCGGGCGCGGGAAGATCTCCTTGCCGCCCGCTACGCGCGGGTGCCGCCGGGGAAGGACGACAAGATCATCACGGCGTGGAACGGTCTGCTAATCGGCGCGCTGGCGTTCGCGGGCAAGTCGCTCGACGAGGAACGGTATCTCGCCGCCGCTCGCCGCGCCGCAAACTGTGCCCTGACGACACTCAAACCGAACGGCGCACTGCTACGCCGTTATGCAAAAGGCGAGGCGGCTATCGCGGCATATCTGGATGATTACGCCTTCCTCGCCGACGGCTTGCTCGACCTGTACGACGCGACGGGCGAAACCGCATGGGCGGACGAAGCCCGCTCGCTCACCGATACCCTGCTCGAAACGTTCTGGGACGCGACCGACGGCGGCTTCTTCTACTCAGGAACCGGGCACGAAACCCTGATCGCGCAGAGCAAGGATTTCTTCGACGGCGCGTTGCCGTCCCCGAACGGTGTCGCCGCCCGTGTGCTGGCGCGGCTCGCCAAACTGCCGAACGGTTCGCGGTACGCTGGCTTCGTCGGCGAAATGCTGACCGGCTATCACGGCTTGATGGCGCGCGCCCCCCAAGCGACCGCAACACTGATCCTCGCGGCGCGCGAGATTTCCAGTGACACCGGGAAGACTCCCATCCGCGAGGCGATCACGCTTCGCGCGGACAGCGGCGAACTGACGCTGAAACCCGGCGAATCGCAAACGGCTACGTTCACGATGACCATCGCGGACGGGTATCACGTGAACGCCCGGTTCGTACCGCGTCCTGACCTGATCGCGACCGTGGCGATGATCGGAACGTCCGCGCCCGCCGCCATCGGTCCGGTCCGCTTCCCGGCAGAAACTATCTATGATGATGGTACCGGCGAAAGCCTTCCCGTTTATACCGGCGAAACGAAGTTCCAAATCCCCATTGTGATTGCAACCGACGCCGCCCCCGGGACGTATTCGGCTACTCTAACCGTTCGCGCCCAACCCTGCACAGACACGGAGTGCCTTGCCCCGGTCGAGCGTACCGCAGGCGTCCGGGTTCTTGTCGCCGCCGGTTGACGACGTTTCCCCGCCCGTGTTATTCTTGACCACGGTGCGGGGGGACACGTTTCGTTCCCCTCGTGAGAAAATTGGTAAACCGTTTTTGCAGAAAGTGTGCAAACTATATGGCAGATAATTTTACGCCCCTGCGTTGGGGTATTTTAGGACCCGGTTCCATCGCGAACCGATTCGCGAGTGATGTGAACCCGCTCCCCGACCACGAGATCTATGCCGCCGGATCGCGAGATAAAGCGAAATCCGAGGCGTTTCTGGCGAAATACGGCGGCGGTACGGCATACGGTTCTTACGAGGAACTGGTGAACGACCCGCACGTGGACTGTGTCTATGTCGCGACACCACACCCGTTCCACAAGGAACATGCGTTACTCGCCCTCCGCGCGGGCAAACCCGTCCTTTGCGAGAAGCCGTTCACGATCAACCTTGCCGAAGCAGAGGAAGTAGTCACCGAGGCACGTACACGTGGTGTATTCCTGATGGAAGGCATGTGGTCGCGCTGTTTCCCGGCGATGAAAAAAGCACGGGAACTGGCGGCGAGTGGTGCCATCGGTAAGCCGCGCATGATCGAAGCCGACTTCGGTTTCAAGGGCGGCGACACGAACGACGACGGCGTACTCAACATAACCAATCCGAACGGTCGCCTGTACGACCCGAAACTCGGTGGCGGTGCGCTGATGGATGTCGGCGTTTACGTCGTCTCGCTCGCACAGATGTTCTTCGGCGAACCGAACAAAATCGCAGCGGTCGCGACCCTCGGCACGACGGGAGTAGATGAAAATACCGGCATGGTGCTCGGCTTCCCCGGCGGCGGGATCGGTATCTTGAGCACGTCGTTGCAAACGACGACCCCGTTCAAGGCGACGATTCTGGGCACGGCGGGTAAAATAGAGATTCACTCGGCGTGGTGGACGGCGAAATCGATTACCGTTCATCGCAACGGGCAGGACGCCGAAACGATCAACGAACCGTTCGAGGGCGGCGGCTTCCAGTTCGAGGCGATGCACGTCGCGGACTGCCTCCGTGCCGGAAAGACCGAGTCCGACATCATCACGCTGGACGAAACACTGGCGATCATGCGCACATTAGACACAATTCGCGCCGAAATCGGCTTGAAATACCCGATGGAATAGGAAGGATAGTGGTCAGTGGTTAGTGGGCAGTGGTCAGATATAAAGGCGGGGACGTTTTCTGAAGTTCGTTTCGCTCCCACTTCTGACCACTGACCACTAACCACTGACCACTCACAAAAAACATGCAATATGGAAACATTCCGGGTTTAGACAAACCCGTCTCACGTATCGTTCAGGGCATTATTCAGATTTCCGACAAGAATGACGAAGGATTCCCGATGATGGACGCGGTCTACGAGTCGGGGGTCAACGCCTTCGACACCGCGCACGTTTACGGCGGCAAGGACGCGTTCATCGGTCGCTGGCTGGCGGCGCGGGGTTTGCGCGATAAAGTCGTCGTGCTGGCGAAAGGCTCACACCACAACGATGTCCGCCGCCGCGTAACGCCGTATGACATCGGTGCCGACCTGCACGACACCCTGGCGCGGATGAAGACCGACTACATCGACCTGTACGTCCTGCACCGCGACGACCCGGATTACCCGGTCGAGCCGATTGTGGACGCGCTGAACAGTTACGTCAAGGAAGGCAAGATCAAGGCGTTCGGCGGTTCGAACTGGACTGTGGCGCGATTAAAAGCCGCGAATGATTACGCCAAAGCGTCCGGGCAAGTCCCGTTCGCCGTGTCGTCGCCGAACTTTTCGCTTGCAGAGCAGGTTGAGGAGCCGTGGGACAACTGCGTGAGCATTTCGGGACCGCAGAACGATGAATCGAAGACGTACTACGCTGAGCAGAAGATGCCGCTTTTCACCTGGTCGAGTATGGCGGGCGGGTTCTGGTCGGGTAAGTTCACCCGCGAGAACTACAAGCAGTTTGGGGAGACTGGTGACTACTTCGAAAAGTTAGCGGTGAAATGCTACTGCTACCCGCAAAACTTCGACCGTTTGGACCGCGCGAAAGAGATCGCGGCGAAACGTGGTCTGACGATCCCGCAGGTCGCCCTGGCGTACGTCATGTCCTACCCGCTCGATATTTACGCGCTGGTCGGCTCGGCAAACCCGGACGAACTGAAGGCGAATATCACGGCGTCCGAAGTCAAACTGACTCAGGCGGAACTCGACTATCTGGACCTCAAGTCGGATAGCGTGTAGTTTCTCCCGTCGTTCTCTCCCTCCCCCTAACCCCCTCCCTCATCGGAATGAGAGAGGGGGGACCCGGAGAAGGTACGCCCGCACGACGCCAGACGGCACCACCGAACGCAATCGGGTTCCCCCTCTCTCATTCCGATGAG
>JAYULM010000139.1:0-4305 GCA_043763605.1 Armatimonadota bacterium | reverse complement strand
GAAAGTTCATTTGCATATTATGTTTGGCGTGCTCGCTCTCTTTGCGGAGCAGGTAGGTAAGACGAAGGAATGAATCTACATTTTTGAAAGAGGCTCATGTATTCGTTCTTTCGCAAGAACTCTAATACTCGAACCGCGCCGCGCCGAACGGCTCACGAACCTCGGTAGGACATGTGGATGCGAACCGGCTTCGATTAAGTGGGGTACTATGTCTTTTGTTGTGGCAGTTGCGACAGCCTTTTGATCTATATGCATCCTACGTCGGGTCAAGTGTTTCGTCCGTTGGTCACATTGTTATTACAGTTCGGGTAGTTGTTGTGTCTGCTGGGTGAGCAGTTATTGCAGTATGGCTTGCTGTTTGGTCAGTTTATTTCACTGACACATCAAACACCTGTCTTATGAAGTTTGATTCAGGATTTTTTGTCGTTCTACTCGACCATTTCGGCTAAAGGTATGAGATATTGTGGATTGCGCTCTTTCCATTCGCCTATCGACATCAGCAATAACTTGTGCTTGCCTTGAACATCAAAAGCGGTTTGTACGTTATCTTCACGAGGAAAGAAACCTGCTAAAAACAACTCCCACATCTGAGGGCTTCGAGGCAACGTATACCGTTCCGCGATTTTCTTTTTCGGCAGAAACAGTAGTCCTCGAATCCCTGAAACGTTTGGTTGTGCGTAAGTACCCCGCGCTCCCGAAACGTCCGCCGGGATTTCTATTCCTTCGATAACAAAACACGCCACGGAATGATTCGGATCGTTCGGTGCAGGATTCAACAAGCCTCTGAATGTCCCATTAACAGCGTCGCACTTCAATCCTGCTGCCCGTGCGACCTCTTTTGTTAGCCAAGCGAAGCCAAAGCATACCGCACCCGGTTCTTCCTTCCCAATGACGGTTTTCGGTTCAGCATTTCTAACAGCCTCGTCGCCCGGTACTTTGTCGATTCGAGAATCGTATTAGACATTAAGACGCACCCACTCGCAAACGCCTTCTGCAAGGAGCCATTGCCGCGTAAATGAGTTGACTTTCGGCAAGTTTAGCGCGGTAATCGTCGCGTCTACTTTCGCAACAATCTGCGCTGCGATTCGCTCAACACTTCGTTCGGCGACGGGCGAAAGCGACATATCGGGCGCATGAATCGCCACGACAACCACGTCAATCGCTCGCTGAATGTCAGATTCCGGCAAGTCAAATGGGAACGGGAATTCGCCGTTTCGGAAGTCAATCCCCTGCCATATTTTCGCCCGCGTGATGAAAAACGGTTCCACAGACTTGTCGCGCCAACCTACACCAAAGTTCTTCACGGCGTCGCCGAATGCGATGTCGTCGACCATGACGTAGCCGCGCCGGTCGGATGGCGTGTCGTCCACGATCTCAAGACGTGCCGTTTTGCCCACGAGTGCCGACACGTCCCACGAACGCGCTACGAGTTGCGCCGAGCCGTCGCCGGTTTCCGTGCGCTCGACTTTACCGTCCACGACCAGATTCAGGCACGCCTTTCCCGGATGGTTGCCGCCGCCGATGCGAAACGTGATCATCGGCTTTTCGATCACGAAGTCGCGGGACACCGCTTTGCCCGTCGCCAACACCCCCCGGCGCGGGCTGAACGTGGACGCGTACCCCCGCCCGCCGAACCCTTTGACCTTGCCGGGGAACAGCGCGTCGGTCGCCGGTTTCGTACCGAGGGCATCGCCGGTGATCGTCCAGTCGGAATAGTCGCCGCCTTCGAAGTCAGCAAAAGAAGCGATAGCGTTGTCCTGCGCGAAGGCGTCCACGGAAAACAATGACGGCAACAAAAGCGCGGACTGTAGAAACGAACGGCGGGTAGCGGACATGGCGGAAGGTTTCCCTTTCAGGAAGCGGTCAGGTTTGTGGGCGCGGTCTGCCCGGTCAGTTGGTTGAGTTCGGCGTACAGCGTAGCGCGTTGGGAATCGGTTATCGCCCCGATGCGTCCGGCAATAACCGAACGGTCTACGGCGCGGATCTGAAATACCAGCGCGACCGATGTTCTTCGCAGATGGTTAGTGTCGTCCGGCTCGATGGTCAGTGTTCCGGCAAATCTTGTGGCGGCGGTCGCGCCGGTCAGTGGCACGACAATCACGAGCGGAGAGTTCGCGGCGTAAGCGTCGCTTTGCAGGATTATCGCGGGGCGGCGTCCGGCTTGTTCATGCCCACCGCTTGCCGCGAACTCCACCCGGAAGATGTCGCCGGGATTCACGCGAGAGTCTCCGGGTCACAATTCTCCTCGGCTTCCCACTGCGCGATACGACTCCAAGCGTCGGCACCGGCTTTGTCCCACGCCGTGAACTCGTCGCGCAAAAACGACGGCGATTCGGTGTCCGGTAGCGTCACGTCAACGATAGTTCCTTCCGGCAACGTCACCGCGTCTTTCAGCACAACAACGCCGCGAGAAAACGTGCCGCGAAACGTTGTCGGTTTTCCTTCCAGCGTCAAACTCATGGGAAAACTCCTCCTGCGTCGCACAACCAAAGGCTACGGTGCTATTTTATCGCACTTCATGACCGAAAAAGCACGCAGGTAACAAGGAGGCGTCGATATAACAAATAGGAGTTACGCGGTTGCCCCGGAACCTCACCCCCCAACCCCCACTCCGGCACGGAGAGGGGGAGCCAGAGGGGACACGCGGTGAACGTCTCGCCTCCGGTGTCTTACTCCCCCTCTCCGGCACGGAGAGGGGGTTGGGGGGTGAGGTTCCGGGGCAACCGCGTAACTCCTATCAAACTGCGTTTGCGCGACGTTGCCGCCGTCCGCGACCCGCAAGCGGGTACCCGACAAAAAGAACCCGGTGTGCTTGCGTTTTACACCGCCATCGGTAAAGCAAGCGCGGGACGGTGCGCCGGGGCGTCCAGCAAAATCCGCGAGTCGGCGCGCTCAATCACGTTGTACAAGGGGTCACGCTCGACGGGGTCACGCCCGGCTTCCACGATCATCTGCACCAGTTGCTGTTGCGACAGGTTCTGCGATGTGTTCTCGTCCGAGATCTCGTGCGTTATCGTGTACTCTACGATGGTTCCGTCGATGTCGTCCGCGCCGTACCACTGGGCGGCTTGCGCGACCGGCGGCGTGATCATCATCCAGAACGCTTTGATGTGCGGGAAGTTGTCGAGCATCAGCCGACCGATGGCGACGGCTTTCAAGTCCAGTACGCCGGTCGTCGCCGGAAGATGCGATAGCTTGGTTCCCTTCGACGAGAACGCAAGCGGGATGAACGTCAGGAAGCCGCCGGTCTCGTCCTGCGCTTCGCGCAGTTTCATCATATGGATGACGCGCTCCTCCGCCGTTTCGATGTGCCCGTAGAGCATGGTGGCGTTGGTGTGCAAGCCGACGCGGTGCGCGGTCTTCGCCGTTTCCAGCCATTCCGCCGCTGTCTCCTTGCGCTCGAAAATCGCGTCGTGGACGCGGTCGGTCAGGATCTCCGCGCCGCCGCCGGGGAGCGACGACAGCCCGTGCGCCTTGAGTTCTAACAGCACTTCGGTCATCGGCTTTTTGGCGAGTTTCTGAATCTGAAGCAGTTCCACCATCGTGAACGATTTGATGTGCGCGTCCGGTCGGGTCGCCTTCACCGTGTCCAACAGTTCGAGATAGTAGGAGTACGGCAGTTTCGGGTGGATACCGGCGACCATGTGAATCTCGGTCACGGGGATATGGCGCGTTTGTTCCAATCGGGTCCGCACGTCGTCCATCGTCATCGTGAACGGGGCGGGTCCGTCCTTTTGCGCGTAGAACGAGCAGAATTTGCACCCTTTGTTACACACGTTCGTGTAGTTGATGTGCTGATTGCGAACGTAGTAGGTGTTGTTGCCGTTCTTTGTCTCTCGGACGATGTTTGCCAGCGCACCGATCCCGTTCAGGTCGTCGGATTCCCAGAGCGTCACGCTGTCCGCGAACGACAGCCGTTTCCCTTCCATCACCCTGTCATAGATCGAGGCGAGGGGCGAGTGCTGCAAATAGCGGTGCGCGATGGACGGACTGAGCGGCGGGTACGCGGTCCCCGTTAGCGACGCGGCGGGCATGGTTTTCATCGTTCTAACTTCTACGGAACGGAAACAGACTGTTTTGTTGAACCCGTTCACTTTGTGCTTTCCTTCACAATGTACCGCCGGGATCACCTAATGTCAAGCCAAACGCGCTCTCGCTGGACCGGTTGGTTTATGATGGCGAATATAACGAATACTGTGATTTATGGTAACTACTCAGTACCTTATCCCGTTGAATAGTTGAAATATTTTTGTTATAAATGAGCATGAGACAACATGCCATCGTTCGCTTGACAGAGGATCAACG
>JAYULM010000138.1:0-16318 GCA_043763605.1 Armatimonadota bacterium | reverse complement strand
GCGCGTCATAGGCAGATGCCTGCCGCGCATACGCGTTCGCTACCTCGTCCGACTTTGGATCACCATTCGCGATCACCGACTCGGAGTCGGCGATCACTTTCTCATTGTCCTTGATTTCGCTGTACGCGATCATACGCCCATAGTACGCCGCCGCGTCCTTGGGGTCGATCCGCAGTGCCGCTGTGTACGCGGGCACCGCCTTGTCGTATTGCTTGGTCAGAAGGTACGCCGAACCGAGGTTATAGGCGGAATCTCCCGCGTTCGGTCCACTCGGGAAGGCCGTGGCGTAGGATTGGAAATCCTTGATCGCGTTCGGGTAATCTTTCAAAGTCATGTACGCCATGCCGCGCAGGAAGAGGGCATTGCTATCTTTCGTGTTCGCCGCAATGATCCGGTTGTAGGAAGTAATCGCTCCTGCATTGTCTCCGGTTTCTTTCTGCGCGGTCGCCAGCAGTTTCGTGCCCACGATCACGTTATCCGGATTTTTCTCGAGAGTGAGATACTTGGCGAGGTCGGTTTTTGCCGCCGCATACCCGGCGGGCGTCTTCATCGAAACATTCGCCAGACCGCGCAGATAATACCCATAAGACTCACCGGGAACCAATGCGATGTACTGAGTCAGATCCTTTATCGCCAGGTCATACTGTTTGGACTCGACATATATTCGCCCGCGTTGCGCGTATCCGTACGCATTTTTCGGAGCCGCAGCGATCCCTTTGGTGTAGCTCGCCAGCGCGCCAGTCGCGTTTCCCTGAGCCGCGTATGTGTCTCCGATCAGAATATAAGCGAGACCACCTGCTTCGCCGCCCTTCGCCGCTGTTTTGGTGTACGCGGCGATGGCATTGGTATAGTCTTTCTTTTTCAGATACAGATCACCGCGCAATTTTTCGTCCACGCGGGCGGCGTCGAGCGATTGGACTTTCGCCAAATCGGCAATACCTTCGTCTGCCTTACCGAGTTTCTCATACGCGTACGCGCGGTTCAGGTAGCCCTCGACCAGTGCCGGACGGAGTGTAATGAACTGACCAAAATCGTCCGCCGCTTTATCAAACTGATTCGCACCGAAGTAGGCGATGCCGCGACTCAGGTACAGTTTAAACTTTTTAGGCGTCGCCTGAATCAAAGACGAATAGATCGTGATCGCCCGGGCGTTGTTACCCGCCGCGAGGGCGGCTTCCGCCTCGGCTTCTGTCCCGGCTTGCGCAAAAAGGACGGCCGCTGGCATAATGGGCGCGGGCGATTTCGCCCACGAAGTGCCGCTCGAAAAGGTCATCAACGCGGCGAGTCCTAAAGTCGGCAACAGGGCAAGTGAAAGCCCGCGATTGGTTCGGTTCAACAACATATCGGTTCATCTCCTGCGCTGATGTTCTGCACGAAGGCAAAGCGCAATTCGGGAATAGGTTCGGTCTTATGGGTCGGCACATTCGCATCCGATGCGCCGATGGATTTCCACGGTTCGACGCGTTTCACTCCTCGGAGGGAGCGGGGGCATCCGGTTCAACAACGTTTTCGCACACGGTTGTGTGACCCCGGATCTGTCGATTCGGGGTACATGTCCGGCGCGTCATCCGCCGATTGCTTTCGTCAGTTTCGCGATCACGGACTTCGCGTTCGACACCTGCGCGTTCCCGGGCGCGAGTTCGACGAATTTGCTCAGCGCGGTAAGTGCGTCCTGACGTTGGGACTTCTGCGCACCGGGGGTCAGGTTGTCGATGTCGGCGTTTTCCGCGAGGGCGAGTCCCTTGAAATAGTACGCCCCGGCATACCCCGCGTTACTGGCGATGGCGCGGTTGGCAAAATCCGCCGCCTTCTTATAGAGCGGTAGTGCCTTATCCGGGTCGGTGTTCGCCGCCTTCGCCGCCTGCGTATAATACAGCGAGCCGACGAGCGTGAGTGACTCGGCGTCGGGCGCGGTCGAAGCTGCCTGCTCGAAATCGGCGAGTGCCTTCACCTCGTCGCCGGTATCCAGGTAGGTCTGCCCGCGCGCTTTGAGTACTTTGACATCACCCGGTTTCGCGGCAAGGTAATTGGAATAATCCGTGATCGCCCCCGGATAATTCTTGCCCGAGCGGAGCAGATCTCCGCGCAACACGATGGCATCCAGGTATTTGCCGTGATCATTTTTCGCCATGGCAAAGTAGGCGTCGAACTCCTGTTTCGCGGAAGACGAATTGCCGGACGCGAGGTACATGTTCGCGACGATGTACTGCACGTCCGCGCGACGCGGATCGCCCTGTGGCAGTTGGGTGATCGCCTTCTTGTAGTCGGCGGCAGCCTCCGTGTATTGCTTCTTACTGCCGTACAGGTCGCCTCGCGCCAGCAAGTGGTTGGTATTCGTCGGTTCCAGCGCGATCAGTCGCGTGTTCGCCGCAATCGCACCGTCCACGTTAGCAGGATCGTTCAACCCCTTCCGGGTATAGTCGAACGCCAGGTTCTGGTACGCCTTGACGTTGTTCGGGTCCAGGGTATTGACCATCTTATAGTCGGCTATCGCCTCGTCATACCGCTTCAGCGAATCGTAAACTGAAGCGCGCAGGAGATAGTTCTGCGCGTCATTCCTGTTGCCTTCAATCCGCCGGTTCAATGCCGCAAGTTGTTTCTCCGGTCCCTGTTTCAACTCCGCGTTAAACAAGGCGTCCTTCACCCTCTGGTCGTCGGGGTTTACCTGGAGGTAAGCGGTGAAGTCGGTAATCGCCTCGTCCAGCCGTTGCGGCGTCACTTCGGCATAGGAATAGCCCCGGTTGCGTCGCGCATTCAGTTTGGCGGTTTCGCTCACTCCCGCGCCGTTAATGACCACGTCATAGTCCCGGACGGCGAGGGCGTACTGTCCGAGTTTCGCGTACGCGTCGCCGCGTCCGATATAGGCATCGGTGTTTTTCGGGTCGGACGCGATGACCGCCGTGAAGTCCGGTATGGCTTTATCGTAGGCGGGTGGCGTCGCATTCAAATACGCCGACCCCCGGTTGAAGTAGGCTTCGTTGATACGAGGATCGCCGGGCGGCAGGAGGGAGATCAGCCGCGTGAAATCAGCGGCGGCTTGCGTGTAGTTACCCAGTGCCGGGTCGGAATTGGCGAGACCGCGCCCACGTAACGCGAGTGTATTGTCGGGATTCTTTTGCAGAGCCTCGCCGAACTCAGCCACCGACTTACGTAGCCCGGCAATCGCCGCCGTCGTCGCCGCGCTCGGAGCGGCACCGGGGGCGGTCGGGTTGATCTGGAAGCGCGCCAGCGATTGTTGCCGCCGTGCCTCGCCGAGAGCCGCGAGTGCGGAGTCGTTCGCCGGGGCGAGCGCGACCGCTCGGTCAAGGGTCAAAACCGCCTGGTTCCAATCCTTGCGCAACAGCGCGACGTTACCCAGCCCGATGAAGCCGGTCGGCGATTGCGGTTCGAGTTCGGTGTATTTCTGGAAATCATCCCGCGCCTGGATCAGTTCGGGGGATTCCGGGTCGGCAGCCTTGCGGGCTACATCAAGGTATGCGGTTCCGCGTTTGTCCAGTGCGTAGGGGAGGTTATCGTACTCCTTGTCGCCCCGGTATTCCCAGGGGACTGTCGGGTCGGGGTAGTTCGCGATATACGCGCTGTAGGAGTCCACCGCCTTCGCCTCGTTTTCGAGTTTGCCGTATGCGTCGCCGAGATCCAGGAATGCCCCGAGAGCGACCGGCTTGATGCGCCCCTGAGCGTCCCGGTTGTTGGCGACATACCGCTCGAAGTCGGGGATCGCCTTGTCGTACGACTCGCGGGCGTAATGAATCTGTCCCCGGAGACGGTACTCCATCAGGTCGGGGCGTTTCTGCTCAACGACGTTGAGATCCGCGAGGGCAGGTTCCAGGTTTTGCGTCTTCACGTAGGCTTGTGCGCGGATCACGTAGGCTTGCATGATCCCCGGACGTAGTTCGATGTGCCGGGTGGAATCCTTGATCGACTCCTTGTAATCCTTGAGAAGGTAATAACAGATCGCCTTGTTGTACAGGGCGTCGTAGAAATTCTTGCGCCGCTTCAACGCCTCGTCGTACAGTCGGATCGCCGCGCGGAAGTTGCTACCGTCCGCCCTGCGGTATCGCCCGGACTGCTGGGTGAGTGCCTGAAGATACAGGAAGTCGGGGTCGCGTTCCGCGTCATCGTCCACGCCAACAAGTAGGGCAGCAGGGGATACTTGCATCGCTCCGGGCAGAAGCGGCACCGCCGCGAACGAGGCGCGGTCGGACAAGACGCCCAATGCAACAAGTCCGAAGCATAAGCCGCGTAGCGGCGAACAGTTAAAAGTTGAGAACCTGCGTTTCATCAATCCGGAAAACTCCTTGCTTCCGTGGAAGCGACATACAGCGCGACAACAAGTATCCAATCATAGCATGCGGCGACGATTTCACGCAATGCATGGTTGCCAATAGCAAAAATCAGGGGCGTTGCAGAGAGTTCGGGTTTTCCCCGGCGCGTAACGATAGTGTCGCGCCCTCCCGACCTAACGCCAGACATTCGAACAGATTACGTATAGATTGCCCGATGCGGTCGTCGGTTAAACGGTGTTGCTCAATCTCTTCGACCAGGAGTCGACCCAACCGCGCCGCTTCCTGCCGTAGTTCTTCTGACTCTTCGGCGGCATTAGGTGCTTCATTCTCCAGGCGACACGCTAACAGTGTCTCGTTCAATTGGGCTGCTATTTCCCATATCGCTTCGTAGCCCGGCAGAAACGATTCTTCCCCACGGTTCTGTATCACACGGCACAGACGGAACGTGATACGCCCGGCGTGGGGCAGATCCAGCGGCAAATCATTATAGGCTATTTCGTTCGCGACGTTCACGGGACTTTTACGCGACGGGACGGGCGTCTGTTCCCGGGATGGGTGTAGCGGATCGGAGTGACGTGGCGCGGGCGATAGCGCGGGAGGTGTCGTCGGGCTATTATGCATTCATGCCCCCCTCAGAAATGTATGACGCACCGCTCCCGGATCTCCTGTATACGCCGGAGTCCGACGGTGAATCCGCTCGCAACAGTTGGCGGCAACTGGTCGATACCGTCCCCGTCCAGGCGGAGCACGTTCGGTATAACACCACGTCACCCACGTCGTTGCCCCCGGCGATCCGTTCCCCGTTCCGCGTCGGGTCACTGCAGTTTACGGCAACCGGCATACTTCTTGATGGGCAAGCTGTGGTGGGGAACGCAGCCTTGATGCGAATCGCAGGCATGGTTCAGTTTGTCTTTATGTTAGCGTATCTTGTGTGTAGCGCAGGATTTCTTTTCGGAGTCCTCGGTGCTTACGGAGGGTGGAGCGTCTTTTTCGTATTCGGCGGCATTCTGATTCGAGGATTAGCCGGGTTTATCCAAGAACGGCACCGCCTTGCGATGGCGACAGAAATCCCCTGGTCCGACGTTCACGGGGCGCAGATCGACGCGAACGGGCGATGGATCACGCTGTTTTTCGACATGCCGGTCGTCGCGCCAGACGCGAAAATAGGCGCAATCAGTATCGCAGAGGCATTTCGCAAAACCGTCTTCCTGTCACTGAACGGTCTGGATGCCGCGACGATCACCGGCGTCTCCGCAACAATGCGCTACTATCATCCCGAAAGTCGCTTCGTGACACTGAAAGCCTATGAATGGACCCGTGGACGAAAAATCGCACTCGTCATCGTGAGCATTCCCATCGCGCTACTGATTTTCGTAATTTTCATTTTTGCGTGGAGATCATTCTTTCCGTAGGGTTCAATGTGGAGTCGCTACCCCGCCTTCGCCTCTTGCTGAAGTCGGTAGAGCAGGTTCAACGCCTCGATGGGGGAGAGCGTAGACAGGTCCGCACCGCGAACCGCTTCCAGGACCGGGTGCGGTTCTGCCTCGAACAATGTCATCTGCAGTTTGGATTGTTTCACCGAAACCCGCCCCTCGTTCTGCCCCGGCGTCATGTCACGCTTCCCTTTGCCCTCTTTTTCCAGATCGCGCAAAATCTCGGTGGCGCGCGCGACGACTTCCGGGGGCAGTCCCGCCATCCGGGCGACCTGGACGCCGTAAGAGCGGTCGGTGCCCCCGGCGACGATCTTTCGCAGAAAAACGATCCGGTCGTTCGTCTCCTTCACGGCGACGCGGAAGTTTTTGACGTGGGAGTGCTGTTTTTCCAGATCGTTCAGCAGATGGTAGTGCGTCGCGAACAGCGTCTTGCACCCACGGTTCGCCAGATACTCCGCAACCGCCCAGGCTATAGAAACGCCGTCGTACGTCGAGGTGCCGCGCCCGATCTCGTCCAGGATCACCAGGCTACGCTCGGTCGCGTTATTCAGAATTTCGGCGGTCTCGGTCATTTCCACCATGAACGTGGACTGTCCCGCCGCCAGATCGTCGTGCGCACCGACGCGGGTAAAGATGCGGTCCGTGATCCCGATGCGCGCGAAATCGGCGGGAACGAATGCGCCGACCTGCGCGAGCAGGGTAATCAGCGCGACCTGCCGTAGAACCGTGGACTTTCCGGCAGAGTTGGGACCGGTGATGATATGAACCTGATTCTCGCCGTCGTCTAACAGCGTGTCGTTCGGGATAAACACCGCGTTCGCGCCCGTCAGTTTCTCCACGACCGGATGCCGCCCGGCGCGAATGTCGATCACCGTGCCGTCGTCGATCACCGGGCGCACGAACCGGTTGGACTGCGCGACTTCGCCGAGCGCGGCGACAACATCGAGACGCGCGACTGCCCCGGCGACTTTCAACACTGACGGCGCATATCGGGCGGCGATCTCATCACGCAGAGCGCAGAAAAGATCGTACTCGCGCCCGACGATCTTCTCCTCCGCACCGAGCACTTTTGCCTCCATCTCCTTGAGTTCCGGAGTAATGTACCGTTCACCGGTAGAGGTTGTTTGCTTCCGAATATAGGAGGGCGGCACATGCGCGAGGTTCGATTTGGTAACTTCGATAAAGTAGCCGAACACCGAGGTATAGCCGATCTTCAACGACTTGATGCCGGTCTTTTCCCGCTCAGACGTTTCCAGTTCCGCGATCCAGCCTTTGCCGCCGCGCTTGATCCCCTGCAGTTCGTCCAGGTCGGTGTCGTAACCGTCGCGAATAATGCCGCCTTCGCGCAGGGAGACCGGCGGTTCGTCGGTGATCGCGCGGGTCAGCAAATCGGTCAGTTCCGGAAGCCCGTCCAGTTCGACGCATAGGGCGCGGATCGCGGGCATCTCCAGAATCGCGGCATGCGCGGCGATCTCGGGTACTTTTTCCAGCGAACAGCGCAGTGCCACTAAATCGCGGGCGTTCGCAGTCGCGGTGCAAAGGCGGGCGATCAGTCGTTCCATGTCCGCGACGCCACGAAGCGCGTCGCGGACATCGCCGCGCACCAGCGGGTCGGTCGCGAACGCTTCGACCATGTCCAGCCGATGGTTGATCCGCTCCACGGAAAGCAGGGGCGCGTCGAGCCACTTTTTGAGCAACCGCCCGCCCATCGACGTTTGCGTCGCGTCGAGCACCGTCAGGAGCGATTTCCCGCGCGAGCCGTCCGCCAACCCGGACGTGAGTTCCAGATTGCGCCGCGCCGCCGCGTCCAACACCATCGCGTCGCCGGTTGAATACGTCGCCATCGTGCGGATATGTCCGACCGCGCCTAAATGTGTTTGTTTCAGATAGACGAGCAAGGCGGACGCCGCGTCGAGTCCCGCCGAATACTCGTCGCACCCGAACCCGCGTAGCGTCGAAGTGCCGAAATGGTCCAGAAGCGCGGTACGTGAATCGCGGGGCAGTTCGCGCCGCGCCATCCGGGTAATGGTCGCGGGGCAGTGGGCGCGGATCGCGTCCGCCAATTCGTCCATGTCCTCGGGCACGAGACACTCCGACGGACACAGCCGCCCGATCTCCGCGACGATTTTTTCCAGCCCGGCACCCGACGCGATCTCGGTGACTAAAAACTCCCCGGTGGAAACGTCGGCGACCGACACGCCGGAGACTGGCTCGCCCCAAACCGCCGCGACGCAGTAGTTGTTCGTTTTAGCGTCCAACAGAGAGTCCTCGACAAGCGTTCCGGGAGTGACGACGCGCGTCACGCGCCGCTTGACCAGACCTTTGGCCTGTTTCGGATCTTCCACCTGATCACACACCGCGACTTTATAGCCCCGCTTTACGAGCCGCGCCAGAAACCGGTCCATCGCGTGATGGGGCACCCCCGCCATCGGATACTTTTCGGCGATGCCCTGCACCTCACGCCCGGTCAGCGTGATATTCAGCACCCCGGCGATGGTTTCCGCGTCGTCCCCGTACGCCTCGTAAAAATCGCCGACGCGCATCAGCAGGATTACATCGGGTCGCTCGGCTTTGAGTTCGACATATTGTCGGAGCATCGGGGTCAGTTTTTCGATGGGGATAACGGGGGTTGGCATGACGGGTTATTGTACGGCAAACATTGTGTTTGCGGTATACTACGTAGGAAAGATAATGCCGGAAATACCTGCACTCACCGATACCGGATTTCTGCCGCCGGGTATATACAACGCGACGCTACCGGAATGTGTAAATCGTTTTGGCTCCGGCTCCGAAAAACGGGAAGGGTTGGCGCGCCTCCTTTCCGACGTTGTGAGCGCGGCACGGGAGTACCCAACCATTAAACGCGTGTTAGTTTGGGGAAGTTTCGTCACCGATAAATCGGAACCGAACGATCTGGATTATTCGTTGATTGTCTCGGTCTTGCACAGCAAAACGGTCATTCGCCCCGAACACCGGCGATTT
Source organism: Armatimonadota bacterium (assembly GCA_043763605.1). GTDB lineage: Bacteria > Armatimonadota > Armatimonadia > Armatimonadales > Armatimonadaceae > JACMIU01. The sequence continues at coordinate 7,617 of JAYULM010000138.1, read as the reverse complement.
TTGGCATTGCCCGATGCGAGAGCGACTTATGGTGTGGATCGTGGATACCTTCTCGTCTCTGATTATCCTCTGGATGTTTACGTCATGCGACTTGATTTTTTGTTTAAGACGCGGAAGGAAGATACGGTCGGAATTTTGGAGATAGTGACAGAATAGGAAGGAACATAAATGATCGAAAATGATGACCAGCTAAGTTTTTCGTGCGAATGGATAGGGAAGATGTATCGCCAGCACCAACGCGCGTTAATCGAACCGTCCTGGGATGAATCGATGCGCCTTTCCCAGGCAGACGACATCGAAGCTCAACGCCGAACGATTGAGCGGGAAGTTTGGGAATATCTGAAATCGAAATATGAGTCGTCGCCGGTTACGGACCCGTCGCCGGTTCCAAAAATGTAGTCGCTAATCGCGACAAAAACGCGGAAGCAACGTTGCTTCCGCGTTTTTTTCCGCATCACATCCGCCGCTTGCGACGCGCGGGGGCGACGGGTAAGGCAGGACCCCTTGCGGGACCGGGGGGTGACGGCGCATCCGCTTGCGCGGGGCGGTCCGCTTGCGACACCGGGGACGGGGTCGGAGTCAGCGGCGGGGCGGTGAATGTTCGCGCGCCTGCGTTTGTCGTGGGGGACGGTTTCACTGGCGCGGATTTATCTGTGGCGGGTTTCGGTGCGGTAGAGCGTTCGGGCGTTGCTGCCATCTTGCCGCCCTTCTTGCCGAAGATCCGCTCCCAGTCCACGACCAGTTGCGCGGCATTGAAGATGCTCGAATAGGTCCCCGAGACGATCCCGATCAGCAGTGCGGCGTTGAGCGGGCGGATCACCGCGCCGCCGAGGATCAGCAACGCAGTCAGTGTGATGATCACCGTCATGCTCGTGTTGATCGAACGTGCGAACGTTTCGTTGATGCTCTCGTTAACCAACTCCCCGAACTCGACGCGCCCGCCGCGTAATCGCAGGTTTTCCCGGATGCGGTCGAAGATGATGATCGTATCGTGGACGGAGAAGCCGATCACTGTCAGCGCGGCGGTGACGAATAGTGAGTCCACCTTCCAGTTCAGGAAGTATCCGAGAATCGCAAATACCCCGGCGAGTACCAGCACGTCGTGGAGCATCGCGATCACCGCCGCGATCCCGAACTTGATGCCGTTCTGGAACCCGCCGACGGCGAAACGGAATGTCAGGTAGGTGATAATGAATAGCGATGACAAGCCGATAGAATACAGCGCGTTCGTGGTCAACTCTTTCGAGATCGACCCGCCGATCAGCGAGAACTCCTCCTGCGTCACCGTCTGCCCGGGAAACTCTGCTCGGATTTTCGTCACCAGTGATTCGGCTTCGGTCTGCGTCAGTTCGGGTTGCCCCGGCTTTTTCGGCAGTCGTACGATGACCGTGTTGTTACCCGCGATCTGCGCCGCCGCATCCTCGACCTGCGCTCCACCCGCTTTTTTGATCGCCGCCTCGACGGCTTCCCGTGAGATCGGCTGGCTGAATCGCAGGGTCAATTCCGATCCGCCGGTAAACTCGATGCCGGGCTTGAACCCGCCGCTGAACAGCGCGATCATGCCGGGGACGATCACTGCGATAGAAATCGCGTAAAACATGCCGCGGCGCGCCACACTGTTCAGGTTTGGTCGCCACAGGTTTCCGCCCCAGTGCGCCAGATCCTTGTTGCCTTCGGCGACCGTCAAGAATAGGAACGACCGTGTCACCGTGATCGCGGTAAACATCGAGACCGCGACGCCGATCAGCAGTGTCAAAGCGAAGCCACGGACCGGACCAGTTCCGAAGTTGTACAACAAGAGCGATGTGACGGCGGTACACAGGTTCGAGTCGAAGATGGCAGAGAAGGCGCGGTTAAACCCGTTTTCCACCGACCGCAGCAGCGTCTTGCCTTCCTTGAGTTCTTCCTTCGTGCGCTCGAAAATCAGGATGTTGGCGTCAATCGCCATGCCGACCGACAGGATGAAACCCGCGATCCCCGGCAGGGTGAATGTTACCGGGACCAGCAGGAAAAGCGTGTAGGTGAAAAGCGTGTACAGAAGCAGGGCGAAACAGGCAATCGCCCCCGGGAGTCGGTACAAAGAGATCACGAACACGATCACCGCGCCTATGCCGACCAGACCTGCGATCAAGCCGGATTGCACCGCCTCTTTACCGAGCGTTGCTTCGACACTCTGTTGCTGGACGATTTTCAGCGGGACCGGGAGCGAACCGCCATTCAGGTAGTCGGCTAACTGTTTCGCCTCGGGCACCGACGCGAACGGCGAAATCCGGGCTTGTCCGTGCAGGATCGGCTCGTCGATGTTCGGCGTCATCAGAATCCGCCCGTCGAGGAAGATCATCAGGATCTCCTGCGAGTGATCTTTCGTGAAGTTCGCGAACTTGCGCTTGCCCTCGTTGTTGAACTGCAGGCTGACGGTCGCGGACGTGGACCCGGCTTGACCGAACCCGGAGGTCGCGCCGCCGGGTTGCAGGTCGCTACCGGTCATTTCCAGGCGCGCCTCGGAGATAAACGCCTCGAATGAGCGCAGTTCATCGGCAAGCGCGGGCAACAGTTTAACGTCTGCCGCCGCAAGGAGGACCGAAGTGCGACCGGCTGCGGCGGCGAGTTCGGGAAGCGGCACGGGAAGCGGAGTAGGTGTCCCGCCTGCTTTGCCGCGCTCGACCATCTCTTTCAACGCCTGGTTCAGATGATACCGGTCGCGAAACTCTTTGTTTTGACGGCGGTCGATAACGAAGTTTTCTTCGCGTTCTCCTTGTTTGCCTGGGCGGTCATCGAACTGGTACCGCCCGTACGCATTCTTCTTCGTGTACCAGTCCGGACTGTAATAAAACTCCAGTAAGGCAGTGTTTTGGAGTTGTTCGATCAGTTGCCCTTCGTTCGCGATCCCGGGCAGTTCGACGATGAACTGTTTATCGCCTTTCGGCAGGATAACCGGTTCGGAAACGCCGTTCGCGTTGACGCGGTTTTCCAGCGTCTGGAATACGGCGGCTTTCGCATCGTCGTCCCACGCTTTGCCTTTGGGCAGTTTGTCGGTCTGCGCCTCCAGGACGACGCGCGCGCCGCCCTGAATATCGAGACCCAACTTCGGCTTCGGCAGAAAGCGGGACACCGGCGAACCGGGGAGGGCGAGCGGCAGGAAAATGACCGCGAGGCAGACGAGAGCGAGAGCCGCGACGATGGCGGCGAGCATTCGGGGTTTCATGGTGCTAAATATAAACTAACGGGCGTGACAGCAAAGATTCGCACCGCGCCGGGCGGTCCGGGGAATCGCGGCGCGGAACATCGCAGTATATCGGCGACCGGGGGGAGTTTCAAGCATCGGCTCAAAGCCCAGTCTGGACCGGAGCGGCACGGTGCTGTCGTACCACTCCTACAACCCTAGGAGTTACGCAGTTGCCCCGATTCTGATGGTCGGCATAGCCAAATAGTGCTTTATCGCGTCGCGCACGATGTCAAGTTTTGCCTCGTACCAACAGATGCCGGTTGTCAACCGGTTGGCTTCGAGACGGACAAAAGCCCGCAACGACAGCAAAATATGACCACGTTGTTTGACCGTCGAGCGGCATTGACACTGTTCGACGGCTCAACATTGTTTCAGACCGCGGTGGTAATTCTCGATCTTAAACGCTTGTCGCTCCCATTCCTGACGCGAATCCTCTGACATATCGGTTTTGTTCGTCACCCAGTCGCGTAAATGGCTCCGCCATTTCGCATATCCCCCGTCGCCGTTTTTGGCGACTATCAGAAACAGGCGAACAAAACCGAACTCTTTCAGGTGAACGATTTGCCCCCCCCTCAACGGGTTTCAATGTCTCCACCGCAACATTTATTGTGTCATCAGGATTAACGTGCCTATTTTTCTTCAACCGTGTGAGAAAATGCCAACCGAAAGCCCGAACTAATTTCAAGTTTTCGATACTTGCATACCAACTATCGAAACAGACCATCTCAGGGTGAAATCTGCGTTCTTTAGCAGTCGTTACTATCTCCTGAAACGATTCGTTCTTCGTTTTTGGTTTGCCATCGCTTTTGTTTCTTCGTCGTACAAGCGGCAATCACAAGGCAATGCCGCGTTTCCATCCTGCGAAAAGTGTTTCGCGTGTCCAAAGTAGGGTCAACAGATTGATCCCCATCACGACGCTCTTGTGCTTTCCAGACCAGTGCCGAGTCACCAACTCAATATGACGAGCATAGGGCTTATCCAGCATGGAATCGTCTATCACTAAACAGCCTTCCGTTCGCTTTACGAGTGGTTCGACTTCTTGCCATAACGCCACGGTGTCGGTTGGCTGTCTTGATAGCAAGCGCACGAAAGAGTCGTGGGCGATGAGTTCGATTTGACAACGCGACGCTTCACAGAAGGTGAAGGATTTTTGAGCCGCGATCAAAAACTGAATGTAGTCAACTTCGTCTGTCTTTGGTGGATTTACAAGGCAGTATCTCGTCACCAGGCTAAATTGGCAACTGCGTAACTCCTAACACTCTGTGCGACGATTTTGCTTTCCGACTAACACTCGTGTCCCTACCTCACGCGGAGTCGCTTCTACTGTAATAAAGATCCTACTGATTTCTAACAATAGTGTTCGCATTTGTTTAGAATCTATCTCAAAATGGGTGAGTTTGCTTGCCACGCTTTTCGGAAGCAGAGCAGGGCACACGCCAGTTTCAAGTTCGCCAGATAATTCTCTCGAAAGCCAAGCAACACAGGCACATATTACTGTCTTTACGTACTTTCGTTCGGCTGGAGGCGAACCGTCTGGCGACAAAAGTCAGTTGGTATGAGGCAAAACTCGCCAAAGTGAGGGGCGCGATTCGGCATTAGAAGGCTTCCCCGACCATCAAAATCGGGGCAACTGCGTAACTCCTAACACCTATGCCACTTCGGAGGATTTCTCGGACTGCACACAGGGATTCAATCGCATAGTAATTCCGAGGAGACTACCTATCAACATGTTCCCGCAGCTGAAATCGTAGCATCCAAAAATAGTGTTGAATAACCCCGCAGCCGCCACCGCAATCCAAACGGATGCGACACTTCGAGATAGATTTGGCTGAGACTTTGAGATCGACCTGTTTATGAAAAAAGCAAAAAATCCTATTATGATCCCGCCAATGATTCCCATCTCATCAAGCCAGAATAAAAACTGGTTGTAGGGCTGTATCATCTGAAAATTAACGTCCTTACCATCAATCTTGACAGGCACGGGAAGGGTCAGACGTCCAAGCCCAATGCCAGTTAAAGGGTGATGGGCGAACGTTGCGATTCCTTCCTTTAGCAAGAAGGAGCGTGACTCAATCGACCTGTTAGCGGATATTTGGTTGACAGGTCCGTTGCTGCGTTGAAAGAAGATACCAAAAATCAAGGCAGCACCCACAAAAACAGCTATAAGTTGCGCTCTACGATTCAGGTAGCTACGCATCAGCCAAAACAGACCAACACAAACTGCAATGAATCCACTACGTACCCATGTTAGTGTCAATGCAGCAGCCATACTCGCACTGGACATCATATAGAAGGCGGACGTGAGAGAATTTTTGGACGAAAGAATTCTTTGCACAGCAAGTGGTAGAATAAATAAAGCGATTAGGTAAAGGTCATTAGGATTAGTGAAGGTCCCGCACGCACGCGCAACATCACCCGACATAAATACGTTTATAGATTTAGAATGATAAATGATAGCGATTATTGATTGCGCCATCCCACAGCCGATGAGAGCTGTTATATATGTATCCACTCTACGAAACGTGCGGGCAGCTAATAGACCGCTGATGTATCCTAATAGAATATTGGTTTGCCTTCCGATCAGTTGGGTCTGATCAAACGAAGTAAGGATAGTGATTACGGTCATGCTCAGCCATGCCCCCGTGGCTAACCATAACCCGAACCGATCGGCATCCTTTGACACCAGCGGATAGTACGAAATCCAAACAGCCACGGTCGCAAGACAGACGAAGCCTGCCGCGATCTCTAAGTTGGCCAGACCGAGGTGAAAAGTCTGAACTTCGCGCCAAGAGTCGAGCCACAGAGGTGCCGTGTTTGGTAGCAAATATAATCGGAACACGAAGAGCGACACGATCCCACTAATCACGATAATCAGGTGCTCCCGAAATCCTAACTGCAGTAAAGATTTGAGATTCATTTAGTTCGTCGGCCTCGCCGCCACAAAAACCAAATGCCCGTCATCACGCTTACAATGATAAGACCGTAAAGACCCGTGTTAGTTTGCGGCTTCATGTTTCGTGATAAAGATCTTCGCACGTCTAGGGCATTCCCCCGCTGATTAGATAGTGAGCCTTTGCCGACATAATAGACGAATGTTTTAGGAGGTTTAACTGTCGAGTCAGTTACGCTTGTATAGTTCTGCAAGTATGTAACCGGATCATATGCGTCAGGTTTAAGTGCCCCATCCATAGCACTTTTAAGTTCGTATTTTGCCTGCTGCAGTAAATTATTCTTACGTGTTTGAGGATTCATATTCCAAACGCGCATTCTCATTATCGTCGCAAGCCAAACACCTTGAAATTTTTTGTGATCGTAATATTCCCAAAGTCCTCCTGGACTGGGTCCGGTGTTATCAAATGTGCTGTACCATAGCACTTTGGGATTGCCTTGAACAGGTATCGATACCACGCTGCCCATTCCCGTGTGAACTGACCCATTGAGAGAAGCGGCATCTCGATCTGAGTTAAGAAACATACCGTAGTCCCGCGATTGCCCTTGTGTTTCGTACAGTAACTTATCGATATATTGTGTCTCAGTCTTCAGCTGTGGGGATGACTGCTCTATTAACTGGGGCAACACACTCGCGGGAATACCGGAAAAGAAAAAGGGGCGGTTCGGTACGCCTACTCCTGGCAGGGGGCAGAAAAGCATTCGTGAGAAGTCGAAACCAGGTTCAATGCCAGCGATTTTTGAATCGCTGTCTATTCTATAAGTTTCACGGTCAGTGTATAAAGCCGTATGTATAACGTGAGTATCCATTTCCTCAGCGCGATACAGTAGATGCTCCCCGTCATACGACAGGGTGATAGTTAACGACTTGGGTTGCATCGTTTTTCCGTCATAAAACGAAGCGTCAACTTTGTAGGAAATCGTGAACGGTTTTTCTAGTAGAGATGCTTGTGCTCGGGCGGGTATAGGCTCATATCTAACCCTGCCTTCAGATCCTTGCGATTGTGCATTTGTTGTACTAACACCCACTACAAGGGTTGATAGGACGGCTAAAACGGACACCAAAGCAGTTGTGATATTCATCAAAAGTTTCTTATCATTGACTAGACAGAAATATCAGTGCCATTTCCTGGCAATGAAACGGCACTGATAACGTGAGGATTCGCAAAGATAGAAACACTTCCACATCGCTCACGGAAGACTGTGACAGCGAACCCTCAATTGCGCTAAAGGACCGATATTAGAGTTGCTCGTTGCCCTTGCATTATATCGAAGCCGCAATTAATTTCGGTCCCGTAGGTCCCCTCAACATTGTACAACTGATTTACATTGTACAGGGTCTGTTATAGTCTTCGGCAAAAGTATTGCTGGTGAGGTATCCTTTCAGGCATGAAGCCACTCTCCCTCGACCTACGCCAACGCATTGTAGATGCACTCGACAC
>JAYULM010000137.1:0-16277 GCA_043763605.1 Armatimonadota bacterium | reverse complement strand
ACCTCACCCCCCCGCCCCCTCTCCGTGCCGGAGAGGGGGAGTAGATGCACCGGAGGTGCCACGCTTCCTGCGCGTCCCCTCTGGCTCCCCCTCTCCGGCACGGAGAGGGGGCGGGGGGGTGAGGTTCCCGGCGTACCTAACAAGGCTCAGTACGGCGGCGGAGACGCGAACGCTTCGGGCGACGGTTCCCCTTCCGGGACCGTCGGTTCCGCATCCGGCGGCGGTGACGGCACGGGCGCGGAGTAGAGCAGGATCGCCGCCTTCGCGTCGTCGCGGGTCAGCACCGCCAGTTTCACATACCGCAGGGCGTCCGTTACCGGGAGGAGCGACCCGATAAGGATCGCGTTGAACGCCTCCCGCTTCGCCGCGTCGTTGATGCCCGGTCGCTCCTCCGCCCAACGCTTGTAAGCGTCCGCGATGGCTTCCCAGACCTGCAGCTCGCGCTCCGCCCCGGTCTCGTCGTAGGCGAGGTTTTCCGTCCAGCGTTTCGCCTCGTTCGCGTTGACCTCCCCGACCGATTCCATCACCGTATCGACGCGCCGTTGCTGGTTGTCGGTCAGTTCGCCATAGGGCGCGGGCGGTTCGGCGGGCGGGGTGTCGGTCTCGAACGCTTCCGGCGACGGCGTTTCGTCCGGGGTGGCGTCGGCGAGCGGGGTTTCCGTCGGCAACGGTATCTGCGGCTCGGGTGGGTCCGTCCGGGCGGTTTCTTCCCTCTTTTTGCCGCACCCGGCTACGCCCGGCACCCCGCTTGCCGCGAGCAGGGCGAGGAAATATCGAATCATTTCGCGTCGTTTCACGTACGGATAGACGCGCGACGTACCCTATCGGTTACGCGTTTTGTGGGGACCCCAGCATACCGGAACCCCTTTCCCGCGCGGGGCGTCTATAAGTATAGGGTTGTGTTCGGGAACGCGGCGGTATGTTTCCTTGGTAAAATGAGATCAAAACAGGATTACAACCCTATGCAGATCGTTAAGGAGAGCGTCATGTCACCCGATACGGAGGAAACGCCGGGAATTGCTACCGTCGATGCGGTACCGGCAATCGTCACCCGCGAAGACGCCGTCCGGATGCTGAGCCGCTTACGGGCAACTCTCCCGTCCCCGTCGCCGCCCCTGCGGCGCGACGGCGGCGGCAACGGGCGGCGCGAATCGCCCCGGTGGGTTCCGCCTGACACCGTGACGATAGACGTTTACGACGGCGATGTCTGGCACGCCGTGGAGGTTCTGGATTGTGGCATCCCCGGCGTCCGGGTGATGGACCTGCCCGGGTCCGTGGGGGCGGGTCCGGCGGTGATGCGCCTGACGACGCCGCGCGGCGGGACGGTTCTGGTAGTCGGCAATGTCATCTGGCGGGACACGGTCACGGGCAGTACCGGTTTGCAATTCACTTTTCAAACCGACGAAGATAGGGAAGCATGGTTTGAGGGACTCGTCGTTGCGTTGCTGTCCCGGCACGCGATGGACTGACGTTTGCACTATCCGGGAATAAATACGAAAGCGGAAAACTACTTGATACGCATTGGAATCATGGGCGCGGGGGTGATTGCTCGTTTCGGACACGCGCCCGCCATACTGGAGACGCCGGGGCTGGTTCTGGCGTCGGTCTACGACCCGTCCGAGGAATCTCTGGCGGAGTTCGCGCGTACGCATCCGGGCGCGGCGGTGGAGACATTCACGGACCGGGACGCCTTTTTCGCGTCCGGCATCGCGGCGGTCTCGATCTGCTCGTCCGCCCCGGCGCACCTGTCGAACGTGCGCGAATCGGCGGCACACGGATTGCCGGTACTGTGCGAAAAACCGCTCGCCATGACCGACGCCGACATCGCCGCGATGATCGCGCTGATGGAGGAGGCACGCCTGCCGCTCTTCGCCGCGTTCTGCTACCGCTTCTCCCCCGTCGCGCAGACGATCAAGCGTCTCGTGGACGACGGTGCCATCGGTGCGGTGCGGGCGATGCGACTGGTGTACAACTGGAACCTGCACGGCAAGTATTCCTACGAAAACGGTGAACGGCACGAGAACCCGTACCGCGTCGGGCGGATGCTGGAAGGCGGTCCAATGGTGGACTGCGGCGTCCACCAGATCGACCTGGCGCGCTGGTGGACCGGTTCCGAGATCTGCGACTACACCGCGCACGCCGCTTGGGTGGACGAGGAGTACGAGGCACCGTCGCACATCTGGCTGCACATGGACCACGAGAGCGGTTGTCACACGGCGGTGGAAATGTCGTTCGCATACACCCATACGGCTAAGGAGCCGACCAGTCTTTTCACCTACGACGTGATCGGGACCGACGGCGTCATCCATTACGACCGCGCGGGCTGGAAGTTCGAGATGCGCAACGGGCACGAGACCGCGCACATGCCCGGATCGAGCGAGAAGAATTTCGTGGGGATGTATCACGCCTGGGCACGGGCACTGCGTACCGGCGACTACGGCAACCTGCCGAACGGGCGCGACGGGATGATCGCCACGCGCACCGCGCGCACGGCAACCGAGGAGTGCATCGCCCGGCATAGAAACGCGCATAAAATGGGTAAGCCATAGCGGAGCCGATTCTGCCCATGCCAACTATTAACCACGTTCTGGAGACCGCGCTGTACGTCAAGGACCGGGCGCGGGCGCAACGCTTTTATGAGACCGTGCTCGGATTCCGCGTCCTGCTCGACGACGGCAACCGGCTGACGGGGATGGCGGTCGCCGACACCAATCAGGTTCTACTACTTTTCACCGAGGGGGCGTCCACGAAGGGCGAGGAGACGCCCGGCGGTTTTATCCCCCCGCACGACGGGCACGGTCCCCTGCACCTCGCTTTCGCGGTGAGTGCCGACTCGCTCGCCGAATGGATCGCGCACCTCGGCGCGAACGGCGTTCCGGTGGAAAGCAACGTTCGACCGCCGCGCGGCGGGACGAGTCTGTATTTCCGTGACCCCGACGACAACCTGATCGAACTGGCGTCCCCCGGTATCTGGGAAACGTACTGACGGCGGGACGGACGGTAAACCGTTCCGCTGGAAGCCTTCGGCTGTAGACCCTGCGGGTCGCAGGGGTAGTATCGTTCGCACGGGTCGCTTTCCGCCTCCTGACGCGAAGCGTCTACAGCCGAAGGCTTCCAGCGGAACGGTTTACCGTCCGTCCCGCCATCCGAACCCGATCCGTCCGAAAAAAATCACACGCTTTCTTGCTACTCCCCCGCCCACAACACTTGACAGGATTCTATCGGCGGGTTTTTTCAATCGGCGATACAAATTGTCGCCAATAGAACCGCCATCCACAGACGCGGGTCGACGACCTTACCGAATGACGGACATCCTATGAAAAAAGTTTCCTGCTCACCCGCTTCCCCTATTTCCGGCACTCCGGGCAACCGCGCGTTCACGCTGATCGAACTGCTCGTCGTGATCGCGATCATCGCCATCCTCGCCGCGATCCTGTTCCCGGTTTTCGCTCAGGCGCGCGAGAAGGCGCGGCAGTCGGCGTGCCTTTCCAACACGAAGCAGATCGGGATCGCGATCCTGCTCTACGTTTCGGACTACGACGGCACCTACCCGTATTCGTCCACGAAAGAATCATTCACGCCGAAAGTGCGCTGGGCGGACCGGCTGTATCCCTACACGAAGAACACCGGCATCTTTCTGTGTCCGTCCGCGCCCGACGAACAGGCGAACAAGGGGTTCGCGCACGACTGGAACGCGGGGACCGGGGCGTATAAATCGGCGACGCTACGCTGGGGCGGCTACGGCTACAACTACCAGTATTTCGGCAACTCGCGCTTTACCCCGACGTTCCTGACCGTGGAGTCCGACATCGTTGCCACGGCGGAAACCGTGGTCGCCGCTGACACGCAAGGAGTGCGGCGCGACGACAACACGCTTCTGAACGGCGCGGGCGATTACACCATCGATCCCCCGCTGACCTCGGCGACCGGGTCGGGCAAAGCGTCCGGCTTCTACGGCGACGGCGCGGAATGTGGAACGGGAACCCCCAACTCACCGGGGCAGTTCAAGTGCCGCTCGACGCCCGCCGAACGACACTCCGGCATGGCGACGGTGACGTTCGCGGACGGACACAGCAAGGCGATGAAGCGCAAACGCCTCGACGACTTCAACAACGACGGTACGCCCGACAACGGCTTCTGGAACGGCAAAGCCGACCCGACCAAGTTGTAAGATTCTTTTTTTTTGTCCTGCGCGGACGGCACCAACCTCACGTTGGATCGTTGTTACCTGCGGTGCTCTCTCAGTTCCGTGAGCCGAATTAGCCCTTGCTGTTTTCCCGCGAATTTCGGGTTCCTCTTTTCACACTCCGTGTGAAAAGAGGAACCCGAAATTCGCGGGAAAGGACCGAACGCCAACCACGCAACAAAGCAGTAACGAGCACCGCAGGTAACAACGATCCAACGTGAGGTTGGCGCCGTCCGCGTAGGACAAAAAAAGAATCAGACTCTCCGCTTCACGGTCGCGCCTTGCGGAGTGTCGGCGACTTCCCAGCCCAGTGTGGCGATCTCGGTGCGAATCGCATCGGACTGCGCGAAATCCTTCGCTTTGCGGGCGTCCTGCCTCGCCTGTAGCAACGTGAGGATTTCCGGCGGCGCGGTCTCCTCCTCGGGCGCGACGACGCGCAGCTCGATGTCCAGACCGAGCACCGCGTCGAACGCCTTCCACAGGCGCGGCGACGCGTACGTGTTCAGCGTCGCCAACGCCTTCGGAACGTTCAGATCGTCGTTCAGCGCGGAAAGCACCTCATCGAACGCTGACTGATACGCCCTGTCAGATTTCAGCGGCTCGTCCGTCGTTCGGGCGATCTTTTCGTACAGGCGGGTCAGCGCGGTCCTTGCGGCGTCGAGCGACTCGGCGCGCCCTTTCGTCTGCGATTCGTCGTCCCACTCCCAAGCGAGCGTCAGTTCCGAGCGGTAGTGGGCTTGTAGCGCGAGGTAGCGATACGCCAGCGGGTCGTAGCCGGAATCGACCAGCGTTTGCACGGTCAGAAAGCCGCCCTTCGATTTTGCCATTTTGCCGCTCGACAGCACCAGGAACGCCGTGTGCATCCAGTAGCGCACGAACGGTTGTCCGGTCGCACACTCCGATTGCGCGATCTCGTTCGTGTGATGCACCTGGACATGGTCGTTCCCGCCGCAGTGAACATCGAACGTTTCGCCGAGATACTTCATGCTCATCGCCGAGCATTCGATATGCCAACCGGGATAGCCGGTTCCCCACGGCGACGGCCATTTCATGATGTGGGTCGGCTTGTTGGAAAACCACAGGATGAAATCGGCGGCGTTGCGCTTGCCGGGGTCGATCACCAGATCGTCACGCAAGCCCTGTCGCTGCTCGCTCATATTCGTGTTGGCGAGTTTGCCGTAGTCCGGGTTCTTGGACGTGTCGAAATACAGCCCTTCCGGCGTCGTGTAGGTGTAGCCCTTTTCCTCTAAACGCTGGTTGAGTTCGATCATCTCCGCGACATGATCCGTAGCGCGCGGCAACACGTCCGGGCGGCGCACCCCGAGCCGCTCCAGATCCAAAAGAAAAGCGTTCTCGTACTTCTTCGCCAGTTCCCAGACGCTGAGTTTTTGCTCCCGCGCCCCCTTCTCCATCTTGTCCTCGCCCGCGTCGCCGTCGGAAGTCTGGTGCCCGACATCGGTGATGTTCATCACCCATTTCGTCTCGTATCCGTTCAACAGGAACATCCGCGTCAGCAGATCCTCGAACAAAAACGTGCGCAGGTTGCCGATATGGGCGTAGTTGTAAACGGTCGGTCCGCAGGTGTAGATGCCGACGTGTCCAGAGTTTAGAGGCTCAAAAACTTCCTTCGAGCGCGAGGCAGTGTTGTAAAGAAAAATATCCACGTTCGCGTATTGTACCGCTTGCGAACGCGCTTTTGCTAAACGATAAAAGATTGTGCCACATGTGAAAAGATGGCTTGCAACGCCGCATCCGAATCTTGCACTGAGCTATAGAACTCTTTCAAGGCTTCCCGATTGGCAGATACCATCTCTGGTCGCACCATCGGTATACATCTAAACACGTATCATCACTACAGGATGCTTATATCAATGATTGACATGCTTTCAAGTTGTTTGCATAGAGTTGTAAATAGGGATGTTTATCTTCCAAAGCCTCTTTTGCGATAGAAACCGCCTCCTCATAGAATGGCAATGCCTCTCGATAGGATTGTTGGGTATAATATAACGATCCTAAGCTATTCAATGAATGGGCAATATGAGGATGTTTATCAGGTAACATAGCGCGGCGAATCAGTAGTGATTCGTGAAGCATGTCCTTGACTCTTTCGTAACGTTTTTGGCGCCAATATAGTTTGGCCAAATTATCGATTGTCCTTGCAATGTTGTCGTGCGGGTAAGGTAGCACGGCGCGGCGAATCGTCAATGCCTCGTCAAGCAACGGCTCTGCCTCCCCGTAACGCCCCTGCTCCTGATACAGATTTGCCAGGTTGCTTAGGCTGGCAGCAACGCCGTCGTGCGGGTAGGGTAACACGGCACGGCGGATAGTTAAGGCTTCCTCACACAGCGGTTCCGCTTCTCTATAACGTTCCTGTACATAGTACAGACTTGCCAGGTTGTTTAGGCAGGTGGCAATGCTGTCGTGCGGGTAGGGTAGCACGGCGCGGGAAATTGTCAATGCCTCGTCAAGCAACGGCTCTGCCTCCCCGTAACGACCCTGCTCCTGATACAGAGTTGCCAGGTTGTTCAGGCTGATTGCAACGCCGTTGTGCGGGTAGGGTAGCACGGCACGGCGAATAGTCAGGGCTTCTTCATACAAAGGCAAGGCGGCGGCGTACTGCCCTTCGCCATCAAGTTGCATCGCCAATGAGTTCATCAGTTCGGCTTCCGTAAGCGGGTTCCTTTTGTCGTCCGGCAGGTTTCGATACTCGGTTAGCAAACCGCGTAATTCGTGAATTCGCTCTACCCGTTCGGGAATCGAATAGCCCATTGATTCGGTGAGTCCGATTCGCGTCAATGTCACCGCAATAGAATCGCGGTCAGATGCGTCGAGCGGAAACGCGTAGATGCCGCTTCGCACGGAAAAGAAGTCCGGCGCGGCGTTGGCGATGGCTTGCAGGACATACTGAGGAACCCACAGCACCATCGGTGCGGGGAGTAGGAGCGGAAACGAATCGCGGGCGACGTTCAGGTTGTACACGAAGGGCGCGACGGGGGCGTTCTCCGCGCCGGAAATCCAGTTCTCCAACCCGTACACGAAAACCGCGTCCGGCTTGGGGGTTGCCAGCACTTCGCGCAGGTGATGCAGCAGGTTGCGTACCTCCGTGTTCACAGCGACGCGCTGTATCGTCTTGCCGTGAAGAGCAGTTTCCAGCGCGTCCATGCGGGCGTCGCGCTCCGTTGCCGAGTTTGTCACCGCAAACAACAGCGTGAAGTCGTCGGCGCGTTGTAGCGAACGAAGCAGGCGGTTTTGCGCCCGTTCCGGGTCGGCGGACACTTCAGGCAGTGCAGGCAACGGGTCGGCGTCGGTCATAGTTTCCTTTTACGCGGCGGGTTGTATCACGGCGGCATTGGCTTTTGCGCGTTCCACGGCGCGTTTGAAGCCCCGCCCTTCGCGAGCGAGCGGGTTCACGGCGTACCATTCTTCCAAATCGGCGATAATTCCGTCGGCACTGCCGTTGATATACTCGCACACGTAAAGTTGTGTCAGTAATCGGCGGTAGTCCGGCTCCCGAGTCTGCCAATCCTGCGTTCCACCGAGTTCGAGAGCGGCGAGTTTGTCCCAATCGGACTCGCCGCGATCCGGGTTGTGGAACGGGTTTTCCTCGGCAATTGCGGTCAACACCGTTTCGGCGGACAGCGGCAGGGTTTGCTGTTCGCCAAGCGTCGCGGCGCGGGCGAACAGCATCAGGTTACGCACGTGACCGGCACTGTATGTGATTAACGCATCAAGTGCGGCGGGCGCGAAGACGTTTTCCACCAGCACCTTGGCGGGCATTCGCTTTTGCAAAATCTCTTTAAGTTTCGCCCGCCCTTTGTGGTACTGGGGATGGTTGTCGCCGCGCTCCTCAATCTTAATCATGGGTAGCAAATACGGCTTGCCACCGTACTTTTGCGAAAGTTCGGGCTGGTAGGCGCGAGCGGTAGCGAGGTCTATGGTGAAAACACAGTGCGCGTCCAACCCCGCGAGCACGTCGGCGTCGTCCATAAAGAGTGCCTTCTGTGATTCGTCGGGCGACGTGTTGCCGTTATAGCCGTAAAGCCGGTCGAGACCGTCTACAATAAGAACGAAATCGGTGAACTGCGTCGCGCCGTGCTGTTTCGTGTACGTGTTGAGTTTGGTACGCGCTTCGGCAAAGAGCGTCTTCATCTCGGTAAGAAACGTCGAGGTTGTTCCGCGCAATGCCTCACGAACTTTGTTGCGTGCCACGGAATCGTTACGCAACAGTTGTATCTTTGCTTTGGCTTCCGGCAAACCAACGTCTTTTCCACCCGCGCTAAGTTCCACTCCTTCAACTTTGACATCGCTGAACAAGATTTCGCCAATCTCTCGCATTCGCTTCGTGAAGTATGAATCGGCAAGCGTGATGCCTAACTTCTCGCCTTTGTCGTCGTCCCTGCCCTTGAAACTCGCCGCCAATTCGCAAACAATCGCCAGCAGAATCTCTTCCTTCGCCGCGTCAAACTCGTCAAGGTACTGCCGCATATCTACGTACACCGGGAAGAAGTGCTTCTGCGAGGTGTTCGTGTTGCTGTCCTGCATCTCGCCGCGCAGGTGAAGCAACTCGGACGATTTCCCGCCGCCGATATGCCCCGCGAAGAGCGCGTGCAGGTATGTTCGCTTCTTCGGGTCGTCGTCGTGGGCTTTCGAGAGAGCGGCGCACAGTTTTTTGACAAACCGAGTGCCGCCGCGCACCTCGCTACAGGGGACGTAAAACTCAGGCGGCGCGGCTTTGATAGGATCGAAGTTTTTAAAGAGAATATTTAAGGTTTCGGCGTCGGAAAGCGGTATGGGCGCGGGTGTCGGTGGCATCGGTCGTTCCTTGTAGCGAAGTGCGTTGCTCGCTCAGTATACCACCGTCAATAAACACGTCAGGAGTTGCTTCAAAACAGCGTCGGCTGCGTCACGGCGGCGCGGCGGCGTTCGGCGATCTGTTCGATCAGACGACGTTGTGGCGACGCCAGAGCGAAATTTTCCAGCGCGTCGGTCGGCGTCGCCCAGGCGGTGTTTTCGCGACGCGTGATTTCCCCGACCGCAACCGGGACGGCGAGCAGGGTGATCCGGCGGGTCGTGACGCCGTGTTTCACCCGCGCGAGTGGGGCATCGTCCGCGACGCCCGCCGCGTCGAATCCGGCTTCGCGGGCGGCGCGCAGGGCGGCATCCCCCGGCGACTCGCCCTCTTCCGCCGTGACGCGCGGCAGTTCCCACAAACCCGCCCACAGACCAGCGTCGAGCGGTCGCTGGATCAGGAGCAGACGCCCGTCCCCGTCCGTCACGACGGCGGATACGTCGGTTTGTGTCGTGAACTGCGCCTTCGGGGCGAACTCCGGCAGCGCGGACGGCGCGCCGGTCGCGTAGGCGAAACAGTCGTTCTGGACGGGGCAGTTCTCGCACTTCGGCGGCGTCCCGCAAACGAGCGCGCCCAACTCCATCATCGCCTGGTTGAACGTCCCGGCGTCGCCGGGCGGGATCAGATCCGCCGCCAGCCGCCACAGGATCGCCTGCGCTTCGGTCCCTTTCGGGTCGCCGTGGATGCCGAACACGCGGCACAGGACGCGCACCACGTTGGCGTCCACGATGGGCGTGTCCAGCCCCAGCGCGATGGAGCAGACCGCTCCGGCGGTGTATCGCCCGACGCCGGGCAGTGCCAGCACGCCCACGAACGTGTCGGGAAACGCGCCGCCGTGTTCGGCGACGATCTGTGCCGCCGCCCGGTGCAGGTTCCGTGCGCGGCTGTAGTAGCCCAATCCCTGCCAGGCGTGCAACACGTCGTCGAGCGGGGCTTCGGCGAGGGCGCGCACGGTTGGGAAGCGTGCCAGCCAGCGTTCGTAGTACGGGATCACGGTCGCTACCTGCGTCTGCTGGAGCATTGTCTCTGAAATCCAGACCGAGTACGGGTCGCGGGTCGCCCGCCAGGGCAGGACACGGTGATTTTTTTCGTACCAATGGAGCAGGTTTCGGCGAAAATCTTGCGCTTTTCGCGGGTCCTCGGGAAGTTCGGGTTGCACGTGCCCCCAGTGTAACATGGACAGCACCCAACTTCTACGTTACAATGCTCGTTGTACGTGGCGGGACCGGGTAAAAACGGAACATGTACCCACTTTGAAGAAAGGGCGAAACAAACGGCATTGACGCAAACAGGAATCGCGGAGGCATATCTGGCAAGCGGATGGTGCGTTCGGTGCGGGTATAAACGCTCCGCCGAAGGGAACTGCCCGAATTGTGACCACTGGTATACCCATCCGTTGCTGACCATCGGCGGTCCGCTCACTCTTTCCCTGTTGCTCCTTTTGCTCGTCGGTATCCGCTCGCTCCGGGAGTCCGATCCCGGTTTCGCCCGCTTCCATAACGGTCTGTTGCACGCCGCACCGATGCCCGCGTTCATCGACCCGTATCCCGTCCGTCCATCGCGCACCGCCGCCCCGGTGTTTTTTACTCCCGCGAACCCGGGAACAGTGCCGACGGTGACGCCGGAAGTATCCCGCGCGGAAAAGCAGTACGCGAACCTGGAGTCGTTGCGGGAAACGGTTTACGTGGCAGAACGGGGCTACCAGAGCGCGAGCACGGGGGATCCCAGCCTACAACCCGCGTTTAGCCTGACGCGGCGTAGGGCTTCGTTTTTAACCGAAGAGCGTTAGAGCAACACACAATCACACGAGATCCGACTATGCCCATGTACGAAGAAGACCACCGCGATTATACGATCCCCGGCGACGATTGGTATAGTCCTGCCGACAACGACACGGCGACGTTTTTTCAAACCCGCTGTTCGGTGCCTCGCACCGCGCTCTGCCTTAAGGTGCCCAACACCACCGGGGAGGAGTTGGTGGTACACCGGGAGAACGACCGGGACTACGTCTTCCTTTTCGAGTCACTTGACGACGCCTACGATTACGCCATAGAAGCATCGCAGGCACTCGATTTCGCGCCCACGGTAGGCAGGGTGCTCTTGCGCGACCTGCATTTCGCAAACGCCCGCTACAAACCGGCTCTGAGTGAGCAGATCGACCTGGTTCTGCGCGCGCGGCACTGACCGACCCGCCGCCCCATACTCTGAATGGGTAGCCCACGCCGCCTATCTCATGTCACTTATTCGGCTCACACAGGACGCGATGGTCGCCTCTGAGTGCCGGAACATCCTCACGCTCTCGCGAATCGCCGCTGACAACTCGTCCCGCGCGCCGATTATTTCCGACGGCACTATTAATTCGCCCAGGGTTCTTTCATCGAATCTGGGATGATGTCCCCCCTCCTGTGATGCAGAAAGGATGTTCTGCACCGACTCCGAAAGGAGAAACGGCACCAGAAAAGCGACATCGTTTTCGCCGAGCGAGCGCAGGACGAAAAACTCGGTTGAGCAAAGGAGCATGACATCACCTGTCCACCGCGCGATTTCCGAATCCACATAAGCAACCTGCCTCAGGTAGGGGCGCAGGCGGGAGATGATGATGTCGTTCGCCTCAATACGCTTTTTCATGCTGCCGAGCGAGGTTCGGGACACCGGGACACCGGGACACCGGATGACTCCCTCATGTGCATGCGTAGTATCGAGCACGAGACAGGGTGACTCGTCGCTGGTGGAGGGCGAAACCGTCTGGCGTACGAACATTACCAGGCGGCGAACCGGTACCCCTCCGACGACTACCGATTCGCGACGCGGGTCGTATCGTTCCGGTGAAAGCACGAACTTACCGTAAAGTTCGTCCGGTTGAAGGTATGCCCAAACTGCCATAGTATTCCTGCCTCCTACTTGATCGCCGCTATGGCGTGATACTGCCGCACGATGTCATCCAGATCATGGTCAATCCGTTCCCAGGCAGAGGCTGAGGGTTTCGACGCGTCACGTTCGATCAGTTGCCCCTTCGAGTTTTTACCCTCCCTTTCACTGACGGCGAAAAATATCGGCGGGGGGGATTGCTTCTCCGCCGAAGACATGTGCTTCCGCACGAACAGAACGCTCGTCTTCTGGTGAGTGTGTGGCATAAAGGTATTTCTGCCCAATCCCACCACAGCCTGTATCTGGACGCTCTTCAGAAGCCAGGCGCGTACATCCGCGAAGCCATCAGCGGCAAACTTGTTTTGCGGGAGCACAATCGCCATCCTCCCACCCGGCTTGAGAAGTCGGACACATCGTTCTATGAAAAGCACATCGCGTTCAACACGAGTCTTGCCGATACCGCACGAGTAACCATCTAGAATAGCGCGTTCGCGCACCTCGCCCGCGAACGGGGGGTTCGTTAGAATCACATCGAACCCCCTGTGATTCCGTCTCTGTGTGCGACATATGTCTTCGATGGTTAAAGACGGCGTTGTTCGGTCGGATGGCTCCTCAAAGAGATTACTTGTCTGGTCGCCTTCCGGCAGCAGACTATTCAAGCGTATGATGTTGGCATCCCCACCCGCGAGAAGCATCAACACCTTCGCGACCCGCACAGCTTTAGCATCCAGGTCAAATCCCCATAAGTTTTCCTTGCAATATCTTTCCACGGATTGCTCGTCCGTAAGTTGACTCTCACGTCGGAGGAAAGCAAGGGTTTGAATCAGGAAGCCTCCGGAGCCGCAGGCGGGATCAAGCACCAACGCATCGGGGGTTGGGCGAAGCATACGGACGCAAAAATCGATGACATATCTCGGGGTGAAGAACTGACCTTTCGATTCCTTCGCTGTGCGGGCAACCAGGAACTCGAAGAACGAATCCAATACTTCAAAACTCTCGCCGCTAATACGGTGTCTGGCAAGAGACTGTACACAAACCTGCATGTGTTCGTGCGTTAATCGCGGGAGGAAATCGTCGCCCATAACCCCAGACCAAGCATTGTTTGCCTCCACTAACAGACGGCACACCGACGAATAGGTTTCCCCAGGAGTGGTAAGAACCTGGAAACGATCTGCAGGGAGTGTTTTCTCGCTCCAGATCTTCGCGATCAATAACTTAAAAATCTCTTCAAAGGCGTCCTCACCCGAATTAGCAAGTACCAGTTCCTCAAGTCGTACAATCACCGCCTCGAGACTGCCTCCCCTGTCATTGTGTCGTTTTGCCATCGGATCGTTCCCCCTTCGGATGTTACCACACCATCGTAAACCTGCCAAGACGCCAGTCGAGATATAAAAAACATACCATCTTGGGTTCAAATCGGTTAACTGATATTCTTTTCTTGCTCCCTACGACACCTAGAGGGTTCAAAATATCCTCATGCTGTCAACGCACTCATTGATCTATGTTGAGTTCATTTCTCTCCTCCGTCAAGCCCGCCGAAGTAGGAAAATAACTCAGAGGGAACTCGCATCTCGGATAAATAAAACGCAAACCTATGTGTCGAAGGTTGAAACGGGAGAGCGGCGCATAGATCTTGTGGAAACAGCGGAATGGTGTGTAGCACTCGGCATAACGTTTAGAAGGATCATGCCGCAAAGCATCAGCGGGGTGATCGGTGATTCGGAAAATAACGAACAGGAAGAGGAGATACTGGAAGATGACGCCGGTGGATCAGGCGATTGATGGGGATATTACGGAGGCGGATCTGCAACAGTTGCGGGACGGTTTACGACCACTGATCGGTTGCAGTTTCAGAATGTTGTCGTTGCCGCTTGTAGCACTGATGTCCGTCGAGCCTTCACAGGTAGGATCGATGGTTGGGAATCTTATGGACGCAATGATTCCCCATCTCGGTACCACGAACGAGTTACACGATGTGGATTTGACCAAGTACACTGGTGTGACAGGGGACAGGGAGGGCTACCCGGATTATCAACACAAATCCGGGTTCCGATTGGAACTCAAACTCTTGTTCGTAAACAATCCGGCTTTGAAAACGAAGCGTCCTCTGACTCCACGCGAACCCAGCGCGCGGATCACCCAGAAAGTCTCGCTCGACGATGTCGATGCGAAACAGGATGCGTTACTTGTGATCGCTTACCGTCTGGAAATTCGGGACGACATGCCCGGCGCGGTCAGCCCGAAGATCGTCGACCTGGACGTTTTTCCGATGGCGGCGGTGGTTCGGGCAAGGAATGATAACCTCTCACGTCGCGGAGGTATCTGGTTCGGCAAGGATAAGACGCCGGCCGTCATCAGTTTGATTGGCAGGAAGAAGATGGCGGAGGGTAAAGAACTTGACAATACATCTTACGGGCGCAAAAGTCAGGAAAGAAAAGATTACAATGAGGACACTAACTTCGGAAAGTTAAACCGTATCCCTTACGCGCCGCTAACGTCGTTCCTGAAGAAATTCGGATTGAACCGTGACGACGAGCTTGGAGCCGATGCGGAGAGCATAGCGCAAACAATCGAAGACACTCGGGAGTTATTGGAAGCCGCACGGCAGACCCTCGAGGAAATAACAACGTAGCCGTTCCAGGTCGGCGTAATTCTGGTTTCAAGGCAACATACCACAGGCGATTCTTTTTCGCGGTACCATGATTTCCTATGGACGCCCTGATTCTATTTTCCCACGGATCGCTTCTGTGTGGCGCGGGGGACGCGCTGGCGGTTCACGCGGCGCGGCTTCGCGAGCGCGGCACCTTCTCCCCTATCGAGATCGGTTATCTGAACTACTCGGACCCGCCGTTCGCCGACGCTGTCGATAACTGCGTGGCGGCGGGCGCGCGGCGTATCGTCGTCGCGCCGTACTTCCTGATCTCCGGGTATTTCATCACGAAAAGCCTGCCCGAAAAACTCGAAGAGGCGCGGGCAAAACACCCCGAAATCACGTTCACAGTCGCGGAAGCGTTCAATTACGACGAAACGTTAGCCGATGCCCTCTGGGAAGCCGCCCTCACCGCGCACGACCCGGACGAATGGCGCGAACCCCTGCGCCGCGCCGCCGCCGCCTGTCGCCCCTCGCCGGAATGTCCGCTGTACGGAACCCCGGCATGCCCCAAGGTTAGTGGTTAGTGAGCAGTGGTCAGTGGTCAGTTTTCGGAGCGTGAACGCTTCCGCTGTACGCGAAGCGAAATCGGCGGAGCCGATTTGCGCGATTCGGCGGACGCTCGAAGAGCGGAAACCATGTCCCGTAGGGACAACCCGCCGAAGGCGTCTAGTGCATCATCCAGTTTTAATTTTGGGGTAGAGGTGTTTCAGTTTGGTGCGGGCTTCGTCCATTTGAAACCCAAAATTTTAGGTCAGACAATGCACTAGGCGGGCGATTTATCGCCCAGTCCGCCTCCGAAAACTAACCACTAACCACTGACCACTGCTCACTAACCACTAACCCACTACTTCTTCCCGGTGGACCCGGGGCGCGTGATGGGGATTTGTGCGAGCCATTCGGGCAGGGTATTCGGCGCGAAACTTTCCACCTGGAGCGACAGGAGCGACGCCGTCGGGGCGTCGCCGAACGTGATCGCGCCGCCGGAACGGTCTACCAGCAGTCCCACCGAACAGAGCACCGCGCCCTGCGACTCGACCAGTTCGATGCACTCGCGCACCGATCCGCCGGTAGTTAATACGTCGTCCACCACCGCGACGCGCTGCCCCGGCGCGATGTGCTCGCCGCGCCGCAGGAACCGTTTGCCGTCCGCGCCCTTTTCACCGTAGGCGGCGGGAACGCCTAAGTGCTTTGCGGTTTCGTACGCCAGCAGGACGCCGAGCGTGGTCGGACCGAGAACTACGTCGGGGCGGGACGGGGCGAGTCGGGCGGCTAACTCCCGGCAGAGCGTTTCCACATGCCAGGGCTGGTTGAGCACGTTGAATTTCTCGAAATAACGGTCGGAGTGGTTGCCACTGGTGAGAACGAAGTGCCCGGAAAGTAGCGCGCCGCTTTCCGTGAAGATTTGAAGAATGTCGGAATCTGTCATGCTTCCTGTTATACCCTCGGACGCACCATATCGGTATGCCGAGCAATACGGTGTAACAACAGAACGCCTCGTTGCGTAATGAAACCTGTTGCGGCATATGCAACCGGTAACATTTCTTGCGCCGGGGCGTCTGTATCGTTAGAAGAAGTTCGGTGTCAGCCGCGAAGCGCGTGTTCACCGGGAAGGATTCTGCTTTGGACTTAGTACCTCATCCCGTTGAATAGTTGAAATTTTGTCCCTCTTCAAACTTTGGATAAAGGTGACGCAATTTCACACGGGCATCCGCCGCAGTGAA
>JAYULM010000136.1:0-1236 GCA_043763605.1 Armatimonadota bacterium | reverse complement strand
GTGGGTCTATGACGCTTTCAGGCGACATAGTTTTGTCGGCGACTTTCGGGTCACCGTCCGGCAAATACCTCGGGGCTTGCCCCGAAGAAAATTATTTTTCCCGTGCAGTGGCCGGGGGATGCGATTGTGTTGTTCCCGATGATAATCGATTCTATGACGGCTAAGCACGAAGTGGACACTTTGATTCGGACGGTCATCGATTGCGAAACGAACATAGCCGTCGGCATGATTGGCTGTAAAGGTCTACCCGACGCGGAGGGAAGGATCGAAATCGGTTACGGGATCATCGAGTCCCATTGGAACCGGGGATATGCGTCGGAATCGGTTTCAACGTTCACGCAATGGCTACTGGCACAGCCGGAGATCACTTGCATCACCGCAGAGTGTCGCGTCGATAATATCGGATCGGCTCGCGTTCTGGAGAAGTCCGGGTTTTTGGAGACAGGTTCGCGAGAGGACCCCGAGGATGGACCGCTCATGCTTTGGGAGAGAAACACCGAGGTAGATTAGCGAATCTGTTACTCCGTGCTTAGAATGACGAGAGCATCTCCGGGCTGGACCAGTGATTTATTCACCACAGGGATTTCGCGCACGATGCCTGCTACTTCGGATTTTACCTCGCTGAAGACTTTCATCGCCTCGATTAGCCCGACTGCTTGACCGACTTCGACCGCATCGCCTACTTCAACGAACGCGGGGTCGGAAGGCGAAGCCGACCGGTAGAAGACGCCCATGATCGGGGCTTCTATCCGTACACCGGATGCCGCGCCGCCGGCGAACGAATCGCTGTCATCATCGGATAACTGTTCCGCCTCCGCGAACGGATTCTCGTCGGTGGGCAATCCGGGGGCAGCGGCGAGTGTGACCGCCGCAGTCGCGCCCTGTTGCCGGAAGTACGCCGCAGTGCGTAACGTGACACGGGTTTCGCCCTGTTCGTAACGTAGTTCGGTCAGGTTGTGTTTTTCGAGCAGTGCGGCGAGTCGACGCAGATCATCGGGGGAAACATCGACGGTATCGGTGGGGACGTTGCTCACGGCGGTATATTCCTGTACTCAAAATGAAACCCGTTCGCGCCATGCGGCGGTCGACGGGTATACTTCATAGTAGCACCTGCGTCGGGTTCCCGTCAACTGATGCACGGATGGCGGGAACCCAGGGCAATTGCATTTAATTGTTTTCTTCTGTTTGCCCTGCCAATAATGCCAACAAATAGTCGTTATCCCATCCTGCCTTCAA
>JAYULM010000135.1:0-16381 GCA_043763605.1 Armatimonadota bacterium | reverse complement strand
TCCACCGGAGGATGGAACATCCCCGCCTTAGATCCGCTTCCAGGACAGCAACACATACCGGAACGGCGGGTCATAGCCGCCGGGGACGCGCCGCACGGTCGCGCCCCATCTGCCGACGAGGCGCGGCGCGTCGGGCGCGGATTCGTTGGACATCGTCCAGGTGTACGGATCCAGTTTCCAGTCGACGGGCGGATCGTACACGCGCACGACGACGGCGAACCGGTCGCCCTTCACCCCGGCGAGCGGTTTCCACGATTCGACCCGGGCGAACGGGATGGTCTGAACAGGTTTCACTGTCGGCGGCAGGTAATGCGGGGTGTCGCCCGGCAGGGCATCGCCCAGATACTTTTCCGTGATTCGCGCCACCCATCCTGCCGAGACCTGCCGTTTTCCGGTCGCGGCGTCGGTTTCTATATGGTCCGGGGCGTTGATCTGCGCGTGCCACATCGCGAAGCCCGCTTGATCCGCAGCAGACAGTTCCGCCGCGCCGAAGTCCGGTAGCCGCGCTTCGGCGAAATTGCTAAAAAAGATGTCGCGAGTGATGCGCCCGGATTTTTCGGCGGAAAGAGTCGGGACTTTCGACGCAACGGAAGCCTTCACAGATACGGCAACGGTTTGCAAGCGATTTTGCGCCAGACGAAACGCGCCGAAGGCACCCAGCGCGGCGGCGGCGAGTCCGGCGACCGTGCGGAACACGGCTTGCCGCGACGCGCGGGGCAGATCGATAGAAAATCCGGGCGTTTTCGCCCCCGGTGGCGGCACGGTACTTTCACTCATATCTGTATTTTCGGCTTTCCCGTTCGGCGGCATTACCCGGTAAAGTTGCAGTCTTTTCGCTGCGCGGAAGTTGCCAGACTTCCGCCGCGCGGTAGAATCATTTCATGCGCACACTTCTCCATTCCTGGGTAGACTCTCACGTCCCGCAACTGATCGAAACCACGCAAGCCGTTCTGCGGATTCCGAGCGTCAAGGACGAAGCCACGGCAAACCCCGCCGCCGACGCGCCGTTCGGGCAGGCGATTGCCGACGCGCTTTCGTACACACTGTCGGTCTGTGAGACGAACGGCTTCCGCACCGAAAATTTCGCGGGCTTCGCCGGGCACGCCGACTTCGGCACCGGTACCGAGATCGTCGCGATGCTCGGGCACCTGGACGTGGTTCCGGTCGGCAAAGGCTGGGATCACGAGCCGTGGGGCGCGACAGTCGCCGACGGCTGGATCCGGGGACGCGGCACCACGGACGATAAAGGCCCGACGTACGCCGCGATGTGGGGCGCGTTCGCGGTAAAGGCAGTTTGCGAGGCGCAGGGGATCGTCCTGTCGCGCAAGATCCGGCTGATCTTCGGGTGCGACGAGGAAAGCGGCTGGGAATGCATGGCACACTACTTCGGCGCGGCGGGGCAACCGCAACCGACGCTCGCATTCACCCCGGACGCCGAGTTCCCGCTCGTGCACGCCGAAAAAGGCTCGTTCACCGGCACCGTGACGCGGCAGTTCGGCGAATCGTCCGCCGATGTGCGGCTTCTTTCGTTCCACGCCGGACAACGCCCGAACATGGTGCCGGACGAAGCGGTCGCCGTTCTGACGGGCAACCCCGAAGCGTTGTCGATGATGCAATTCGTACTCGACCCGATGCCCGCAATCGGCACCGAACTATCCAGCGACATGCTCACCGTCAGCGCGAAGGGCAAAGCCGCGCACGGTTCGACGCCGGATCAGGGCGACAACGCCGCCGTGAAACTCGCCCGCGCACTCACCTCGAACCTGTCGGCGTTCGACGACCTGGACGGCGCGGCGTCGGAATGGCTCACGGATCTCGCGAAGCGCGGCGCGGACACGACCGGCGCGGAGAACGGCATCGCCTGCGCGGACGAGATCACCGGACTGCTGACCTGTAACCTCGGCGTCGTGACCCTCGACGCAGGCACGGCGACCAGTGTTTTCAACGTGCGCTACCCGGCGACTCTGGACGGCGAGACATTGCTCGCCCAATTCACCGAAAGCGTCGCGCGGAGCAACTACGCGGTCGCCAACCTGTCGCACACGCCGCCCCTCTATGTGCCGGTAGACGCCGAACCGGTGAAAACGCTCCTGCGCGTCTACCGCGAGGAAACCGGTGACATGACGCCGCCGAAAACGATGGGCGGGCGCACGTATGCAACCACGGTCGCCCCGGTCGGCGTCGCGTTCGGCGCGATGCGCACGGGCGACCCGGACGGCGCGCATCAGGCGAACGAGCGGATCAGCATCGAACGATTGGTCGAGTGCGCGAAGATCTACGCCCACGCGCTGTACGAACTGGCGAAATAGGCGGTTGGGAACAGCAGCCACCTGCGACCGGTAACTTTCCGCCCGTTCGCGGGTCTGTTCAGCAGGGGACGTTCTTGGGGGACAGAAACCGACGACCGGCAAACCACCTGCCCGCGCCCGTCCCCGGTGCACTCGCGCACTCCGTGCTGGTAATCCCGGCGGTGGTGTGGGAGAATACTGCACTCGAAGCACCGGGGCTTACGACTCTCCGTGATTCCCAATAAAAAGGACGGGCATTTTCTATGGATCTTATTCTCGGGTTGACATTCGGTCTGGTCCTCTGGTTCCTGGTCCGCTACCTGGTCGCCGGACTGTACACGGTGAACCAGAACGAGCGGGCGGTGAAGACGATCTTCGGGCGGGCGGAACGGATTCCGAACGCTACCACGCTCGATGACCCTCTCGCGGAGTATCTGCGCCCCGAAGAGCGGGAGCGGTACAAATACCCGCAGGTACGCGTTATCCCGGCAGGGGGACCCTATTTCAAATGGCCCTGGGAGCGCGTCTACAAGGTTTCCATCGCGACACAGACCACCAACATGGCGTTCGACCCCGAAACCCCGACGGCGAACGGCAACGGGCAGATGCTGGAGGCGGTCACCAAAGACCAACTCAACACTGGGCTGAACGGGCAGATCCGCTACCGGATTTCGGAGCGGAACCTGTACGCGTACCTGTTCGGGGTCAAGCAACCGTTCCTGCACGTGATGGGCTACTTCGTGTCGGTACTCCGGGAGCGCATCGCGAATTTCGAGGCGCCTGCCGGTGCGGACGCAGCGACGATACTCGGGTCCCAACCGACCGACGCCAGCATTGTAACCGGTGTTTCGATCAACGACCTGCGTAAAAACCTGCGCGACCTCAACGAGCACATGGAACGCGAGTGCTTGTCGTCCGTCGCCCGCTACGGGATCACGCTGGACGCGTCGCTGATCACCGGGATCGATCCCCCGGCGGAAGTGGAGTCCGCGCTCGCCGCGATCAACACCGCGCACAACCACGTGTCGTCCGACATCAGTCTCGCGCAGGCGTCAGCGGACCAGAAGATCGTGCAGTCCAAACGCGCGGTCGAGATCGAGACCCTGAACGCACAGGCGGAAATCGAAACTCTGAACGCGCTGGCGGTGCAACTCGGGGAACTGAAAAAGAGCGGCGCGGACGCTCTGCCCGTCTACCTGCGCAACACGCGCCTGAATCTATACGGGCGGGCGCAACAAGCCATCTTGGAAGTGCGGGGGGGTAAATAGATGTATTTTCTTATCGGAATGGGTGTCGCGTTCTTCGGCATGTTTCTCGTCCTCCCGATCCTCGCCGGGATCACCCGCGCGCTCGGGGTGTACACGATTGTGGAAGAGGGACGTTGCCACGTTTATGTGCTGTTCGGCAAGGTCGTCGCCATCCTGGACGAGCCGGGGCTGTATTTCCTGTGGGCGAAGATGGGTGCGCCCGCGCTGATCGTCAACTGGCTCGGTCGTTGCCACGTGCTGGATATGCGGCTCGATCAGAAGTACCTGCGCTCACAGGGGGTGAACTCGGAAGAGGGCGCGCCGATGGGGATCGGGATCTGGTACGAGATGTTTATCAGCGACCCGGTCGCGTACCTGTTCAAGAACGCCGACCCGCAAGGCTCGCTCGCCGCCAACGTTTCCAACACCACGGTGCGCTGTTTGAGCAACATGCCGCTGGCGGAAATGCTGGAAACGCGCCACAGGATGAGCGTGACGGTGCGCCAGGAAGTGTCGCCCAAGTCGCACGAATGGGGCTATAAATTAGGGTCGATCTATATCCGCAAGGTGCATTTCCGCGACGCCGGGATGATCCGGCAGATCGAGGCGAAGGTCGTGAACCGATTGCGTCAGGTGACATCGGCGATCACTCAGGACGGGGCGAACCAGGTCAGCATCATCACCAGCACTGCGGACCGACAGGCGGCGGTAGCGTTCGCGGAGGCCCAGGCGATGCGGCCGCTGATCGTCGGGGCGGCGTTGCAGAAGATTTCCGAGGACCGCGAAGTCGCGAACGCCCTGTTCGAGATTCTGGAGAATCAACGGCTCCTGAGCGGGAACGCGAAGATCACGCTGGTGCCGGAGCGCAACGAGATTCTCACGCAGTTACTGGCGTCGGAAGCACCGTCGCAGATGATCGCCGCGAACGGACACGCGGCGGCAGGGCAGCCACCGGTCATGCGCCCGGCGAACGGGCGGTCGGCGGCGCGGTAATCACGCGCGCCCCGGGTGCCTTCCGTGTACCCGGGGCGCGACGACGAAGAAGGAAGTTTCACGCATGAAAGCCGTTATCGTCGCCCCGGAGAACCCGGGACACCTGGTGATCGAAACTGTCCCCGCCCCGGAACCGGGGCGCGGTGAGGTGCTGGTAGATGTCGCCGCCGTGTCGCTCAACCGTGGCGAAGTGCGCATGACCCGAAAACCGCGCCCGAACTGGCGTCCCGGCTGGGACTTCGCGGGCGTGGTCGCGGGCGGGGAGACCGCGCTCGCACCGGGAACGCGCGTCGTCGGCATTGCCCGGTCGGGCGCGTGGGCAGAGCAGGTCGCGGTCCCCGCCGATCAGATAGCCGCGCTCCCCGACGCCGTGTCGTTCGCGCAGGCAGCGACGCTCCCGGTGGCGGGACTGACCGCGCTTCACGCCCTGATCAAAGGCGGTTTCTTGCTCGAACGCCCGGTGCTGATCACCGGCGCGACGGGCGGCGTCGGCGACTTCGCCATCCAACTCGCGAAACTCGCCGGGGCGTTCGTGGTCGCGCAGGTGCGAAAGTCGGAGCAGGAAGCGCAGGTACGGGAAGCGGGCGCGGACGCCGTGGTGGTCGGCGACCGACTCACCGACGCCAAGCAGTACGGACCGTTCGCGCTGATCGTCGATTCGGTCGGCGGCCAGATCCTCGGCGATGCACTGGAGATCGTCGAGGAAGGCACACGCATCGTCTCGCTCGGCACATCGGCGGGCAACACGGTGACGTTCGACGCGGAAGCGTTCTACGGCAAGGGCATGACCTCGCTGTACGGCATGATCCTGTTCGACGAACTCAAAACCGTCGAATCGGCAAGCGCGGGACTGGCGCGTCTCGCGGTCTTGGTGGCGAAAGGCAAACTCACGCCGCGCGTTTCGATAGAAGCCCCATGGACCGAGGTTGACGCCGTGGCGACACAGTTGTTGGAGCGTTCCTACCCCGGCAAGGCGGTGTTGCACGTCGCGGAGATGTAGCGGGGATGTTCCATCCTCCGGTGGAAGCCTTCGGCTTGCGTTCCCTGCGGGAACGGGGCGTGCCGAACTCGTCAGGTCGTCCCGTCTTTCCCTCCTGTTCCCGCAGGGAACGCAAGCCGAAGGCTTCCACCGGAGGATGGAACATCCCCGCCTCGCTACTCCCGAAAGCAAGGGATTCGCCCCCCCACGGCGAATAGGTAAAGCACCCGGCGCGGACTGTAACGTATCTGCCGCCGACAAGAAAGCGACACCATGATAGCACTGGGCAAGCCGCACCACATCGGCATCACCGTTTCCAGCCTCGACACGTCCGCCGCGTGGTACGCCGACACGCTGGGCTTCATCGAAATTCGCCGCGTAAACGTACCCGAACGCGGGCTGACCATTCTGCTCATCGAGCGGGACGGCTTCGTGATCGAACTGTTCGAGAAGACCGATTCGACCCCGATTCGCCCCGAGGAGCGCGATGTCCCCACCTCGCTCGGCTACGGCGGCTACCGCCACTTAGCCTTCACCGTCCCCAGCGTGGATGCCGCGTGGGCAGAATTTGAAGCGGCAGGGCGCGACCTCGTCGTCCCGCCGACCGATAACGAAAAGTTAGGCTTCCGCCTGTGCTTCATCCGCGACCCGGACGGTGTGCTTTTGGAGTTCGTTCAGCCGCTCGCTTAAGGTCAGCACCGTGCAACCGCCCCATTTGTCGCGGGTCTAATTGCGTGGAGAGTGAACATATATGTGCGAAGATGATAATGGCGAAGCGGTCAAATGTCGCCCACATCCGATACTACTGATTCTTATTGGTTCTTGTTTGTTATTCGCCGTGGGCATGGGGGCATTGCAGTTTATTCCCCATAAGAATGGGGACGCCCCGTCAATCACGGAGCGAATCATTTTCGGTGTTTTCGCCGCAGGGTTGTTTGCCTGCGCCTTACATATCAGTCTGATATTTCTTCGCTACACGATTATCGCGGATGTCAACGGCTTGCGGTGGCGCGGTGCATGGGGTGGTTGGAGGGCGGTGCCGTGGGACGACGTGCGCGACTTTTATAACGAAGCGCGGATCGACACTGCGCGGACAAAGTCATATGTCTGCCCGACGATAGTCACCACTTCCGGGATCATAAAAGTATCTGCCGACTGCAACAATCCGGATGAATTGCGCCGCATGGTGCGGGAGCGGGCAACAGCATCGCGGGTGGCAGACTGGGATCCGCTCGGCGTCCGTCGTGTGGACGAATGGCCCCGAACCTTCCGTTACTGGGACAGTACGTTGCCACCGAAAATTATTACCGAGGCGGCAATAACTGCGGCGTTTCTCGCGGCGGTCGGCTATGCCTTCGTGCGAATGATTATCTGGTACGCGTCGGTGTCCTCTGCCGCCGAGACTCGCGCCGTAGCGATAGCAATGTCGGTCGGATACCTTGTGTTTCTCAGCCTGACAGTGTCGCGCGCGCGAAAATATCTCCACGCATGGGAGCGACGTGGAGAGACGATCACCGTGACACCCGAAACGGTGGGTTATGCGAACACAACCACGGGGGAGACTCTCGAAACATCCTGGGGCGGCGTCAGCGACTACTTCTACCGCGTTCGCGGCGGGGGATTCAAAGAGGACGAATACGCCCTGGTTTTGAGTGGCGCGGACGAAAATCAGATCGCATGGAGGCGTGATGTCGTGAACTCCGAACTGCTGCTCGCTATTGTCCAGCGTTACGCGCCGAAACCAGCGTTCATGCGGGATGAAAACGCGGTCTGGCGCAACAAGAGCGTCCACGAAAAAACAGGCGGCAGTGACCCGGCGACGTGGAGCGGCGGGGCTGTCGGAATGGGCGGGCGTGTGTTTACACTGAAGAACGCTACTAATGCCGCTCTCCTATCCTTCTTATGCTTGTTCTGCATCTTCCTGATCGTGATGTGCGCCCTCACAATGGAGGAGATCATAACGGGAACGGAAAAAGACTACCGGACGATGGCTATTGCCGTAGGGATGACATCGTTCACAGTTGTCGGCACTGCTTACGCGCTGGCTTGCTTCTTCCGGGTCCGCGTCGAGACCGACGAAATAGGCATCACTCAATACACGGTGTTTGGTAAGAAATACCTGCCATGGTATGCCATCTCCGACTATCGCGAACGGTTGTCGCCACGTTCCTCAAACGGCAACGGCAACGGTTTCATTTTAGTGACCGGCAGGAACGGTACCCGCATCACTATATGGGATACATGTAACGGGTTCGCCGAACTGAAAGACGAGATAGAGCGATACGCCCCGCCGCCGAAAACCGGATGGCGAAAACAGCCCCCGGTCTGGTTGCGCGGAGAACAAAGAGATGCATGAATCGAACACAGAATCGGGCGAAACAGAAACGGTAGAGTGCCGCCCGTCGTTGGTGAATTTCTGGTGCGGCGTCCTCATGGTGTCGTTCGCCATCCTGATGGGATGTGTGCAGTTCCTGCCCGATTCGCAGGGCAGACCGATACCTTTGTCATTACGGATATTTTTCTCTGTCTTCGGGCTTGGTTTCGGGGGTTTCGGGGGATTCCACCTACTGCATACCCTCCGATACCGTATCGTCGCGGATGCGAGCGGTCTGCGCTGGCGTGAGGCGTGGACCGGATGGCGTTCCGTGGGATGGGAAGCGGTATCGGATTTCTATTTAAGCGGTGTCTACAACCACACGAATGAAACCCGCTGGTATAGACTGGTTATCGTCACCGAACGCGGCACGGTGACTATCACGTCGGATTACAAAAACCGAGGCGACTTGCAACGGGTGATATGTCAACGCGCCACGGCGGCGCGGAGCACCGGATGGCAACAATTCGGAATCCGGCGCGTGGACGAATGGCCGAGGACGTTCCGCTACTGGGAACCGGCGCGGCAACGTCGCCTTGCGGTCGAACTCGCCATAACGGTACTTATATACGGCGCAATCACTTACGGGTTTGCGTGGATCGCCCGATATTTCGCTCGTACGGAGGGTTTCTCGGACATGCCATTCGTGATCGCCGTACTATCGGTCGCGTATGCCGTTCTACTCGCGTCGCCCGTGTCCCATTTCGCGGCGGACTACATGGCATGGAAGCGTCGCCGGGAAACGATCACCGTGACCACGGAAACGATACGTCATGAAAACGGCGCGACAGGCGAGGTGCGGGAAGCTAATTGGCATGACATTTCGGATTATTTCTGCCGCCCGAAGGTGCGTGTTCTGCTAAACAGGTATGTCCTGACCCTGCCCGGCGCGGACGAACCACAGATCGCCTGGGACGGGTTGCTACCGGGCAGTAGCGAACTCCTCGCCATCGTCCAATTGTACGCACCCAAACCTTCCGCTCTGCGTTCGCTGGAAGCCATCTGGCGCGACAAAAGCGACCACGAGGGGGGCGACGGGAGCGATCCTTCGACATGGCAGGGCGGTGCCGTCGGCATGGGCGGGCGCGTATTCCGTAATCGCTCGAAGACATTTCGGTCATTGCTGTTAGGTGTCTCCAGTGTTTTTATGTTTTTGATTCTGTTGTGGCCTAACTTAGTGCCCTTCAAGAAATAAACTGTTCGTTTTATGACGAATTTCCTCTCAATTAGATCACGACAATGCACAGTTTATTTATTGAAGGGCACTTAGGCTTTCTTTCAGCATTAGCGATTGTTGGAATGCCCCTCATGTGGACATGGGGGTGTTTCGCCCGCACCCGAGTCGAGGTCGATGACACAGGCATCACAAAGCACACGCCATTCGGCAAAAAACATCTGTACTGGTACGCCGTAGCGGACTACTCCGGCGACGAAACGGACGACAAATTCTCCGTGATGGGGCGGGACGGCAAGCGCATGCACTTCTGGTCCACGCTCAACGGCTACGAAGACCTCCGAGCCGAAATCGAACGGTACGCCCCGCCCCCGAAAACCGGGTGGAAAACGCTGAAGTAGCCCGGCGTCGGGCAGTACCGCCACATCCTGCCGGTCACCGCTGGCGCGCCACTTTTGATAGTCGGCGATCTCTGGCACCAGAACGGCGACCCTGGAAAGATTATGTTACTGATCTGCCCACTCAATGCAATCGTCGGCTTTCTTACTGACCCCGGATTATTGCGTCACCATTCCCAGGATGTTCCTCGAGCGTTCGTCCCTCGGCAACGGTATGGATTTCGCCTCGTCGGTGAACGCGGCGGCGGCGCGGCGTACCCGCTCGGCGGGCGGCAGGTCCAGCGCGGCGCGGTACGTTGACTCCGGCAGATCGAGTGTCAAGGCAGGCATCGTTTTTCGTTCCCTTCCGCGCTCATTGTACCGGACGGTTTGACCGGACACGAAAAGAGCATGGTGCACAACGGCACGATGGCTACTTAATTACGCGCGACACAGCGCGGCGACACGAACGGTTTTACTTCAGGCAAGGCGTGTAGTATGTGGCAGACAGCTACTCATCCCCGTCCGGTCGGACCGGGACAAACAACACCGTCATATTCTCGTCACGCTGTAACTCGTTCTCGATCTCCGCGAGCGTTTCATAATACTCGTATCGCTTCGCCGGTTGCTTATCCGGTTGTATGGGAACATACCACCAGTCTTGATCATGGCGAACGCCCTGCTCCAACACCGTGAGGTTCGCACCGCCGGGGTGCCTGTCTGCAACCCTGCTCAGAACCGCATCGATTACCTGGCGGCGTTCCGTTTCATCGATGTTGTTGTTTGTTATTCGGATCGGTTCGGCAATCATACACAATACCCCCACAGTTCGATTTGAACTTGCATTGCATCGCGGATGCAGTCTTTAGCGCGATCAAAATCTATGTCCTCGGAAGGGCGGTAATCCGCATCCTCACGAAAAAGACGCAATGTGTCTATCAGCAGAGCGATATTTGACTTCTTCACCGGCGACAGCGTCGTGTTGTTATAAATGTAGTTTGTCACTCGGAGGTGAGGCGGGTTATTCCACCCATACGGAAAGACGGTAATATGCTTGCGGATCTCCTCCGTGATAGCGCAGTACGCCGAGTAATAGGAACGGGTTGCCGCGCTACGGTACTGACCGGACCGCGCCAGAATCCGTGCCGCCCGCAAATTGTCTTCGCTCATCTCATGCCAAGATATTACCGCCATCAACCTGTATAATATACCGATGTACTGCGTTTAGCAAAGCGCGGAATGTTCCCGCGAACCGCTTACTACGCCTGTAACGTCGGCTAAAATAAAATCCTGAATCGCTGTTGTTGCGTGGTTGTCGAATTACATATATCTTCGCCGCTATCTCATCAACTCCGCATGAAAGGGGTTCTGTTCTCCCGCCACACCCTTACCTCTAATTCACGGGCGTTTGGCATCTCCGTGTACTCGGCGTGGCAACGCGGGCATACCTCTTCGCTGTAGTGGTGAATATAGTCGGTTTCGCACTCACAATCCCAAAAATCTTCGTTCCGAGTGAAGCCGCCGATGTCCTCGATTGGTTCACCGAACTCATTGTGGTAGTAATTTTTGCTGGTCAGTGTTTGTGATTGGTTCATATTTATACCTTTGCGTTCCAACAGACCGATACCGATTCTACCGTTCTCATTTTTGCCGGAACATACAGCGTCGGGTTCGGGATAAGCTCCAGCGTCGGTGTGTAATCGAGAGAGCGGACGAGTGCGAGGATATAAGACTCCTCCAGCATTCGCGCCACCGACCATTCCTTGTCCGTAAAGGAAATATACCCGCTCGATTCGCAGATCCCTTTGACTTCGACAGCGCGGTATGTTTGTCCAGACGCGGCACGGAAATCGAAACCGATACCGAGTTTACGCGTGTCATCGAGTGTGCTCCCTTGAAAGGTAGGCAATAGCGGGAACTGTTCCATGAAAAACGCCTCTGCCTTTTCGCCGGTGCGCAATCGATTCGCGAATGGGTTGTCTTCCGATAACAGTTCGTCTCGCGCTTCGTCTACGCGGGCGACAGGCGCGGTGTAGATTTCGATTGCCTTCTCATCGTCGCCGAGAAGTTCGCGAACGATTTCTCCCATCGCCGCCTCACTGACACCATCATACGCCTGTATCACACTCGCTCGCGACGGAAGAATCTTTCGCTGATACCATCCGACGCGTACCTGTGAACAGTAGGGATCGAACGAATCGCGCATATTCTTGACGGTCGCGGGCTTGACTCCGAGAATGGTTGCGATGGTTTCGAATGCGTCCGTAAACGAGTCATAACCGAGTGATCTGACTCCCTTGCGGTCAAAACGCGACAGATAAGTAGTCGAACAGAAATACGTTCGACTATCTATGCGCTATATTCGGAGCGTTTCAAGAGTGACGGCGGAATGAAACTGGCTCAGGATAGTCTAACGTATTTCTGTTCGACTACTTAGTACGCCACAACGAGTGCCCGCTTGTGCGTGTCGGTCATTGGTGAATCAGCCATCACGAATTATACCCTTCGCGCACCGTTTGCCCCGCGTTTGCCGTATAATAGAGCGTTAGAAACCCGTTTCGCACGATGCGTTTAGCAAAGCGTGGAACGCGGCGATACCGTACCCGGCAATGAACAACGATCCGAATAATTTACCTTCCAGCGATTTTGACGCCCACACGATGCGCGTGTTAGAGTACGGCGCGATTGTCGCCATGCTCGCGGAACGCACCGCCTGCGCCCTCGGCGCGGAGCGTGCCCGCGAATTGCTCCCGTCGCCGGTGCATGCGTTCGTGCAGGAGCGCCAACAGGAAACCCGCGAAGCCCGCAGTCTGATCGGCGACTTCGGCGCGATCCCGCTCGGCGGTATCTACGACGTGCGCCCGTACCTGGTCCGCGCCGAAGTCGAGCAGGCACTCGCCCCGGGCGAACTGCTCCATATCGCGTCCACGATCCTCAACGGTTCCCGGCTCAAAACTTTTCTTGTGCGCCACGTCGCAAAGGCACCGCTTCTTGCTGACCGTGCCCGGGCAATCAGTGATTTTCCGCCGCTTTTAGGTGAGATCGAGAACGCCATCGGGCGCGACGGCACGGTGCAGGATTCGGCGTCCACGACGCTCGGCTCGCTCCGCTCGCAGGTCCGGGTGCTCGCCCGTCGTGTCGATGACCGATTGAACCAGTACCTTTCCGGCAACTTCCGCACAATGCTCCAGGACCCGCTGATCGTGCTCCGCGACGACCGCCGCTGTCTGCCGGTGAAAGCCGAGTACAAATCCGCGATCAAGGGCATCGTGCATGACCAGTCCGCGTCCGGCGCGACGCTGTTTATCGAGCCGATGCCGGTGGTCGAACTCAACAACGAACTGCGTCAGATGGAAGGCAAAGAGCGTCAGGAGATCCAGCGCATCCTGTCCAAACTCACCGCGCTGGTCGCAAAACAGGCTGAGAAGATACACGGGACGTGCGAAGTCATCGCCGGGATCGATTTAGCCCACGCCAAAGCGCGGCTCGCGGGCGACATGAACTGTACCGAACCGGCGTTCAACAATAAAGGCTTCATCCGCATCCGCGAAGGCAGACACCCCCTCCTCAACCCCGACAACGTTGTCCCAACCACCCTCACCCTCGGCGACAAATTCAAGACTCTCCTGATCACCGGACCAAATACAGGCGGAAAGACCGTGACGCTGAAAACGGTCGGCTTGTTTACCCTGATGGCGCAGGCGGGGATGCAGGTGCCCGCGTCGATGGGGACCGAACTCGCGTATTTCGATCAGGTGTTCGCCGACATCGGCGACGAACAGAGTATCGCGCAGAGCCTTTCGACGTTCTCGGCGCACATCACGAACATCGTCCGCATTTTAAAGCAGACCGGCACCCGCGCCTTAGTGTTGATGGACGAAATCGGGGCGGGCACCGACCCCGGCGAGGGCGCGGCACTAGCGAAGGCGATTTTATCGTACCTGCTCAAACACAACGCCCGCGTGATCGCGACCACGCACTACGGCGAGTTAAAAGAGTACGCGTATCTGGTCGAGGGGATCGAGAACGCCGCCGTGGAGTTCGACCCGGAAACCCTGCGCCCGACGTACCGACTGCTTCAAGGCGTCCCCGGCTCGTCGAACGCGTTCCATATCGCGCGTCGGCTCGGGATGCCGCGCGCGGTGGTCGAGGACGCGACGAACAACCAGTCGCAAACCGATATTGACGCCGGGCAGGTAATGCAACGCCTGGAAAAGGCGAAGCGCATTGCGGACGACGAGAAGCGCAAGGCGGAGCGGCTGTCGCGCGAGTTGGACGATCTAAAGGCGAAGTACGAGGCGCGTTTGCGGGACCTGGAAGTCCTGCGGAGTGAGGCGAAGGAGCGGGCGACGCGCGAGGCGCAGGTGCTGATCCGCCGCAACACCGAGAAGATGGAGAACATCATCGGCGAACTGCGGCGCATCGGCAAGGAGGGGCGCAAAACCCAGTCGGCACGCAAGCGGATGAAGGAAACGTCGGAAGACCTGATCGGCGGTATCGGATTCGAGAACGCCCCGATTGTGATGGACGAAGCCGACGTGCCGAAACGACTCAAAAAGGGCGACAAGGTGCGCGTCCTCTCGCTCGGCTCGGCGCAGGGCGAAGTGCTGGAAGACTCCGACGGCAAGGAAGCGTTGGTGCAGGTCGGCATGATCCGCGTCACGGTCCCGATGTCCGCGCTCCGGGTCGGCGGCGGACAACCGGTGAAGCACGACACCCCGGCGAACAAGAACAGCAGTAACGCGTCCGCCGTGGCGATGGAAAAAGCGTCCACGATCTCGGCGGAAATCTCGCTGATCGGACTGCGTACCGATGTCGCCCTGCCCCGCTTCGAGAAGTACCTCGATGACGCGTTCACGGCGGGCTTGGAGTACGTGCGCGTGGTCCACGGTAAGGGCACCGGTCAGATGCGCAAGGCGGTCTGGGAGTCGCTCAAAACCGACACCCGTATCGCCGCGTACAACCTCGCCCACCCCGACGACGGCGGCGCGGGCGTGACGATGGTGCGCCTCGCGGTGTAGAGGCGGATCGGACACTAAAGGGTTCCGGTGTAAGCCAAAATTTTGGTGAGAACGCTCGCCCCTTTCTCCCTCCCCCTAACCCCCTCCCCCATCAGAATGGAAGAGGGGGAACCAGAAGGGAACACGAACCCACGTTTCGAGAAACAGGCAAACCCTCTGGCTCCGGTTCCCCCTCTTCCATTCTGATGGGGGAGGGGGTTAGGGGGAGGGAGGGGGACCTTTTCTACAAGGATTGGCGTTTTTATCGGGCTTCAAGATTGCCTTCTGTTCCCCAAGGAAACCGAAGCCGAAGGCTTCCACCTGAGGATGGAACATCCCCGAACCAAACGGTAGAGCCTACTCTATTGCTTTTGGCGGAGCGTCGTCCGGTTCGGGCTTGGGCGGGGGCGGCTGGGAGTTACCGGGCAGAAGTTTAAGTAGTGCTTGAAGAATCGGGTCGTCCGAGTTGCGTTTCGTCACCTCCGCCAGAGCCGCGTCCACGATGTCTTTCGACTGCTTCAAACCCAGCCCGGTCTTCTCCATGACCAGTTTCATCGTCTGTGTCTTTTCCGCGACGAGTTGAAGCGCGGTCTTGCCCCGCAGATAGTCCAGCCCGATCTTCGTTAGCGAAAAGACCGCATACGCCGCCGCGAGCCAGAGAAGATCGGGACCGATGATCCCGAACCGCTTCGGCGGCGGACCACCACGCGCCTCATCCGCGATCCCGGTCAGAAACGCCGTCATCGTCTCGTCCTGCTGTGCCTGCTCTACAAATCCGTCTTCGTCCATTGTCCCACCTTTTGTTGCATTGCCCATTAACACCCGTTAGCTATTGTCCCAACAAGATCTTAAGCGAATCACGTATGATTTCCAAACGGTGCGGGTCATTGATTCGCGATAAAATTCTCTCTGCTTGCTCGTACCACTTCACTGCCTCGTCAATGTTGCCATACTCCACAGCAATAAGTCCCAATTGATGAAGATTCATTGCCATAACATGCTCGTTTCCAGTACGTTGGGAAATTTCAAGACTGCGTCGGCAATATTTCTCTGAATCGCTTAATCTTTCCTGTAAGTAAGCGATGTTTCCTAGCGCGTGCAGGGTAGCTACAACTGGACGAGTGGCATTCAATCTCTCAAAAATAAGTAGTCCTTGCTTGTAATAACTTTCTGCCTCATCTAGATTATCGCGATTTCGGGCGACAATACTCAAATGGTGTAGAGTCATAGCTTCGCCTTCTTCCGCTTTGACACGTCTAAATATATGTAACGCTTCTTGGTAATAGGTTTCCGCTTCGTCGAAATTTTCCTGAATCGTGGATAGGTTGCCAAGTTGCCCCAAAGTCATTGCGATTCCATGCTCATCTCCAACGCTATTATTAATTGATAAACTGCGTTGGTAATAATCTTCTGCTTTGTCGAAGTTTCTTTGTGCCTGGGCACTTATTCCCAACTGGTTTAATATCAATGCAAGATTCTTCTGGTTGCCAGTCGCCTTGTAACGAACTTCAAGTCGGTGGAGCATCATTTCAAAACTCGAAAAATCACGATGGTAGTATGCAACCATTTGTCGCATTCCCATAGCATTGAACCAAAGAACCTCATGTCGATCCATTGGACTCCAGAACTGTCTTGGATTTCATTATTAATACCATTCAGCAACCGCTCGAATTCCTCCCACCGTCCTTGGGTTGTCCACAGTCGCATTACTCCGTGAAGAATCTGACCTGTCGATTCATCTTGTTTCTGTAGTCGCGATAATCGCAAAAAATGAAGTAAGTTATACTCTTCCGCAAAAAATAGGATGGATACTGCTTGTTGATTTGTCTCAAACTTATCACTGAGTGATGGTAACTACTCAGATGGGGATAGTGGGTATAATACGAACCAATCATGACGCGCGAAGAGTTTGAAACGATCTACAATAGTGGTTCCGATGCCTGCTTTGG
>JAYULM010000134.1:0-16382 GCA_043763605.1 Armatimonadota bacterium | reverse complement strand
GCTTAGTGCCCTTCAATAAATAAACTGTGCATTGTCGTGATCTAATTGAGAGGAAATTCGTCATAAAACGAACAGTTTATTTCTTGAAGGGCACTTATTGCACCAGCGGCTTCAAATACGCGATACTCGCCTCGACCCGGTTCGCCTCCTCGCGACAGGTCGCTTCGATGTCGCTCCCGAGCGGCGTCCACTGCTCCAGAGTCACGGAAACCGTGTGCTGTAGTTGTGCCAGTAACGCGGAAACATCCAACTGCCCCTGCCCGACCGCCGCGCCGTCGATCACGAAGCCGAGGCGGTGGGGCTGGCGGCGGACCTGGAAATCTTTGATGTGCAGGTTGACTACATACGGCGCGAGCGTCTCGATTACGTTCGCCGGACCCTCGCCCGCCCCGAAGCAGTTCACCGTGTCCAGACAAACGCCCGCGACATCGTCCCCGAGTGCCTCGACCATGCCGACCACGTCATACGCGGTGAACCGGTCGAAGTTTTCCAGCGCGATCTTCACGCCCGCGTCGTCGAACTCGGAAACGAGCGGGAAGAGCCGCTCCAAAATCTGATCCGTGTTTGGCGTGTCGTCCGGCTTAGCCCCGTCGGTCATAATCCGCAGGTAGTCGCCGCCGAACCGCTGGACAAACTGCAGGTGTGTGCGTACGTCACTGGCGTCGGT
Organism: Armatimonadota bacterium; assembly: GCA_043763605.1. GTDB lineage: Bacteria > Armatimonadota > Armatimonadia > Armatimonadales > Armatimonadaceae > JACMIU01. Next base: position 15,715 of record JAYULM010000134.1, on the reverse strand, counting down.
GCCGCGCATTCCGACCTCGATCTTAATCCCGGCGTCCGCAGCACGGGCGGCGAGCTCGACTAAATCCCGTTCGGATAGATTCGTGAGCGGCAGGTTGTCCACATACTGCACGGACTGCACCCCGAGGTACTTCGCGGCTTCGAGGAGCAGAAAGGCGTCCATCGGCTGGGGCAGACGCGCCTGTCCCGGCACCCCGACCGCCCACGGATACGAAAATGAACCGATTCCCAAACGCATAATCTATAGTACTTTCTGTCCGTCGGGGTCGGCGTTCGACTCTGCGTCTGACCCGGGGCGACGGATAATTCGGGCACACAGCGGAAGTCGTGCTCTTGACGTGTGACCACGGTCGCCGTCAGTTGCTTTATGTCGAGCTGATCGACGAACCGGATCGATTCTTCGTCGTCGCGAAAATACAGGCTCATGTGCTCTCCTTTCGCTATCGTATTGTACCAAAAGAAAAAGTTCTTCGTGGTCCGATTCGCCGTCATGCAAGGTCGAATAGCACATCGGTCAGGCTGTCCAACTTCTGGCGTACATCCGCGTCCGTGGCGGAGATGAGTGCCATCTTCAATTCGTCCGCCGACGCGCGGATGAACTTCGCGGACTCCGGGTGTTCCGCCGCCGCCCGTTCCGCCTGTTCGAGGAGCGGGGCACACTGGTCCGCACCGGGGCGTTTTTTCCAGAGCGCGTCGATCTGTGCGGGTGTCAGGTTGTTTGGGGTCGGCAACCGGGCGGGCGGCGGCGGTGCTTCGTCCAGAAGCCCGGTCATGGCGGGTCCCGTTGCGGCAATGGTAGACGGGGCAAGCGACAACAGATCGACCGGCGGGCGCGTATCACCGGCGGGTATGGAGGAACCCGCCGTGGTCGGGGCAACATTACTGGACCGGAGAGCATTCAAGTCGTAGACTCCTTCGACTTTCAGCATCGGCGCGGAAATGTAGCGCGCGGAAACATTCAGGGTACCATCCAGCGTGTACACGAATTCGACCTGTATCTCCTCCGCCGGGTCGGCAGAGTCGAACCGCTTCATCCGCAACTCGTTCACCAGGCGGTGATCGCGGCACAGGTTGGCATCCGATGCCGCCTCGAAGATGCGAATGACGACCTCCGCGCCGTCGCCGAACGCCGCGCGGTACGACCGCTTCGCCAGCGCGGGCAGTTTGGTATCTTTCGCGATAATCTCGGAAAAATAGTCTTCCACGAACTGCCCCGTCCCGACCTGCTTGATGGTTGCGACGCCTAAACGGTGCGGCGACACGTCCTGAACGACGATGTCGGAATCGCCTCCGTACAACCGTTTTTCCAGACCGGCGGCGATAGCCGCGCCTTTCGCCACCGCTTCGTCCGGGTTCTCGTACTCGCGCAACTCCTTGCCCCAGGCATATTCGATAGCCCGCCGGAAGAGCGGGATGCGCGACGACCCCCCGACCGGTAACACGACATCTATATCCGCCCATTGCAGGCGGGCGCGGGATAACGCCTCGTTCACCAGTGCCATCGCGCGCATCAGGAGCGGCTCACAAATCTCCTCGAATTTTTGCCGCGTAAACAGAAAAGAGAGTCCGCCGTCGGTGGAAACATAGGGGATGTCTATCGAAAGCGTCACCGACGACGACAGGCGGCGTTTCGCGGACTCGGCTTCCTCTTTCAGGATCTGCGCGACCTTTCGGTCTTTGGACGGGGGCGGGAGCGACTTGCCGTGCTGGTCTTTGTACACCTCGCGGAACATTTTCACGACCGCCTCGTCCACGTCCTTGCCACCCAGTTTGTCGTCGCCGACCGACGTTTTCACGTCCAGTACGCCGTCAAACATTTCCAGGATAGTCACGTCAAGGGTTCCGCCGCCGAAGTCGAAGACCAGGACTTTCTGGTTATTCTCCAGGCGGTCCAGTCCGTAGGCGAGTGCCGCCGCCGTGGGTTCGTTGATCAGGCGGAGCACGTTCAGCCCGGCGAGTTCGGCGGCGCGTTTTGTCGCTTCGCGCGCCGCGTTCTCGAAGCGCGCCGGGACCGAGATCACCACGTCGCGCACCGCGCCGCGTCCCAGTTTCGATTCCGCCGCGTTTTTCAGGTAGCCAAGTACCATCGCGCCGATCTCTTCCGGGGTTTTCGTCCCCCCGGCGATCTTTATCTTTTCTCCGGTCCCCATCAGCCGTTTGGCTTCCTGGGCGGTGCGGTCATGGAACGCAACCGCGCCGTGTTTGGCGACCGCGCCGACGAGCGTGTCACCTTCCGGTGTTATCTGCACGACGGACGGCACGATACGATCCCCCTGCGCGTCCTGAATGAGGTCGGGGCGACCGCCGATCAGCGCGGCAATCGCGGAGGTCGAGGTGCCGAGGTCGATGCCGATGATCGCTTCTTCAATGTTTGGGGTACTCATAGGGCGCGCGAGCTACGTCTGTTCTTTCATTTTACACGATTTCGGCGGAACGCGTACAGGCATGTCTCGCCCGCAGAGATACGCCACGATTTCCCACCGAAAACTTGCCGCCGTCAGCCCGCCGTGCTACAATCTTTTTGTCTATGCCCGCGTTACTCGAACGACCGCTCGCGCCGCCCGCTCCCGATATCACATCGGTCGGGGACGACGCGGCAGTACGCGAGTCCCGCGTCCCCCCCGCGCCGGAGCATGATGCGGAGTCGCCGTCTTCCGTTACGCGTATCTGCTCCGCCTGCTATCTTTCCGAGTCCGAGTTAAACCGCACGGGGTTGCTGGGTTGTCCGCGCTGTTATGAAACGTTCGCGCCGGTCATCGCCGCCGCCGCCGAAGTCCTGCATGGTGTGCGCGTCCCGAACGAGTGGGTGCAACCTAAACCGCGCCGTGCGGTCACGAACCCGTGGCCGACACGCCGCGCTGTCCGGCTTGAGCCGCGCTAACCGCGCGTCGGACCTGGCGAAGCGCGAAGCGCAACGCATCGCCGATAGTGTCGATTCGCACCGGATTTTGCTATTGCGGTGCGGACGGAGTCGCGGTATACTGTATTCCGTTCGCGCGGTGGGAATGAAAAATTTTCGCCGGACACGGGGAATTAGCTCAGCTGGGAGAGCGCTTCAATGGCATTGAAGAGGTCAGCGGTTCGATCCCGCTATTCTCCATTTTTTCGGTCGGTGCAGGGACGGTCGGGTTGTTTGGTGAATACTAATTTCGCCGAAACGACCCGACCGTTTTTGTTTGCAGGAGAACGCCAGTGCTGATTGTCCCCTATCGCGCGAAAAATGCCCCCGAACGGTTCCCGTTTGTAACCCTGTCGCTGATCGCGGTTAACGCAGTTATTTATTTTTTGACGGCGAACCTGGATTCCGGTAGCAACGACTTCGAGAACCCGTTTCTCGCGTTGCGAGGCACCGTCGCCGACCGGTTCGCGCTGTCGTGGGAGATGGTTTTTCGCGAACCGCACCGCCTCCTGAGCCACCTGTTTTTACACGCGAGCCTGCCCCATCTAATCGGCAATATGCTCGCTCTCTGGGTGTTCGGTCCGGCGGTCGAAGGGCGCGTCGGGCACGGACGGTTCGCCGCCCTGTTCGCCGTAACCGGAATGTTCGCCGGTTTTCTCCAGGTTCTCGTCACCGGAGTGCTCGCCCCCGAATCGTTCGTCGTCGGCGCGTCTGGCGCGGTCATGGGACTCATCGGCGCGTATCTGTGGCTTTTCCCCTTCGCCACGATCTGTGTGTTTTTGAGCGATCCCATTACTATATACCGCTGGATAGTCTGGTTTATCGTTCGCGGCGATACCCCGAACTGGCACTGGCAGGCGAAGTATGTGGTGCTATATCTCTTTCTGTTCGACATCGTGAGCGCGATTTTTTTGAGCGGGTTCAGCGGCGTCGCGAATTTCGCACACATGGGGGGGCTGATCGGCGGTCTCGCCACAGTCGCGTTGTTGGAGATCCCGCGTGACGGGCGGCGGGCGTCCGAGGCGCGCCGGATGCGGGCAGAAGGCGTGAACCTGTCCGCCCTGACTATCCACGAACTTGCCGACCTGGTGCGCCGCGAGCCGGACAATGAAAAGTTGATCCTCGCCTACGTGGACCGGGTCGCGGACCCGACGATCCCCGGTTGGGAGCCGCTTTTCGTGGACGCCCTGAATCGCTACGGTCCGCTGGTCTCGGAACGGGCGAATGCGGCACCACTGGCGAGTGCCATCTTCGCGGTGTCCCCGGAGCGCGCGAAACTGCCGACGCCGCCCGTGCTCCGGCTCGCCACTCGCCTGGAACGCAACGGCGACGTGAGTTCGCTCCGCCTCGCGTCGCAACTGTTCAAGCGGATTTTCAAGCAGGAGCGCACCGGTCCCGACGCCGAAACCGCCCTGCTTCGCTATGCCCAGATTCTGGAACGGCTCGTCGCGGAGAAGCACTCCGACAACGCGGGCGAGCCGGTCCTCCTCTACCAGACGCTTCTACGCCGCTTCCCCGGCTCCCCGCACGTCTTCGCCGCGCAGGAAGCCCTGAAGCGTCTCGGCGGGTCCGCACCGACCGGATTTTGAGGGGCGGCGGATCAGGTATTTGCTCTCACCCCCGGGCACCCAGAGGGTACCCGGGGGTGAGAGCAAAACGAGAGGGGGCGGCGGGCGAGAGTAAAACAGGGCGGGGGGAGAGAAACAGGAGCAGGTCGCGTGTTCATCGGCGGCACTTTGACTATGGCATCGGGCTGCGCTTGCGAACATTTTGGCGGCACAAACCCATCATCGGGTATGCTACAGCCACGATGCAAAGCGAAACGAGTGATTATCTGGTGGTCGGGGCAGGGGTCGCGGGGCTTGCCCTCGCCGGGGATCTGCGCAAGACCGGCGCGACGGTGATCTGTGTGGACAAAGGGCGCGTGGTCGGCGGGCGGTGCGCGACGCGCACTCTGGCGACCGGGAGCCTGTGCGACTACGGAACCCAGTACTTTACGTCGAAAAGCGACCGCTTGACGCGCTGGGCGCAGGCGTGGCTCGACGAGTCGGAAAGCACGTTGCGCATCTGGAATCGCGGCTACCCGACGTGGGAGCGCGGCGAAATTAAGGAGCGCGAGCCGGGGCACCCGCGCTACGCCCCGACTTCGGGCATGCAGTCCATCGCCGAGCGGTTCGCGCGCGGCACGGACGTACGCGTCAGCACGACGATCACCGCACTGGCGAAGGATGGTGACAAATGGGTCGCTACCGGACACGCGCACCCCGGCGAAACCCCGGTGTCGTTCACGACGAAAAACCTCTGCCTGACTCTCCCCGCCGAGCAACTCCTGCGCCTCGCGGGGACTTTCCTGCCGGACACATGGCGTACCCAGTTGGAAGCCGTGACGTACGATCCGGCGTGGACCGTGATCGCCGTGCTGGAGAACGATATTCCGCTCCAGCAAACGGCACTGGAGTTTAAGAACCACCCGGTCTTGGGCTGGCTTTCGCGGGATCACACCAAGCGCGACTTCCGCTTCCCCGAACCGGTGATCGTCGCGCACGGATCCGGGACATGGAGCCGGGTACATATCGAGGACTGGAAAGATTCCGTGCAGGCGGCAATTCTCGCGGCGGTGGAAAGCCTGGGCGGGAAAAGTCTCGCCGTACGCGAAGCGCACACCCACCGCTGGCGGTACGCCCTGCCGACGAAAACCACCGGCGAACCGTTCCTCTCGGACAAAGCGCAAGGGTTATACATCTGCGGCGACGGTTGCGGCGGAATCCGGCTCGAAAACGCCATCGCGACCGGGTGGCTACTGGCGGAATCGATTCGGGGTTAGGTGTTGGGTTCGCGGAATTGGCGGAAAGTGTTCCGCCGCCTGCGTTTCCGCTGTGTCAGGTGTTAGGGTGCTGGGATCTTTCGGTCGGACGGTGAACCGTTCCGCTACGCGCCTGCGGCGGACGCTCTGCGAGCGGGATACGCCGTGGCGTGACGCAACCGTCTCTGCCGCACCCGGTGCGTCCGCCGCAGGCGCGTAGCGGAACGGTTCACCGTCCGACCGAGGAATGCCGGTCCCGGACCGTCGGCAACTCTCGGACCATGACAAAATCGCGCTGAATGTCGCCGCCCAGGTCGAACGTCGTAAAACCGGCGTGAATGAAGCCGTTCCGCTCGTAGAAGCGCACCGCGCCGGTGTTGCCGGTGTTCACCGTGAGCCATAACAACTCGCCATGACGCTTGCTACCGATCATCGCCGCGCATTCCAGAAGTTGGACGCCGACGCCGCGCCCCTGCCACTCCCGCGCCGTATACAGTCGCCATAGTTTGACCGGGATTCGGGGACGCTCCGGTTGGTCGTCAGGCACCTCACCCCCGGGTACCCTCCGGGTGCCCGGGGGTGAGGTTCCGAAATGCAATTTGCAATAACCGGCAAACGCCCCGGAGTCGTCCGTCGCGACAAGGAAAATCGTGTCGGGGTCCGCGATCTCGGCAGCGACCCGCGCTTCGTCGAACGAATCGTGGAGGTAATGCGCCATCGCGGCGGGCGGGACCATGTGTTCGAACGCTTCGCGGAAGGTGCGGGCGGCAAACGCCGATAGGGCGGCGGTATCCCGCGAGGTTGCAGGTCGGATAGTCAATTCAGGGTCCATAGCGCAACCATTTTACCGCGCCGATACTCTATACTCGCATGATGTATTCTCTTCCCGCACTTATCGCCCTTCTCTGCCTCGCGTCTCCCCAGGACGCCAAACCGGTCCCGCCACCGCCGCCGAACGCCCCGACGACGACCGTCCCCACACCTAACACCCAACACAGCGGAAACGCAGTTTCCGCGAACCCAACACCTACTCCCCCCTCCCCGTGGCGCAAGCTGGACACCGAACCGTATCGCGGCAAGCAGGACGATATTTACGGGAGTGACTAAATCGGTGTGATGAATTCTATCAGGTTTCGTCGGTAGAGGATATTCTGCGTGAAAGCGTTGTCGGCGGTTCCATGCCACCACGAACAGATCGACCGCCTGAGCCAGTGCTTCCAAACGCCGGGAGTAGCAACGGCTACGGCGGGCGAGGTGGGCTAAATAATGACGCACGCGCAAATTGCGGCAATTTCGCAACTCCGCGTTGTCGCCCTCCACGCTGAACGTCTCGCGCTTGTTGGGCAGACTCCGATGTTCGCCGGGGTAGCCGATACTGTCGTAGAGGGAGAAAGCATCATTAAACCTCTTGCAAAAGTCTATTTGCACCACTCTAAGTTGTGAATTGCTGCTATCAAGTTGAATCGCAACCCAAATCGCTTGCGACGATTCCGATATCTCTCCGACAAAATACGGAACACCTTCAAACGCCCCATGATATGTTCGCATCCCATCCGCCTCTGGGCAAGGGCGCGGTTCTTTTTCTTGTCATCGACTGTTAACGGATGATGTTTCGACTTTTTCTTAGGCGTCTCGCTGTTAGCATGGTCTTTTTTAATCCCTTGATAACCACTGTCTGCTACATTCGCAATACGGGACAACATAGCCGTCCGACTGGCCCGGTAGAGAGCTAAATCGTGCCTCTTGCCTGCACAAAAGGCGGTCGCAAGAATTCTCCCCGATATCTGGTCGGCAATCACCTGCCCTTTCTGCGTATGACGCTTCTTCTTTCCGCTGTAGTGGCGTGCCTGTTTTTTTTAGGGCGTTACGCGCAAAGTTGTTTAGACAACTTTCGCACGCAAGGGCACTCGGTCGCGTCTATCATCGTCGCCTCAAAAACCGTGTCACTTTGGCACAACACTTTCTTGCCAGGCAAGTGAAAACGCTCGTCGCTTATCAAGGCATTCTCTACGCGCTTGACCGTGCGGGTCGGCAAGTGTGCCGACGGGCACACGGTGGACTCGCTGACGCCATACGTCTCGCCGATGTGTTCGTAGGTGCGGTATTCGCGTAGATACATGAGCGTCATCAAGAGGCGATCCTGCAAACACAACGTCGGAGGGCGCCCGAAGACGCGCATCGCGCGGCGCAGGGCATCTACCATGATAGCGAACGTCTCCGGGGTGACGCCGGTAAGACGCTTGAACTTTTCCGGCGCGTAATCTTTGATATTCTCGTAGAACATACGAAACATACGAACGATATGAACACTAAGTTTGAAGACACTTATGCAAGAGGTCTATTGAAGTATTGTCGCGCCGAGGGCATCGTTTGCCAGACCATGTGCCGCAAGTCGTCCTCGGAGCGGTGCATCACGACGCAATGGGCAAGGATACATCGGCTCTCGCGTTCCACCCACGTCATGATGTACGCCTTATTTTTTTTTGTCCCCGATGAAAGTAAAGATTTCATCGCCTTCCACGACATCCAGACTCGCTACTCCCATGCGGTCATCGTGGGGTAAGGTTTCGATGGCACTCGGGGCAGGATTCTCGTGCGGGAAGCCAATAACGTTCGCGCGGGCTTTATCGTGGTAGTCTTTGACCGCGTCGCCATACCTGCCGACCCAGTTGACCACGCTCTGGTAGTTCACCCCAAGGAACCGCCCGACCCGGCGGAAGTTCGTGCCATCGAGATACATTTGTACCGCCCGCAGCCGTACTTCAGAAGGATAGCCAGCCCTCTTCTTGACGAGAGCATAGGTGCGCTGACAGTGCTGACATTTGAACCGGGCGTTGCCACTGGGAGCAGTACCATTTTTGACCTGGTGATTGTCAGCACCGCAACGAGGGCAGGTAAGTAAACTGGACATTGTGACAATATCTCATCACACCAGTTTCGTCACTCCCCGAACACCTACGACGCTGGTTGATTGACGAATCAAGCAAACGATGCGGGAATACCTCCGTCGTCAAAAGGATGAACGAATTTGCACACACGGCGCGACGTATTGAAGCGGGTTCTGGTAGCGGTTCCTTTGGTGATTGGCGGTAGCAACGCGGTCTTGCTCGCCGGTTGCGGCGGGGATAGCGGCGACACGCCCAGTCCCGACAGTATCGAAACGCTGACGACACGGCAACGCGGCACGTACGGTCCGTTGCTCTTCACGCTCGATATGCCTAAACTCGACTACGCGCTTGAGGAGACCGTGGAATGGACCTTCCGGGTGCAGAACGTGAGTCGCGAGAGGGTGGAGTTGCGCATGATAACGCCAATCATCAAGTATTGGTTCGGATACAGCAACACGTCAGCGCATCTGAGAGTGAATGGCGACTCGGGACCGATAGATCGGGAAGCGAGCACTGTACTCGAGCCGAGCCAAATACTATCGCGCACGGTCAGGTTGATCCCCTCGCAAATCCCGGCGAGCTCACGCCCGGCGGTTTACGGGATAGGGGAATTGCGGATACTCTCGTGGCTGAACGTCTCTCAAATCAACGGCGAGAACGTCCCCAACGGACCGTTCGGATTCACCAGCTCGGCTGAAGTCGATTATCCTTCGATCATATACCTGCGACAGGATGTCAACGTTGGTTAGCCACTAGATCACAACCGCGTGGCGTCATCACAACCGTGTGGCTTCGGATTGTCGCGAGAGAACGGGTACTATTACGATAGAATCTATCCCGTCCCCTCGGAGAATCCGCCACCATGCCCACCGACGCCTCGCAAACCACCGACCCCGCGCACGACCTGCTCCGTGCCGCCCGTAAACCCGCTTTAGACGTTTTTTTCGCGCCGAAATCGGTCGCCGTCATCGGCGCGACCGAGACCGTCGGTAGCGTCGGGCGGACGCTGGTGTCGAACCTACTGGCGTCGCCGTTCGGGGGAACCGTGTACCCGGTGAACCCGAAACGCCCCGCCGTACTCGGCGTCCGCGCGTACCCGAATATCGCCGCGATTCCCGAGCCGGTCGAACTCGCCGTGGTCTGTACGCCCGCCCCGAGCGTTCCGGGGATCATCCGCGAGTGCCGCGAAGCCGGGGTGCGCGGCGCGATCATCATTTCGGCGGGGTTCAAGGAAGCGGGGGAACCGGGGATCGAGTTAGAGCGGCAGGTGCTGGCGGAAGCGCGGCAGAGCGGCATGCGTATCGTCGGTCCGAACTGCCTCGGGGTCATGAGTCCGCTGACCGGAATGAACGCGACGTTCGCGCAGGCGATGGCGAAACCGGGCAAGGTGGCGTTCCTGTCGCAAAGCGGCGCACTTTTAACCGCCGTTCTGGACCACGCGCTCAAGGAAGGGATCGGCTTTTCCGCGTTCGCGTCGCTCGGCTCGATGTTAGATGTCGGCTGGGGCGATCTGTTAGACTACCTCGGCGACGATCCGAACACACAGAGCATCGTGATCTACATGGAAACCGTCGGCGACGCCCGGTCGTTCCTGTCGGCGGCGCGGGAAGTGTCGCTGTCCAAGCCAATTCTGGTCATCAAGGCGGGGAGAACGGCGGTGGGGGCGAAGGCGGCGGCGTCGCACACCGGGTCGCTGACCGGCTCCGACGATGTGCTGGATGTGGCGTTCGACCGCGTCGGCGTACTGCGCGTGGACTCCATCGCCGACGTGTACGCGCTGACCGAGGCGTTGGCGAAGCAACCGCGCCCCAAAGGTAAGCGGCTAACGATTGTCACCAACGCGGGCGGTCCGGGTGTTCTCGCGACCGACGCGCTGATCGGCGGCGGTGGCGAACTCGCGCCGATCTCGGACGAAACCATGACCGCGCTGAACGGTTTCCTGCCGACGCACTGGTCGCACAACAACCCGGTGGATGTGCTCGGCGACGCAGGCGCGGAACGCTACGCCAAAACCCTCGCTATCGCCGCCGACGATAGCACGAGCGACGGGCTGTTGGTGGTTCTGACGCCGCAGGCGATGACCGCCCCGACCGAAACCGCGAAACTGCTTAGCCAATACGCGACGAGTCTCGGCAAGCCGGTGCTGGCGTCGTGGATGGGCGGCGTCACGGTCGCGGCGGGCGAGCAGATTCTGTCCGAAGCGGGCATCCCGACATTCGCCTACCCCGACGAAGCCGCGCGGGTGTTCAACTACCTGTGGCGGTACGCCGACAACTTACAATCGCTCTACGAAACCCCGGCGGGAACGAAAGGCGAGTCTCCGGCGGGCGCGAACGCGGCGGCGGAGAAACTGTTCGACGCGGTCCTGTCCGAAAACCGCACCCTGCTCACCGAGTACGAGTCGAAGCAGTTACTGAACGCATACGGTATCCCGACCGTGGAAACACGTGTCGCCGCCACGCCCGATGACGCCGTGCGGGAGGCGGAGTCATTCGGCTACCCGGTGGTGCTGAAGATCAATTCGCGCACGATCACGCACAAAACCGATGTCAACGGCGTCCAGTTGAACCTGAAGGACGCCGACGCCGTGCGCGAAGCCTTCGCGGCGATTGGCGCGGGCGTCGCGAACGCCGGGCACGCGGCGACCGAGTTCGAGGGTGTAACGGTGCAACCGATGGTGAAGCTGTCGGGGTATGAGTTGATTTTGGGCGCGTCGCCCGACCCGCAGTTCGGACCGGTTTTGCTGTTCGGCACCGGCGGGCAACTCGTCGAAGTGTTCGGGGACCGCTCGCTGGCTTTGCCCCCGCTGACAACCACGCTCGCCCGGCGCATGATGGAGCGGACGAAGATCTACACCGCGCTACTCGGCGTGCGCGGTCGCCCCCCGGTAGACATGGCGGCACTCGAAACATTGCTCGTCCGGTTCGCCGCGCTGATCGCCGAAAACCCGCGTATTAAGGAGATGGACCTGAACCCGCTCCTCGTCGACCACGAAACGATGATCGCCCTCGACGCCCGCGTCGTTCTGTACGACAAGGACGAAACCATCGCCCGCCCCGCGATCCGCCCCTATCCGGCGCAGTACGCGGCGTCGGTGTCGCTCAAGGACGGCACGACGATCCCGGTACGCCCGATCCGCGCCGACGACGAGCCGCGCCTGGTCGCGTTCCACCAGACGCTTTCCGACCACACGGTGGCACTGCGCTATTTCGAACCGCTCGCGCTCGACACGCGCACCGCGCACGAACGCCTCGCACGTATCGCCGGGACGGACTACGACCGCGAGATCACCCTGATCGCGCTGGACGCCGCCGAACGTATCGTCGCCGTGGCGCGGCTCTCGAAGTCGCACGGCGTCACGGTTTCCACGGATTCCGAAGCCCGTTTCACGCTACTGGTGTCGGACGAGTATCAGTACCGGGGGCTGGGAACCGCGCTTCTGAAACAACTGATCGCGGTCGCCCGCGCGGAAGGTCTCGCCCGCGTGGTCGCCGATGTACTGGCGGAGAATGATGCGATGCGACGTGTTTGCGAGAAGTTGGAGTTTGCGGTTGGTGAAGCCCACGGGACGCCGCCGGTGGTTTCGGTGACGCTTTCGCTTTCGCTTTGAGTGGGACGTTCGTTCCTTCGGTGGGTTCGGGGATGTTCCATCCTCCGGTGGAAGCCTTCGGCTTGGGTTTCCTTCGGAAACAGGAAACGAGTGACGGGACCGCCTGACGAATTCGGCAAGCCTGTTCCCGTAGGGAACGCAAGCCGAAGGCTTCCACCGGAGGATGGAACATCCCCGCTTCGTGACCGTACGTGTGGACGACCGATTCTGGCGCGGGGATAGATTCCCGGTCGCGCTGATTTTCTACGACGCTAATAAGGACGTGGCATACTACATTCACTACCAAAGCATGTCGCAAACCACGCGCCGCAGTGTGCGTATTCCGACCACGAATCGGTTCGACGCGAACGCGGCACGACAACTCCGCGACGCCAAAAACGACGCGAGGAAAGGCTTTTCGTAAATGGCAACTATTGACTGGCTTACCTATGACGCACTATATTCCGTGATTCGGGCGCACGGTTTCGTCGAAACACTAATACAAAAACGGGGCGTACTTTTCCGCCACCCGGATGGTGCGGAACTCGCTTTCCCCCTGACGAATCCCGACGAGAAAGAATCGCCGTGCGCGCACGGCGTTTCCCGGAATCGAGCGACGCCGCACGGCAACCGCGCCTAACACCCAACACCCGACACCCAACACCAACCCCGCCGTTCCCGCTTCTGGCACGACGACCGGACTGGCATAGTTAAAGCCGGTCGTCGGCGACGAGAACGCGGCGTCCGGTGTCGCGCCCGCGCCGTCGATGTACAGGTGCGACGTGCTACCAAACGCCACTTCCGCACTTGACGGGCGGGTCACACCGCTGATATACGTGTTCGCGTTCGCGGAAAGCGTCATGCCCATCTCCGCGCCCACGGTTGTGTTGTAAACCCCGGTCAAAACGTGCGCGGTATGCCGGATGTTTGACCATTCAAACGCCAAATCGAGACGCGGCAACGAGAAGTTGCTCGGATTGAACACGCGAACACTCGCCAGCATATACGAATAGCCGCCGGTAAACCCGTAAGACGCGGGATCAGGCGTTATCAAGCCGTCAATGTTCAGCGTTATGAGGAGAGATACCGGGTCGCCGAACGACAATCCGGGCGCGGTGACGATGCCTTTGTCATACACCGACGCGGTAGATTCAGACGCGATGTAGTCCACGAGATCAACGGGCGGGAACGTCGTTCGGGCGTAGTTTTTGAGCGAACCCGCCGTCGCGGACGACTGGGACAAGCCGGTTCCGTTGCTTGCCGAAGTCGTTTGCGCGAACGATGACGACGGTGTGTACACATTCACGTTCGAGACGATGTCCGCCGCGTTCTGCTTGTCGTCAAGTATTGTGGCGACACCGGAACCGTTCGGAATCGTGCCGCCCGCTGTGTCGCGTCCGTAGATGTAGGAGCGAGCGCGGGTATACGGGTTCTGCGCGTGTACGGCGGCTGCGGCGCAACACGCGGCAACAACAAGGGAGAAGCGTAAAAAGGTAAGTCGGTGCATCGGGGCAATACTTTCTGTGCCGTGCCCGCGCGAATAAAAACAAGCGAGGCGGCGACACACGCAGTATCCCACATCCGGCCCGCTGGCAAACATAAATTTCACCGCGTGGTGCCCTGTATTTTCAGGGGAACGCGATGTTAGCCTGTTCGACCACTTTGCACACGTAGAGTCGCACACAGAAAAGGTGTCGCTCGCGTCGTTGGCAAGAGACAGTTGACGGATGTTTGGAAACGTTCCAGTGTGCGCCTTCGGCGTCGTCGGGTACCCGCTTGCGGGTGGGACACGGCAGGCATGGAGGGCTAACAGGCGTGCCAAACGCTTTCCGGTAGTCCTGCGTTCGCAGAACGCCACCGCCGAAAGGCGCATACCGGAGGGAATCCATTCCCCCGACCAAAAACGGGTATCCTGTCCCCATGCAATCTGCCCATAAAACCGCCCTCGTCTGGTTCCGGCGCGGGGTCCGGGTGCGGGATAATCACGCGCTCACCGAAGCCGTGCAGTCCGCCGAAACCGTGGTCCCCGTGTTCATTCTCGACCCGACGATCCTGACGCATCCGACAACCGCCCCGGTCCGTGCCCGCTTCCTGTTCGAATCCCTGCGATCCTTAGACGACGAACTGCGCAAGATCGGCGGGCGACTGATCCTCCGGCACGGCAAGCCTTTAGAGGAGTTAGAACGGATCGTCCACGAGACCGGCGCGACCGCGCTGTTTTTCGGGCGCGAGTATGAACCGTATGGGCGCGAGCGGGACAAAGCGGTTTCGGAGGCGATGAAACAGCGCGGCGTGAGCGTCACCGAAACCGACGATCATCTGCTGACCGAGCCGGGCGAAGTGATGACCAAAGCGGGCACGGTCTACACAGTATTCACGCCGTACAAGCGGGTCTGGTTCGAGCAGGCGATGGACGCGCCGTTGCCTGCCCCGAAGCGCATCGTTCTGCCCGATAATCTGCGAAGCGAGGCGATTCCTGAACTGCCCGCGAGCGTCGGCGTGTCCGACGAGTACGGCGGCGAGGCTCCCGAAGTGCGGGTCAAAGGCGGCGAAACCGAGGGCGCGAAATGGCTCGACAAATTCGTGGAATCGTGCCTCGGCGAGTACGGCACCGAGCGGGATTATCCGGGGCACGAAGGAACGTCGCGCTTGTCGGCGTATCTGCGCTCCGGGGTGCTGTCGCCTCGTCAGATATTCGACGCCGTTCGCACCCGCCGCGACGCCCTGCCCGGCAAGATCGCCGTCAGCGCGAATACGTTTCTGTCGGAACTCGCGTGGCGCGACTTCTACTATCAGATCCTGTTTCACTTCCCGCATGTGCAGAACGGCGCGTTCAAGCCGGTCTACGACGGCATTTCGTGGGAGAACGACGACGCACTTTTCGCGGCGTGGCGCGACGGTAAGACCGGTTACCCAATTGTAGACGCGGCGTCACGGCAGATGAACGCGCAGGGATGGATGCATAACCGGGCGCGGATGATCTCGGCGTCGTTTCTGTGCAAGGACTTGCTCTGCGACTGGCGGCTCGGGGAGCGGGTCTTTATGCAACGGCTCGTGGACGGTGATCAAGCCCCCAATAACGGCGGGTGGCAGTGGGCGGCGGGCACCGGCACCGACGCGCAACCGTTCTTCCGCATCTTCAACCCGACTTCGCAGGGTGAGAAGTTCGACGCGGACGGCGCATATGTGAAGCGGTGGTGCCCCGAACTCAAGCGCATCCCGGCTAAGTACGTCCATAAGCCGTGGGAGTTGTCGGAGCGGGAGCAGGAAGCCGTCGGGTGCGTGCTGGGGCGCGACTATCCGCGACCGATTGTAGATCACAAGGTCCAGCGAGAACGCGCCCTCGCTCTGTATCGTGCCACGCCCGCTACCGACGAAGCGGCAGGAAAGCCGCCGGGCGAAACGTCGTATGTGCCGTGACCCGCGCCGTTGGCAAAGGCAGGGGATGCGGACTCTAAAGAGTTCCGCTGGGAGCCTTCGGCTGTAGACGCTTCGCGTCGCCGGGGGCGTTTGGCTTACGCGGCACCCCGTCGCCTC
>JAYULM010000133.1:0-4342 GCA_043763605.1 Armatimonadota bacterium | reverse complement strand
GGTTCCGCGCAGAATAATTTTCCTGTCCGATCTTCCGCATGGCACCAGAGCGCGAAACAGATGCATCTTGTTAGCGGATCGAGAACTTTATGGAAACGATGAACAACAACGATGACGCCCATCTGGTGCGGCGGGTGTGGGCAGGAGAAAAGGAAGCGTTCGAGATGATCGTGTATCGCTACGAGGGTGCGCTCCAGGCGACCGCACGCGCCTACTGCGACAACGCCGACGATGCCGCCGACGCCGTGCAAAACGCGCTTCTGCTCGCCTATAGGCACCTGGGACAGTTGCAACAACCGGAGCGACTTGGACCATGGCTTCACCGCGTGACCATCAACGCGTGCCGCCAGAACCACCGTCGCCACAAGCCCGTGGTGTCGCTCGACGCCGCAGGGGATCTCGGCAGGGAGGAGACGGCGGCGGTCGATGACCGGCTACTGCTCGAACAGGCACTTCGGTGCCTTTCGCCGCAGACACGGTTGACCGTGTCGCTCTATTACCGGCGCGAAATGTCCCTGCAAGAGATCGCATATTTCCTCGAAGTTCCCGAAACCACCATCAAAAGCCGCCTGCGCAACGCGCGTGCCCGACTACGTAAAGAGCTGGAAACGATTATGGAACAGACACCCCTGGATAAGATAAAGACTGCCCGACGCGGCGATCTCGCGCCACGCCTCCTACGCCGCCTGGATTCGGTGGGCGAAGTGTGGCATATCGCGTTTTCGCCGGACGGTAGCCGTGTGGTCACCGTCGCCGTGCTGGAGGTGAACGAGGAAAAGTTCGACACCGTCATCGCCTGCTGGGAAGGGGGCACAGGCGATCTGCTCTGGACCGTGCCGCACACGAGTTGGGCGTTTCAGCCGACGTTCTTGCCGGACAGTGGGCGCGTCGTGGTTTCGGCGGGGCTACCGGGACAGCGCGGCGGGCGCGAAGGGCAGATACTGGTATTGGACACGGCGACGGGCACCGTCGTCCGAACCATCGGAAACGTGCCCGCCGCGAAATGCATCGCGGTCTCGCCCGACGGTCGCCAGGTAGCGGTCGGCGGGCAGGAAGAGTACGAAACGTATCGCGCGTCCGGTCAGCAGGGGATGGCGGTCGTCTATGAGCTGGCGACAGGCGAACCAGTGTCGAAAGTCGCGCCGCACCTGAACTACGTCACCTCTATCGCCTTCGCCCCCGACGGGGCAACATTCGCTACCGGCTCCCACCTGCGGGACGCCGACCCGGAAGCGGCGAACGTATGGCGCGGCGGCGACGTGCGCGTCTGGGACACCAGAACCGGGGAGCGTATTCACAGATTAGTTCGACCGAACGACACCGGGTGTCGGCACAACATCGCCTTCTCCCCGGACGGCACACTGCTTGCCGCGCCCGACGGACGGGAAGGGGACGTACTCCTCTGGGACACCGCCTCGGGTGCGCTGGTCCGCACACGTCCGGGCAACGGCGAACCGGCTTTCGCACTCATATTCTCCCCCGATGGTGCTACGCTCGCCGCCGGTTACGGCGACAACGCCGTCCGCCTTTGGGAACCGCGAACGGGACGACAGCGGCACGCGTTGACGCAGTTCGGGCAAGGCGTCTACGCGCTGGCATTTTCCCCGGAGGGAACCACACTCGCTACTGCCGACAAGAACGGACTCGTTCAGTTCTGGGCACTGTGACTGCCCACATTCCAGCCGATTGACGCGTAGAGGATCGTACGTTCGTTATAGGCTCTGACCCATTCCGTCTGCTGATCTACTTCGGGGGAAATACCGACTATTGCGCCAGGAAAGTATCAATGTTACAATCATTCTCAATGTCGCAGGATAGGAATAGTAGTTCCATATATGATACCAGCCGCACGGCGGATCGTGTTCTCGACATCTTCGAGTACTTAGAGCGGTTCGACGCGCCCCAGACCGTAACACAGATCGCCGAGCAACTTAGCCTACCAAAAGCGACGGCGTTTCGACTGGTCACCGCGCTACGGGAGCGCGGCTATCTGGCGCAGGACCGCCCGCGCGGCGGCTACCGGCTCGGCGCGCGACTGCTCCGGCTCGCGGTCGGGGCACGGCGTCAGATCGGAGTCGCGCGGGTGGCACCGCCGATCCTGCGACGGCTTGCGCAGGAAACCGGGGAGTCGTGCCAGGCGTCGGTGCGCGAAGGCGACTACGCCCTGTGTGTCGCCCGCGAAGCCGCACCCGACCAAAAACAATGGTCCCTGACTGGCGATGTCGGCACGATATTCCCGCTCCACGCCACGGCAGTCGGCAAGGTACTGCTCGCCTACGCATCGGAGGCGAACCGGCAGGCATATCTAGCGGGACCGCTCGCCGCCAGCACCCCGCACACTGTAAACGCACCCGACGCGGTAGAAGCCATGCTCGCCCGGGTCCGCGAACAGGGTTATGCCCGCGATGACGAGGAGTTTCGCGTCGGGCTTTGCGCTGTCGCCGCGCCGGTCTCCGGCGCGGACGGCGGCGTGATCGCGGCGGTCGGCGTCACGATGCTCCGGCAGTCGAAATCAGAAAGCGACGAAACCGTCGCCCGCATCGTCCCGGTTCTGCGCGAGGCGGCAAGGGAACTGTCGACGGAACTCGGCGCGCCCGCTGTTTCGCCCTCGGGAAAGAAAAATCCGTGATCATTGCAGATTTGAACGAGATCGAAGGGCGCGTCTACCCGGCACGGCGACGCACCCAGAACATCGTCGGGGGCGTGTCCCCCATTCAGGCGACGGCGTTCGCGCTCGGGCACGTGACGCTGGAGCCGCGCGGCGGGCAGGTGCCGTGGCACAATCAGGAGCAGGAAGAAGTGTATTTCATCCTCGACGGCACGGCGGAAATGTGCCTCGGCGCGGAGCGGCAGACACTGACTACCGGACAGACCGTCTTCATACCGCCCGGCGTATTTCACCAACTGACGAACATCGGCGACACGCCGCTCCGCATGCTCTACGCCTACGGTCCAGCGGGCGATGTCGCGCACTGGCGGCAGGAACTCTCCGGGACTCTCCCGAAGGCGGGGGATGATGCCCCGCCCCTGCCAACCGGGGCACGACCGCAACACACCGACACCGCACCATCCGCACCCTTCGCCGAGGAAACCCAATGAAAACACGAAAAATCGGCATCATTATGAACGGCGTCACCGGGCGCATGGGCACCAACCAGCACCTGTTGCGCTCGGTCGCCGCGATTGTCAAGGCGGGCGGCATGCCGCTGTCCGACGGCGAAGTATTGATCCCGGACCCGGTGCTGGTCGGGCGCAACGCCGCGAAGTTGGAAGCCCTCGCCGCGCGTTCGGGGATCAACGCGCGGGTTTCGACCGACTTGGACGCGGTTTTAGACGACCCGTTGAACGAAATCTACTTCGACGCGCAACTGACGCAACTGCGCGCCCCCTCAGTCAAGAAGGCGATTGAGGCGGGGAAGCACATTTACTGCGAGAAGCCGAGCGGCACGACCACGGCGGAAGCCTACGAACTGTACACGCTGGCGAAGAAGGCAGGCGTCAAGCAGGGCGTGGTTCAGGACAAACTTTTCCTGCCCGGTCTGGTCAAACTGAACTGGCTGATCGAGTCCGGGTTTTTCGGCGACATCCTGTCAGTGCGCGGCGAGTTCGGTTACTGGGTGTTCACCGGGCACGACCAGATCCCGGTACAGCGTCCGTCGTGGAACTACCGCAAGGAGGACGGCGGCGGGATCATCGTGGACATGCTCTGCCACTGGCGGTACGTCTTAGACAACCTGTTCGCGCCGGTCAAAGCCGTGTCGTGCCTCGGCGCGACGCACGTTAAAGAGCGCGTGGACGAGTCAGGTAAGCCGTACGTTTGCACGGCGGACGATTCGGCGTACGCAACGTTCGAATTGGAACGGGGCATCATCGCGCACTTCAATTCGTCGTGGACGGTGCGCGTGAAGCGCGACGATTTGCTGACGGTGCAGGTGGACGGAACGAAAGGCTCGGCGGTCGCGGGTCTGCGCGGATGCACCATGCAACCGTATGGCGCGACCCCGCGCCCGGTCTGGAACCCGGATCAGGACTCGCCGATCAACTTCGCGACCGACTGGATGACGGTGCCGACGAACCAGGTTTTCGACAACGGCTTCAAGGTGCAGTGGGAGATGTTCCTGCGCCACGTGGTACAGGACGCGCCGTGGGCGCACGACCTGCGTGAAGGTGCGAAGGGCGTGCAATTAGCCGAGGCGGGCATCCGCTCGTGGGAAGAACGCCGCTGGATCGAACTGGAAGGGCTGGCGAAGTAGGGGGATCTCCCCCGTATGCCCTCACCCCCCAACCCCCTCTCCCTCCGAAGGGAGAGGGGGAGTAAGACACCGGAGGCGTTTCGTGTGCC
>JAYULM010000132.1:0-1248 GCA_043763605.1 Armatimonadota bacterium | reverse complement strand
TTGCGTGGTTGGCGTTCGGTCCTTTCCCGCGAATTAGCCGGTTCGGGTTTTCACGCCGTGAAAACCCGAACCGGCTAATTCGCGGGAAAACAGCAAGTGATAACTCGGCTCGCGAAACTGAAAAGAGCACCGCAGGTACAACGATCCAACGTAAGGTTGGCGCCGTCCGCGTAGGACAGAAGAAAAGTGTAAATTACAGGTAGACTGGGTGTCCTATGAAAACTGTCGTCACCGGAGCCACCGGCTTTATCGGGCGTGCCCTGACCGCCCGCCTTCTTGCGGAAAACCATGCTGTCACCGTGCTTTCACGCGACGCCGGGCGTGCACAAAAGACGCTCGGTTCGTCCGTCCGCTGTCTGGACTGGGGGAGCGGCGATGACAGCGCGTGGCGGGAGGAAGTACGCGCCGCCGACGTTGTGTTTCACCTCGCCGGGGAATCCGTCGCCGGGGAGCGGTGGACGCCGGAATACAAGACCCGTCTGATCGAATCGCGTACCGACTCCACGCGTCTCCTCGTGGATACCGGTTTGACCGGCGTTTTCGTCTGCGCGTCAGCCGTCGGGTATTACGGCGACCGGGGCGACGATGTGATTGTCGAGACCGACCCGCCCGGCGACGATTTTCTGGCGCGGCTGTGTGTTGCGTGGGAGGGCGAGGCGAACCGCGCCGCCGTTCTGCCCGGGGTGCGAGTGGTGACGCCGCGCATCGGGATCGTCTTCGGGCGGGGCGGGGGACCGCTACAAAGCATCCTGCATCCGCCTGGTTCGCCGATCCCGCCGTACAAATGGGGGCTGGGCGGTCCGCTCGGGAGCGGTCGACAGTGGGTGCCCTGGGTGCATCTGCACGATCTGGTCGAAATGTTTCTACGCGCGGCGACCGACGTTCGGTTGCGCGGGGCGTTCAACGCCGTCGCGCCCAACCCGGTCACGAGTGCCGATCTGTCGCACGCTATCGGGCGCGTGTACAACAAACCGGCGGTGATCGCCGTACCGGAGTTCGCGTTGAAGGCGGCGCTCGGCGAGTTCGCGTATGCTCTGCTCTACAGCCAGCGTGTCGCCCCAACGGTGTTACAGGAAGCGGGGTTCACGTTCCGGTTCGGCGACGTCGATTCCGCCCTGCGGGACTTGCTGACGGACGGGAAGTAAGGCTTGGGGGAGTGAGCGGAAAAGCGGTGCGGACTTGGTTCGGACGCTAAAGGGTTCCGGTGGAAGCCTTCGGCTGTAGACGCTTCGCGTCGGGAAATCGTTC
>JAYULM010000131.1:0-4351 GCA_043763605.1 Armatimonadota bacterium | reverse complement strand
GATAACGGCGTCGCGCCGCCCCCAAACCCGCAGGGTTCCCGCCGAAGGCGCGTAGCGGAAGCGTTCACGCTCCGAACCGAGCGACGGCGACAACCAGTCATCCAACAACCTAATCCCCACGATACGACGGCAGATTCGCGGTCTTTCGCGCGATCTCCTGCCACGAAAAGAGTTTGGCGAGGGTCGGCACGTTCGCCGCGAGGGACCGGCGCAATGCGGTATCGGTCGCGAGCCGTACTGTTTCGCGCACGAAGCCGTCAACATCGTCGGGCGAAACCGAAAGCAGATTCTCCCCGTCGCGGAACTCAGGGATGCGATTCCCCGGCGTCGCCATCGTCACCGTCGGTACGCCGTGTTCGAGGACGGCGGCGAACGTGCTACGTCCCGTCGAAACGCCGGTCGCGAACGGGAGCAGGGCGATGTCGGCGTCGGCGAGGATTTGCGAAAGCGCGGCGGCGGGCAGATCCCCGGTGAATGTTACCCGTTCCGACATGCCCAGCGACGCCGCGAGCGATTCGACGGCGCGTCGGTATGCTTCGTCCTTGATCCCGCCCGCGATAGTCAGGGTCGCCGGGGTCTGTGCGTGTACGGCGGCGAGAGCGCGCACGCACGTTTCCAGATTTCGCCCGCGCCAGACAAACCCGAAGTAGACCAGCCGGAGCGGCTCCCCCGCAACCCGCGCCGAACGTTTTCCCATGACCGGGACCGTGTTCCCGACCGGGATGAGATGCGTTTTTCCGCCGACACCGGGCAGTTTTCCCAGCGCGTCGTGCTGGCGTTTCGAGCAGACCACGATGTCGCGGCTTCCGATGATCCCCGCAATGAGCGCGAGCCGGTGCGCCGTGCCCCACGAGCGCGGACCGTCCAGCGCGTGAAACGTCGTCACCAGCGATACCCGCATTCTGCGGGCGGCGACCGCGAAGCGCAAGAGACTAAAACCGTCGTCGCCGAAGGCGTCGGCTTCATACTGTAGATGAATAATGTCGGGTCGTCTTTTCGCAATTCGTGCAAGTAACGTATCGACCCCGGCGGTGCCCGGTTTCGCAACGGGTGTCGAGGTCGTAGCGGTTTCCATGACACCCCCTTGGGCGCGAGAATAGATCTCGACCGGGTAGCCGCTCCCCCGCAACTCCTCCGTGAGACGCGCGGAATAATCGCCAATTCCGCAGAGGACGGGAGGAGCGTTACCGGAAAAGAGAATGACAAACGGCTTCATGAATCTGAAATTTCGCCTTTCACTCGCCTTTCGCAAAATTCTCTTGCGGAAAGCATTATGCCTATGGTATATACCAATTGGATTTGAGAGCGTGATGTAGCGTCCTCAGCGAGAAGAACTCCGATACTTTTCTCGTACCACCTACCAAAGGGGACCTCCACCAAAAAGAGAGGTATCCCGGATTCCTGCCAGACAGCGTCCGTTCTGCTTTGTTCGTTTGTGCTCATCTCAACTATAGTAAAGGCATCGTATCCTATGACCCGTGTCAAACACACTCATCGCCGTGCGACCGCAGGTTTCACCCTGATAGAACTGCTGGTTGTCATCGCCATTATCGCCATCCTCGCGGCGATACTATTCCCCGTTTTTGCTCAAGCGCGCGAGAAGGCGCGTGCCATTTCATGCCTGTCGAACCAGAAACAGATAGGATTGGCATTCATGCAGTATGTCCAGGACTATGACGAGACGTTCTTCCCGTTCGGCTGGAATGGCAACGACGCAAACCAGGCAGACCCGGCGGGGAACGAAATGTTCTGGACCGACATTCTCTTCACCTACACAAAAAGCAAAGGCATCTATGCCTGCCCGAACAACGGCTCCGAAGAGCAGAACTTCGGCGTGAAGGGATACTACCCCCCGGGCGGAGTCGATCCGAATCAGCGGTACCAGTCGTCGTACGCACTGAATGAACCCCTGTTCAATCAGGACCGCGCCAAAATGGAAGGCGACCAGGTCGTTCCGACGCCGCTCGCGAACATCGCATCCCCCGCAGAAGTGGTCCTGACCGGCGAAGGGCGATATGTGATGAGTTGGCACAGCTGCCAGAGAGACCCGGGTGCCACGAAATATACCGCTTACTGGAACCAGTCTACGAAGGACTGGGGATACGGCGACCTGACCGGCGACCTCGGCAATCTGAAGACCACGCCGCGCCACACGGGCGGCACGAACTTCTCGTTCACGGACGGTCACGCCAAGTGGTCGAAAATGACGGTCGGGGGCAACGATGGCGGGGCTTCCACGTCGCTGTATCACGGCTACTTCCGGGGCGCGAAACTGACCGACAAACTGTTCGACACCGCGGCGGCTTGCGACGCGGGCGCACAGTCCTATTAGAAAGGAGTCATAAATGACAAATCGCCGCGCGAGCTACGCCATCTTTCTGACTATGTTTGCGCTCGCCGTGTTCGCGGGTGGCTGTAGCAGTGAGGCACCCAAAGAGGGTGTCAAACCGCACAAGGACAGCTACACAACCTACCCGGGGCAACGCCCGCCGGCAGCGGCGGGTAGCAAGACGGGCACTCCGGCTCCCTGAAAGCCGGAAGCCGGAGGGTGTCATCATGACACCCTCCGGTTTTTTTAAGTTGACTCGATGCCGAGAAGTCGTAGGGCGTTCCGGAGCGTCACGCCTGCCGCTCGTAGCGTCATGCCGCTCGTTGCTGTGTCGTCCGCCCCCTCCCAGCGATTCACCGCGTCCGCCAGACTCCAAGCGTAGCGGGCAACCTCGGTCGGCGCAGCAGCGACTGCCGCGCCGCGCACAGTATCCGGGAACATGTCCAGACGGCGGATGATCGCGAACGCCGCCGTATCCTCCGTCGGTTCACCCGTCTCGGCATTGCTCCCGCTGTCCGCCGTCCCGTCGGTTTTCGTCAGGGCGGCACGGATACCGGCGAGCGGGTTATTGGGCGCGGACGGTGCCAGAGCGTCCACGCTCAGGTCCATCGGAGCCGCCATCGGCGCGGCGAGCAGGAGCGCGAACCGGAGCGCGTCGGCGTCCGCGCCCGCGTCCAGAACCTCTTTCAGTGTCACCACGCCGCTCGCATATCGCCCGGTCCGCAGTTCGGAACCGTCCTGCAGAGCGCGCACCGTGCCGAACACGGCGATACGGAGTCGGTGCTCCACGTTCGGCACCCCGAGCGCGGCAAGACCCGCCATCGTGCGCCCGATATACGGCTGATGATCCGCGTTCCAAACATCCACCGTCAGGTCGTAGGCGCGCCCCTGTAGTTTATCGGCGTGATACGCGAGGTCGCCCGCGAAGTACGACGGTGTGCCGTCGTTGCGCAGAAGAACACGGTCCCCGTCATCGCCGTACCGCGTGGTTTGCAGCCATAACGCCCCGCCGTGCGCGTACGCCGCCCCGGACGCGAGCAAGGCATCCAGAACGTTCTGCAGGGCACCGCCCGCGAGAAGCCCCGCTTCCGAGAACCATCGGTCGAAACGCACGCCGAACCGCGACAGCGTTTCTTCCTGCTCGGCTTGCATCAGGGAAACCACTGCCGGGGTAAGAGCGGTCGCGGCGGCTTCGGCGGACAGGTCCACGTAGCGGTCGCCGGACGATTCCGCGATCTTTTGCGCCAGATTCGAAACATACTCCCCGGAGTAGCCCTCGCTGGAAATTTCGCCCGCCGCGACTCCGAAACGCTCGCGGTACGCCCCGAACACCGCGCGGGCGAGGGAACGCAGTTGCGGCGCGGACGCGCCGTCATTGACATAAAACTCGCGTTCCACCGCATATCCGGACGCCGTGAGCAGACGGCACATCGCGTCCCCAATCGTCGCCCCGCGCGCATGATGGAGTGAAAGCGGCGTGTTCGGGTTCGCGGAAACGAATTCCACCAATGCGCGGCTCGCCGTAGCACGGCTTTCCGCCCCGTTCTTGCCCGCTCCCCAGTCATCCCCGGCATCGAGCACCGCGCGAACCGCATCGGCGTACGCGGCAGGGGACGGGTACAGCAGCAACGTCCCCGTGTCCGATGCCCGGGCGACGGCGGGAGTATCCGGGTGTGCGTTTATATTCTCTGCCAGATGTTCGGCGTACACCCCGGCGCGCACGCCCGCCGTGCTGACGGCGTTTTCGGAGCGACGGGCGAGCAGAAGCGGCGCGTTGGTCGCATACGCTCCGGCTTGGGCGACGACCTCGACCGGCACCCCGACATCGGGAACCAGATCCTCGGCACGGCAAATAGCGAGCGCGTCTTTCACAGCGCGGGTCAATCGTTCTATTAACATGGTGAGTTTGTTATACCAGACGTTAGGGGGTTGTTGGGTGTTGCGTCCATCGGTTGCGCCGGTCGGGATCATCGGTTTCACCGACGTCTATAGGTGGCTGCGCCACCGAGCGTCCTCCGGACG
>JAYULM010000130.1:0-16539 GCA_043763605.1 Armatimonadota bacterium | reverse complement strand
TCGGTCTGGATAACCCGGACGAAGTCATCACCCTGTATCGCGGCAAAGGCTGCGACAACTGCCGTGGCTCCGGTTATAAAGGTCGTCTCGGTATCTATGAGTTGATGACGATGAACCAGGAGATCGCCGAACTCGTCGTGCGCCGCGCGACGCTCGGCGACATCAAGGCGGCGGCAGTCGCGAACGGCATGGAAGACATGAAGTCGGACGGGCTGTACAAAATCCTGCGCGGGGATACGACCCCGGACGAGGTGATGCGCGTCGTCTTCACAGCGGGCTTCTGACGATATTTGTCGGGGAGCGGGTTTTCGTTTCGGCTGGTCGGGGTATAAATAGATCGATCAGCCGGTATCTTGGGAACCCGTCAACCCTGTTGCTCGTAAGGAGCATGGGGGCGCATCGGTAGAAAACCGGACGCTTCCTCCGTAAAGTTCTCGCTTCGCCGCGTACGGCTCGGCGGGGAAAATTATAGGCGCAAGCCGCGCCGACGTGGGAAACCCGGACGCCCGCTTATGGGTATCCGGTATTTTTATGTTAGAAAGAGATCGATTTGCCGATTCTTACCATTGTACTCATCCAGTTTAGTGCGTTTGTCGCCTACATGCTTTATATGAGCTTTTTCGAGTGGGCGTTTCACCGTCACATGTTCCACACACCGAAGTTCAGCAAGTATATGTTCAAGGCACATACGCTGACTCACCATCAAATTTACAAAGGGGACGACTCGTATCATACCCACGACGACCATCCCGACAAAGTCCCGATGGACTGGTGGGCACTACCGGCGATGATCGCGGTGCATTTGCCCTTTTTCGCGCTGATACAGTGGGCTACCGGTCTTCCCAGTATTTGGGGGGGAGTAGCCGCCGTGGTTGTTTACTATACGGTGTACGAGTCGATCCACTGGGCGATGCATGTCCCTAAAGCGGCGATGGTGCTGAACCGATTTCCGGTCTACCGCTTTCTTGACGCGCACCACCGGATGCACCACAAGTACATGCTCAGTAATCTGAACGTGGTTTTCCCTCTGGCTGATCTGGTGCTGGGGACGCTCCGTGACGCGGAGGGCAAGCGGATTCGTCTCTGGGGCAAAACCCCGAATGCGCCGAAAGTGCTCAATGCGCCGCAGGCGAGTCCCGTGCCAGTTTCCATGATCATCGATTAGTGCGAGGGCAGAGGGCGGAGTGTATCGCGCGGTGCGGGCGGCATTTGAAAAATGCCGCCCGCATGGAGTAAAATGGGGTGTCCCCGTCGTATAAGGTATACGCGAAACAGATTAAGGGACCTCTTAAAGACCGAAGGGATTCGATAAACCAACCACCATGTCCGATGCACCCATCAACCCCGAAGAAGCAGCCGCCGCTCCGAAACCGTCCGCGAAGGTGCGGTCGCTCGAAGACGCGCATGTGGACGAATTGCTTCACCTCGTCGTGAAGCAGAAAGCCTCGGACCTGCATATCGCCACCGGTCTGCCGCCGGTGCTTCGGGTGCACGGCAAACTGTTGCAGGCTCCGTACGAGTCGTTCACGTCGGCGGTGTCGCAGCGCATGATTTACGACATCCTGACCGACGAACAGATCCAGAAGTTCGAGTCCACGTTTGAACTGGACTTTTCGTACTCGCTCGGGCGCACCAGCCGGTTCCGGTGTAACATCTTCCGCGACCGGGGGACCGTCGCCGGCGCGTTCCGGATCATCCCGACCAACATT
Source organism: Armatimonadota bacterium (assembly GCA_043763605.1). GTDB lineage: Bacteria > Armatimonadota > Armatimonadia > Armatimonadales > Armatimonadaceae > JACMIU01. The sequence continues at coordinate 14,830 of JAYULM010000130.1, read as the reverse complement.
CCGACGCTCGCCGACCTGAAACTCCCGGCGGTGATCGAAAAACTGACGCACATCCCGCGCGGGCTGATTCTGGTGACGGGACCGACCGGCTCGGGCAAGTCCACAACGCTCGCCGCGATGATCAACTCGATCAACATGAACCGCTCGGAACATATCATCACCATCGAGGATCCGGTCGAATTCGTCCACCAGCACAAGATGTCGGTGATCAATCAGCGCGAACTGGGGCAGGATACGAAGTCGTTCCCGAACGCGCTCCGCGCCGCGCTCCGCGAGGACCCGGACGTGATCCTGGTCGGGGAGATGCGCGACCTGGAAACGATGCAGATGGCGGTCTCCTCGGCGGAGACCGGACACCTTGTTTTCGCCACGCTCCATACCAACTCGGCGGCGACCACGATTGACCGTATCGTCGACTCGTTCCCGCCCGGTCAGCAGGAGCAGATCCGGTTGCAACTTTCCAACAACCTGCAGGCGGTTCTTTGCCAGCAACTCCTCCCGACCATCGACGGTCTCAGCCGGGTCTGCGCGCAGGAGATCATGATTGCGACACCCGCCATACGCAACCTCGTCCGCGAGGCGAAAGCCCACCAGATCACGTCGATGATCCAGACGTCCGGTAACATCGGGATGCAAACGATGGACATGTGCTTGCGCGAACTGTATCTTGCGGGCAAGATCGCGAAAGACATGGCACTCGCTCGCGCGATGAACAAGGTCGACCTGGAGAACATGATCATGCAAGCCGAAATGTCGCGCGCCGCCGAGGGCGGCGGCGGCGGCGACCCGCGTCAGGGCGGCGGGCGGCGTTAGTTTTCGGCGGGCGGCGGGGACACGTGCTAACCGCGTGTGCCCGCCGCCTGCCCCATTATGCAAAACCAGGAAACCATTCCTCCCGTTCCCGCGCCACCGTGGGATCTGTCTGATCTTTTCGCGGCTCCCGACGATTTCCGCATCGACGATACGCTGGAACGCGCGACGCGCGACGCCGAATCGTTCGCGCGCGAGTATCGCGGTACGGTCGCGGACCTGTCGCCGGACGCGTTGCGCGACGCTCTTCTCCGAAACGAGCGGATTCGTCAGGAGGCGCAGAAGCCGGTCGTGTTCGCATCCCTGCGCTTCAGCGCGGATAGTTGCCCGGCAAACGGGGCGTTCCTGCAGACGATGCGCGAAAAGAATACCGCCGCGACCCTGCCGCTCCTCGAATTCGATCTGGACCTTGCCCGTCTTCCTGCCGATGTACTGACCGCCCGTGCGAGCGACCCGAGTCTGGCGATGTTCCGTCATTATCTGCAGACCACGCGGGACCGCGCCCGATTCCGCCTTTCCCATGCCGAGGAGACGGTGTGGGAGGAGTCTCAGAACACCGGGCGGCGGGCATGGACGCGCCTGTTCGAGGAAGTCACGTCTGGCTTGCGCTTCACCATTGAGGGGGAACAAAGCCCGCTTACCCTGTCGGAGGCGATGAACCGGCAGATGTATCCGGATCGCGAGGGGCGGCGAAAATCCGCCGACGCCGTCACGGCAGGGTTGACGCCGCATCTGCGTTCCCTGACATACATATTCAACACGCTGATCGCCGAGAAAGCGACCGAGGACCGGTTGCGTGGCTACACGTACCAGGAGGAAGCGCGGCACCTCACCAACGAGTTGTCACCGGAAGTGGTCGAAACCGTGGTGCGAACGGCAGAGTCGGGGTACCCGCTGGTAGAGCGGTATTACCGCGCGAAACGCGAACTGCTCGGTCTGCCCGAACTGCATCATTACGACCGCTACGCCCCGTTCACGACCGAGTCCCAACCGCCGATCCCGTATGAGACCGCGCGCGACTGGTGCCTGACAGCGTTCGAGCGTTTTCATCCTGACTATGCGGAAGCGGCACGGGAGTTTTTCACCGGCGGCTGGATCGACGGGGCGGTGCGCCCGGGGAAGCGGGGCGGGGCGTACTGCGCGTATGTCACGCCGGATCTGCATCCGTATATTTTTCTGAACTACATGGGCAAGACGGGGGACGTGCGTACGCTCGCGCACGAACTCGGGCACGGGGTGCATACATCCGCCGCGCGCCCCCGGGGGTTTTTCTCGTTCCACGGAACGCTCCCGATGGCGGAAGTCGCCTCGACGTTCGCGGAGCAGTTGGTGTTCGCGGAAATGAACCGTCACGCCCACAGCGACGCGATGCGGTTGGCACTGTACGCGGAGCAGATTGAACAGGCGATGAGCACGATCTTCCGGCAGGCGGCACTGTACCGCTTCGAGCAATCGGCACACCGGGAGCGGCGCGCGGCAGGCGAGGTGAGCACGGAGCGTTTCGGGGAGTTGTGGCAGTCCGCCGTGGGAGCGATGTTCGGCGAATCGGTGACGCTCCTGCCGGGTCATGCCGTCTGGTGGGCGTATATCTCGCACTTTATTAGCACGCCGTTCTACGTGTACGCCTACACGTGGGGCGAACTGCTCGCCCTCGCGCTGTACAAAAAATGCAGGGACGAGGGCGTGGAATCGTTCGCGCCGAAGTTCCTCGGGTTCCTGAGCGCGGGCGGTTCGCAGTCGCCGCGAGAGTTGGTGGAACCTTTCGGAGTGGACCTTTCCGAAGCATCCTTCTGGCAGGGGGCATTGTCGGTTCTGGAAGAGCAGGTAATAGCGTTCGAGGAGATTGCCGTGCGCATAAAAAAATAAACAAAATGTTTCGCGAAAACTATTGCACGGCATGAAAAATGCAGTATAATAAATTGCACGAGAAACACCATGACTTACCCGGAGAGTTGACTTAACAGTCCCTCCGGGTTTTTTTTCGGGTGGGTGGTTAGGTTGTTGGGTGATTGGGTGATTAGGGTGCTTGGGTGTTGGGGAACGCGGTCGCGGTCGCGTAGTTCGGACGGCGAGCCGTTCCGCTATGCGCCTTCGGCGGACGCTCTGCGAGCGGGGATACGGGCGACGAGACGCTTCCCAAACCCGAAGGGTTCCCGCCGCAGGCGCACAGCGGAACGGCTCGCCGTCCGAACTACGCGACCGCGACCGCGTTCCCCAACACCCAAGCACCCTAATCACCCAACGCCCCCGCCAGGCGGCGCAACGCATCGGTTGCCGCCACTCCCCGTTCCGCGTTCGCCCAGGTTTTCCGCGCGATGCCGATCCCGTAGTGGTGCGCCACATGCGCGCCGTGCATCAGGGCTGCTTCGCGGGCGTTTTGCAGGACGCGCTCGTGACGGGCGATGGCGTCGCGGGGGGAGGCGGTTTCGGCGACGAACCGCAAGTCGAGGGCGGCACCGTGCGGGGTCGCGTAGCCGATCTGCGCGGAAAGTTCGGAAACGTCGGGGCGCAGGGCGTCGGACAGGGCGCGGTAGGTGGCGTTGAGCGACGACCACGGGGCGAACACGGAAACAATGTCGGCGACCACGCCCGGGCGTCCATTCGCGGCAAAAGCGTCGGTGCGGAACCGCTCGGACTCGAACCATTCGTCGCCGTCGATGGGAACTTCGGTTCCGCCGACCTGCTGGCATACTGCGAAAACCGTCTGGTAGTGCCCGGTCTGTACGATCTCGCTGCCTTCCACGCCGAGTAGCAACAGCGCGTTGCCGACGGGAATCGCGTCCGCGAACCGGTCCCGCGCAGCGGCGGGGTCGAAGAAGCGCATGGCGGCAGGGCGGGCGTCGCTCCGATACACGAGCCGGAGTGCGTCCGCCGCGTCCGCGAACGTGCCGAACGCGAACGCGCACCACGCCCGCACTTCGGGTTGCGGATGGATCGCCAGCGTCGCGGAGGAGACGATTCCGAACGCCCCCTCGGTCCCGATCAGCAGGTGATGGAGCGTCCGTGTCGCCGCGCCGTTCGCCGACGTGCGGACGATCTCGCCGTCCGGTAGGACCGCTTCCAGAGCGAGCGTGTTTTCCCGCGTCCCGCCGTATCCCGCCGCCGACAGTCCGAACGCTTCCGTGGCGACCATTCCACCCACCGTGGCGATGCGCGCGCTCTGCGGGAGCGAACCGAGCGTGTACTGGTGTTTGTTCAGCGTTTCCTCTAAATCCGCGATGATCACACCCGCCCCCGCAGTCACGCAAAGCCCGGTCTCGTCCCAATCTACCGCGTCGAGGCGGGACAGATTCACGGCAACGGTGGGGCGGTTCGTGTCGGAGAGTGTACTGCCGACCGTGTTAGAACCGCCACCGACCGGCATCACCGAAATCTCCCGCGCCTGTGCCCATTCCATCAGGTTCCCCACCTCCCGCACACTCGCCGGGGAAACTACTGCGAGAAGAGGCGACGTTTCTTCCCCCGCCTGTCGCCCCTTTACCGCGACCGGGTACCAGCCGGTGAACGTTTCCGCGCCGGAGCCGTCGGTACGACGTACATGATCCGCGCCGAAGCGGGCGGTCAATTCGGCAAAAAGAGAGTCGATTGTGGGCGAAGACATGTTCCAAGTATAGCACGCCCTTTCATCGTGGCGGCTGGGACTCAGCGGTTTCGCCGTGCGAGGAACAGTGCCGCGATGGCGACCGCCGCCGCACCCGCCGTCGCCGCAAGCACGGCGACACGGTTCTGCGAAAGGGCGGTCTTGTTTTTTTCTTTTGCGGGCAGGCTCGCCGGACGAAACATGCTTCCGGCGACCTCCGCGACCGTGCGGCGCGGCGCGAACCGCCCCGATAGCGTCATCAGATAGTTCGCCGTGCCGACGACCGCGACCGGGGTGTTCTTATCCAGCGCGGCGAGCGTTTCGGCGGCGACCTGTTCCGCCGTGTGCTGGTGTGCATTCTCGAAATGCCCGCGCAACATCCCGTCGCCGAAATTTGTCGCCGTACCGCCGGGGCAGAGCGCGACGACCCGGACTCCGTCCGCGCCCTGCTCCGTCACTTCGACTGCTAACGCTTCCGTGAACGACAGCACGAACGCTTTGGTCGCGCCATAGACCGCCATGAACGGCACCGGCTGGAACGACGCCGTGGACGCGATGTTCACGATCCCACCCCGGTTCCGCGCAATCATTCCCGGCAAATACAGGTGCGACAGTTCGACCAGAGCCTGTATATTCACTTCGACCATGTCGCGGCTCTTCGCCGGGTCGGTCGCGTCGAAGGTGCCGTGAGTGCCCCAGCCCGCGTTGTTTATCACCAGATCTACGGTTAAGCCGCGCCGGTCGGTTTCGGCTTTGATGTGCGCGGGCGCGGCGGCGTCCGACAGGTCGGCGACCACTACTTCGACGCGGGTGCCGTGCGCCGCGAACAGTTCCGCTGCGAGGGTTTCCAGGTCGCCTTTGGCGCGCGCGGTCAGGATCAGGGAGCGAACGCCGCGCTCCGCGAGGGCGCGGGCGAGGGCGGCACCGATGCCGCGCGACGCCCCGGTGATCAGCACGATAGACTCGGGATACGGGTAAGGCTTCATAACTGACATTCTACCCGCCCGATATACTTATCCGTTTCCCAATCCATCCCCGAGCGCGAAGCGGACCGCCTGATCCTCGTTCAAATCCGCCCCCCGCCCGAAACATTCGCGGTACGGCGGTTCCCCCATCGCGGCGCGGCAACGGGCGTGGTAACTTTCGATGTGGGCTTTCGCGCCGTCGTTCTTCAGCGCGAGTTTCCGGCTCAGCGCGTCCGCCGCGCCGTACAGCATCGTCGCTTTTTCCCACTCGCTCTTATCCACTAAAAGTTCGGCATACAGATACAGCGTCTGCGTCAAGCCGCACTGGTCCCCGATCCGGTGAAACAACGCCACGGCTTCGTGGAAGTATTCCTCGGAACGGGAGCGGTTTTCCAGACCGCGCTCGGCAACCGCGAGTCCGCACAGCGCGAGGGCGATACCGTTCTCCTCGCCGATCTCGCGCCGCGCCGAAAGTTCCTCCTCGTGCCAGCGTTTCATCGCCGCCGCGTCGTCCCGCGCGTCCGCGACGTAACCGAGATTGTTGAGGCAGGTGGCGACGGTGTGAATGTCGCGCCTTTCCCGCCCCCGCTCCAGAGCCGAGGTCAGGAACGCCTCGGCGCGGACCAGATCGTTGCGTACCAGCGCGAGCGTCCCGAGCGACTGCAGGCATTTCATCTCCCCCACCGCGTCGCCAATTTCGCGGAACAGTGCCAGTGCGGCGGTGAGCGGTTCCTCCGCCGCGCCGGTCTCGCCGCAGACGCGTAGCAGGACGCCTTGCTCCATCAATGCCCTCGCGCGCACGTTCGCCGACACCGGCTCGTTCTCGGCGTCGGCGCGGCGCAGGAGTGCGGAAAGGTAGGCGTGCCCCTCGCGCACATAACCCGTCCGCCACAGGCGGCTCAGTGCCGTCGCCAGATGCAAGCCGCCCGCCATCGGAACCCGGCCCGCTTCCGCGTGGTTCAGTGCCAGGCGGATGTTGGGCAGTTCGCGACGGTACCGGCGCACGAATTCGCTCGTCCGGGGACCGAATCCGTACGCGGCTCCGGCGTCGGCGAGAGTGTGCAACACGCGCAGGTGTCGCCCGCGCAGATCGGCTTGTTGTTGCTCCGTCTCCTCGGTAGCGACCTGTTCGGCGGCGAACTCGCGGAGCGATTCCAGCAGTTCGTAGCGTATCTCCTCCGGGTCGTCCCCGTCCGCTTCCTCCATCAGGCGGATGAGCGAGCGTTCGCGCAGGCGCGCGAGTCCATCCGCCGCGAACACTTCCCCGACAACGGTTTCCGCCATGTTTGTGGTGAAGCCGCCGTGGAACGCCGACAGCCGCCGCCACAGGGTCCGCAGTTCCGGGGAGAGCAGATCGTAACTCCAGGCGATGGCGTTCCACAGCGAGCGGTGACGCGCGGCGCGGTCGGCGGTCCGGCGCGACGCGAGCAGGTTCCATCGTTCGCCCTGCGCGGCGAGTTTGCCCGCCATCTGTCCCGGGGTGAACGCGGACGCCCACGCGGCGGCGAGTTCGATGGCGAGCGGCAAGCCGTCCAGCAGGCGGCACAGCCCGGCGACTGCCGCCGCGTTCCGCGCGGTGACAGCGAAGTCCGCAGATGCCGCGCGCGCCCGGTCGGCGAAAAGGGCGACGCACGGGTTGCGCGAGAGTACCGCCGGGTCCGTCTCGGTTTCGTCCGGGAGCGGGAACGTTTCCACGGCGATCAAACACTCGCCGGGCACGCCGAGCCGACGCCGCGAGGACGCCAGACAGCGCACGCCGGGCACGGTGCGCAGGAGACGGGCGACGAATCGCGCCCCGCCTTCCTGCTCGACTTGCTCGAAGTTGTCCAGCATCAGGAGCGGCGCGACCCCGTTCGCGACCTGTTCGCGCAGGTGTGCGGTCAACGTCTCCCATCCGTCCGCACTTCCGCTACTAGCCGCAGGCAGTTTCAGCGATTCGCGGACGGCGTCCGCGACCTCCTCGCCGCGCACCACGGACGCGAGCGGTACCCACACGACGCTCTTTCCCCAGGCGCGCGCCGCCTCGACGGAAAGCCGCGTTTTCCCAATCCCCCCGGTGCCGAGTAACGTGATTACCGATATGGACGGGTCGTCCATATAGGCGAGGAGTTGCGCCATTTCCCGGTCCCGCCCGAAAAAGCGTGTGAAGAAATGCGGGAGGGTATCGGAGTTCGCGGCGTACCGCTCCGGGATTGTGTCGGCGGTTGTGTCGTCGTTTCCTGCGTTTTTCCCGGTTGCCCGCCCCCCGGAATCCGCGCCGACGGACGGCGGCGTTCCCACGACCCCGGTACCGGCGACCCGGTCGGACGATTCGCTCTGCTCCCGGCGTAGCGCGAGGGTGTCCGCCTCGCCGTCTCGCCCGAGTGTGCGGAGCAGTGCCTCCGCTTCCTCTATGGCATGCAGGAAGCGCGCGTGTAACCGCTCCCGTTCGTCGAGTAACCAATCGTCGTAGAAGCCAGGCAGGAGCGGCGCGCCGTACAGATTCACCGCCTGTAGGAGCAGGGCGGCGCGTTCCGCGCGGCTTTCGGGAGCCGTCCGCTTGAGCCGGGCGGCTTTCGTCAGGCAATCCTCGAAGCGGAAAACGTCAGTCACGAACGCCTCGCGGCGCAGTCCGATGGTAGCACGGTCGGCGACGATCAACGCGCCCTCGGCGACATCCGGGGTTTCCAACTGGCGGCGCAGGGAGTTTAACGAAACCCGAAGCGAGCGACGCGCTTCCTCGTCGCCGTCGTCGCCCCAGAAGCGCGCGGCTAATTCCTCGCGCGGGTGCGTCCGGCTCGGGAAGAGCGCAAGGTAGCCGAGCAGGGCGGCGGTTTTCTGTGTGCGGAACCGGGATTCGCAACGCGCGCCGCACTGCAAGCGCAAACCTCCCAGTAGATGAATCTCCCAGAGAGCGGGTGTCATAATAATCGGTAGTTTCGCGAAATAACGCGAGAATCCTTTGAAGGAGAGACGCCCGATGATGAATAGGGCATGACGAAACGCGGCGTGACCGTTGTCACGCCGCGTTTCGTTTGGTTCGACACCGTGCCGGGTTTAGAAGCCCTGCGCTTTTTTCATCAGTTTTTGCGAGATTTCCAGCACCTCTTCCGGCATGTAGTCCGGCACGAACCCCGACGTCATGTCGGCGAGCGACGGCTTCGTCGCGCCTTCCGGCATCGGTTCGTCGGCGACCACGAGCGGCTTGCCGTCCTCGGGGTGCGTGCCGTTCCACGTCGCCGCGAGTGTCAAAAAGTCGGTCTCGCTGAAGCGGTACAGTTTGCAGTGTTCGCCCCGGTCGATCAGTTTCTTCGATTCGGGAATCTTCGAGGTCGGGATATTCGGCATCGGGAGCATTTTCGGAATCTCCACGCCGGACAGGGTTTCGAGTGCTTTGGCGTAGGCGAGTTGGTGAACGCCGCCGCGCACGAGCAAGTAGCCGATCATCTCCCGTGCCACCGGATTCGAGGTCATTTCGTAGACGCGCAGTTTATGAAGTCGCGCCCCGGATTCGAGGAAAAAGTTGTGTGTCAGGTCGAGCATCAGGTTGCCGGACGCGAACACGTTGTCGCCGTTCCACGGCTTGCCCATCGAATCCTGCACGAGTGCCGAACCGCCGCCGACGATGAATGATTGCGTGTTACGGACGCCCTTGTACGTCTCGAATGGTGCGTTCGCCGGGTCCAGACCATCGGTGTCGCCGTCTTCACGGGGACCGTCGTGCAGCAGGTTGATCGCGGCGGACACGATCTCGATGTGCCCGTACTCCTCGCCGCCGATGCTGGAAATCAGGTCATAGTACGGGCGGAGTTTGTCTTTGCCCCGGAAGTTGAACGACTGGTAGGTGTAGTTCATCAGGGTAGACATTTCGCCGAACTTTCCACCCAGGAGTTCCTGTACGGCTGCGGCGGCGTTCGGGTCGGCTTCGGTCGGTTGTGGCAATTCGAAAGGCAAACGGTCAACTTTGAGAATCATCGGAAGTGGTTCCTTTCCGCGCGGGGCGGTACGGTGCGTGGTCGGTGGTGCCGGTTTTTTGAGGCACCGGCGTATTCGTACCCGGCGCGAAATAGAAGCGAAACCGTAGAAGGCGTTTGGTTCTGACGCGATTTTCGACGCGCGAAAATCGCAGAATTTTCACAAAGTCGGCGCGTTTGTGGTAAAATGAACATGTTCATAAATCAGGAGGGCGAGATGACGGTGGAAAACAAACGGATCTTTTACGACGATGCCTGCCCGATGTGTCGGATCTACACGGCGGCGTTCGTGCGTTGCGGGATTCTGGTACCGGAAGGACGCTCCGGGTTCGCCGAGGCGTCCCCCGCCGACCTCGCCCGGATCGACGCTAAACGGGCGCGTCACGAAATCCCGCTCCTTGACACGGCGGGCGGCGAAACGCTGTACGGCATGGATGCCTGGTTCGCGCTACTCGCCAGCCGGTTTCCCGCGCTCGCCCCGCTGTTCCGCTCGGGCGTACCGGGCGCGTTACTGACGCCCCTATACGCCCTGATCTCCTACAACCGCCGCGTGATCGTCGGTTGCCCACCCGCCCCGCTCGGTGCGAACGGCTTCGACCCCGCCCCGGATTTCTCGCTCCCGTGGCGCGCCGCGTATCTCGCGGTTTGCTTCGCCGTGTGGCTACTGCTGACAGGGAGCGTAGCGGTCAAAGTCCCGGCACTCACCGCAGGAATCGCCGCCTTTGCCGCCGCGCAGATTATCGGGCTGGTTCTCGCGCTCATCGTGCTACCGCGTCACTGCGGCGCGTGGGACCGGGCGGGGAGTCTGGCGACGAATGGCGTGACGTTCGGGTTGCTACTGTGGACAGTCACGGGATTGTGTGGAGGCGTGCCGGTCGCTCTCTGTCTCGCATTCACGTTGTCCGCCCTGATCACGCTGTTCGATGCGAACCGGCGTCTCCGCCCGCATTGCGCGACGGTTGCGACACCACGGCACCGGGGAATTTCGCTCCCGATGGCGGGTTCGGACAGTCAGGACGGCACGATCCTACGTTGTGTGCGGTGTTTGAAGAAGTAACGCAGTCCGGTTTAGACGGAGATATGGCGAGGGTACATTTTTGTCGGGACCTGAAGAAACACTCCCATTTTAGAAACCATTTAGACCAAGGAACTTGAACCCATGACCACTACGGTTATCGAAAACCCGGTGAATGCCGCAGAACTGCCCGAACTCATCCGCGAACGAATAAACCGCTACCTCGACGACGCCATCGCGCTTGAAGCGGCGGGTGTGACCGGCCTGAAAGACATGGTTGAGGAAGCCACTCAACCGGAAGACGCGGCACTCTTTCAGGAGCACCTGAACCAGACCGAATCGCAGAAACGTCGCCTCGAAGTACGCCTCGCCGAACTCGGCGGTACGTCCAACAAACTCAAGGATGTGATGAACAAAATCGGCATGGCGGCGACCGATCTGCTCCATGTCGGTAAGGACTCGGAGGATAAGGCGACCCGCAACCTGATCCAGGCGTACGCGGTCGAGAACACGGAAATCGCGACCTACGAATCGCTGTACGCCGCCGCGAACGCGGTCGGCGATACGAAGACCGCGATGCTCGCCAAAGAGATCCAGGCGGAAGAAGAAGCCGCCGCGAAGAAGATTTTCGCCCGGATCGCGCCGCTCGCTGCGGTCGCCATCCGCGTCGGCGTCGCCGAAGGTCGCCACTAAACCGTGCGATAGTATGATGCAATCACGCCCCGCGAAGCCGAACGGTTTCGCGGGGCGTGTCCTTTTCAACCGCACTGGAAATCATATTGTACGCCGGAAAAGTCGCGGCGCAAAAGGTCAGCGCGTTTGATCCACCAATAATGTGTGCCGGTGTCTCCCCAAACCATCGTCGGTTCCTGGCGGATAGAGTCAATCTGGAGTAGCAATGTCCATTGCGCCACTATCGCCTCTTCGATGGCATGTGCCACTATCGGATCATCAGTCGGAATACCGTGCAGGTGAGCAACCGACTTGCCGTCCAACTTAGCCGACAGTTCCAGCGGAGACATAGCGGATTGAATTGGCTCCTCCATTCCCAAAAGCCGGTGGTAGTTTTCCGTTTCAGGCTTACTTACATCCGAGAATCGCACCATGGAACGCAAATTGGAGAAAGGATCACGCTCCCTTATGTTGCCGAAGAGATGCCGCTCTACTTGGATAGATTGCCTGGATAAAAGCATCAATTCCGCGTCAAATGTCGGCATTTCTTCATCCGTATATCGAACACTCTCTATATGCCACTCCGTTTTTGCTACGAGACCGTATGCCGGGTAACGGTCGATGACCGGCATATTATCTGGGAAAGGAACTGGATTCAGATTCATTGAAGGTTCACTGTACCTGATCTGCCAGTGGCCAGACTCCGCGTCAGCGAACGCGTAGAGTATGCCTGCAGATGGAAGTGGGGAATCGGGCAAACCTAACGCGGCGATCTCAGCAAAGTTTACCTGAGCGAGAAACGGGAGCGGGAAGGAAGGCATCGGTTTCCCCTCGACATTCCATCCTTCATCGCGTGTATCAACCTCACTTGCGCAAGCCCATGCCGTGCCATCCGGCAGGTCAGGCGTCCCGCCGATGCGTGACGCCCCGAGAGGAAGCCCTTCGCCGTCCGCGACCCGCGACGCGATCAAACGCACGGACGGTTGCGCCAAACGCTTGATAAGTTCCGCGTGGTGGGAAAGTCCCGCCGCATGTATCGCGTCGCTCAGGTTCATCGCTTACTCCCTGATTTTTTACTCGCCGAACGGGTCTTCAAAGTCGCCGATGTCGTCCGTTTGCGGCGGCGGGGCGGGCTGGCGGCGCGGTGCCGCTTGCGGCGCACCGTTTTGCGCCGGGCGCGTGTTCGTCGTCTGGGCGTTCATCGGGCGGGACGGGGCTTGCGCGGCTGGCGCATTCGGGCGACCCGCCGACGCCGCTGGTCGCGGGGCTGGCGTTTGCGGGCGCGAGGGGGGCGCGGCGGCGAAATCGTCTTCGCCCTCGCCGCCCCCTCCGTTGTCGTCGGACGCCGCGTTCAGGTCGCCGCCGCCGAAGAACGAGTCGGCCTGCTCCGCACCGCGCTGGGCGTTCGGATCGGGATCGAGCGGCGCGAGGTACATGATATGCGTCGGCTGGTTATCCCCGGCTTGTTTGTAGTTGTTCTTGAAAATCAGTATCTTGACCGTCGGGGACAGTTTTCCGGAAAGATAGTCCGTACCGTCCTTGCTTTTGTTCTGCCACAGCCCGCCCAGTTTGATTCGATCCGCCATAATCGTCTATCGGTTCTCCGTTCGCGTAAATTGCTACCCCTATTCTACCGCTTGCACGGCGATTACGGAAACGGGGGAGTAAGTGGTCAGTGTTTGGTGGTCAGTGGACAGTGTCCCCGGGTTCGGTCCGTCCGCGTGGTGCCGTGCCACGAACCGCCCCAAACATGACGCCACGTTACGAGTACTACACTCCACAGTCCCGTAGGGACGACCCGCCGAAGGCGTCCAGACGGCGTGATTCATCACCCGACCAACGCGCGGACGAACCGAACCCGGGGACACTGTCCACTGACCACCAAACACTGACCACTTATTCACTCATACAGCAGAAATTCTTTTCGCGCCGTGAGGAAGCCTTTCAACTCCGGTTGCCAGCGTTTCGCTATCGTCATGTAATCCTCGCCCGCTAAGAGTCCGTCCATCACCGAGCGGTTTGCGAGGAGCGTCATATACTTTGATGCTTGCCAAGCGTCGTTATACAAGCCGCGCAGGGAGAGGGCAATTTCCAAACCGGTGCGCACCGGCAGGAACTTCAGGCGATCCGTCACTAATAGTTGGACGCCGCCGCACGGCTCGTTCGCGTGGACAGAGGCGCGTGGCGTGAATGTCACTGGGACGAAACGGACGCCGGGGAGGTTTCGGGCGTTCAGAGAATATGCCAGCGTCCGCCCGCCGATCCAGGGCGCGCCGAGCATCTCGAACGGCGTATCGGTGCCGCGCCCGACGGAAACGTTGGTGAATTCGAGCAACCCGACGCCGGGGTATACCGTCGCCTGCGCTAAGGAACGCATGTTCGGCGACGGGTTCGTCCAGAGTAGCCCGGTCGCGTCCCACCAGTCGCCGCGCTTCCAACCCTCGCACTTGACCACGACCACGTTCGCCTTGAAATCGCGTTCGGCGTTGATCAGGAGAGCCAGTTCGCCGATAGTCATGCCGTGGCGGACCGGGATCGGATGGAACGCGGTAAACGACAGCCGGGTTTCGTCGGCGAGCGGACCCTCGACGAACATTCCGCCGACCGGGTTGGGGCGGTCGCAGACCACGACGCGCAGATTCTGCTTCGCCGCCGCGAACAGGCAGTGTCCGAGCGTGGAAAGGTACGTATAGAACCGGGTGCCGATGTCCTGAATATCGAACACGAGTGTGTCCAGACCCGCAAGCATTTCGGTCGTCGGTTCCTGGCGCGGACCGTAGAGCGAGAACACAGGAAGCCCCGTTTTTTCGTCGGTACCATCCGGGATCGCTACATCGTCCGCACCGCGTATCCCATGTTCGGGACCGAAAAGCACTTTCAAGTTCACGTTCGATGCCGCGTGGAAGGCGTCGGCGGTCGCGGTCTTGCCGTCGCGGAGCAGTCCGGTATGGTTCGTGATCAGTCCGACGTTCGCGCCGCCGAGGGGCGCGAAGCCGTCGCGGGCGAGAATATCCGCGCCAGTGAGCACGGAAGGAAGTTCGGTTTCGTCAATAGGCATAGATCCCTCAGTATACCGTTTTCCGCTTCTGCACCGGGCACCGCAGTACGAGGGATGAAAGGTACAATTATCAAACGATTCTGGTATTTCGACCTATGTGTCCACCGATCAGGTGCGCTTTTTCCGGGGCGATGCGCCGGAACCGTTGCCGCTGTCGGAAATACCCGCGCTCGCGTTCAGCGAGATCCTGCGCGACATCGACCTGTTCGTCGGCGTGGCGTCGGTCGGGAACGACCCGGCGTGGATAGACACCGGCGCGACCGGAACCGCCGGGCGTTACAACGAATACTGGCAGGGCTATTCGTTCGGCGATCTGTCGGCGTCCGCCGAAACGCGCAAAACGGTGCTGGGAAAACTGCTTCCCCGACTCAAGATTGCCGACCGGTGCGAGCTGTCCGGGCGGTTCCTGCGCGTACGCGGCGACCTACGGACGTACAAGATTCACCTCGGATCGGCGAACATTCTGATGGAGCCGAACGATCAATATCTGTGCATCGTGCCCGGACACGGCGGCAAGGACATAGCCACTCCCGGTGTTCTGTTCCTGCCATTCGAGGGGGACGCACGTCTGTCGGTGATACTGTCGAAGGCGTTCCTGCTCGTTGCCGACACGAAGATCACCGACCTAACTATCATGAGCCAGTTGCGATGAATTCTGCCCTCCCCCTAACCTCGTCCCGTTGTTGCTCCCCCCCTGCCGTCGTCCCTCCCTCCCCCTAACCAGTAAGTTTTTTTTTAAAGTCAGATTCTTTGGAAAACAAGAAAGTTTATGTCAAT
>JAYULM010000129.1:0-4372 GCA_043763605.1 Armatimonadota bacterium | reverse complement strand
GGCGTTGGAGAAGCGCGGGGTGCCGACGCCTCCGAAGTTAAACCCTCCGATGCCATCGTATCGCGCTTGATCCGTCCCGTTCTGGTTCGGCATGTTATTCCAGAAGGTCACGTTACCTCCGACAAAGGCGTTGCCCCGCGACGGGATGCCGTAATCCCAGATGGGACCGCGGCGGCTCGGTGGAGTACCCGAAGTGATCGAGCCGAGGTAGGCACCCGCTTCTGCGGGAACGTCGGTCGAATCCGGTTCGTTGCGTATCTTCGTGGAAGGGCAGACGAAAACCTGATGGTTCTTCAGATAGGGCTGGACCGCGCGCACCCAGGTCACGTTATACAGGAGCGGGGGCTGGACGGTCGGGTTGTCCAGATTGACCTCGTTCGTCGCGAGCGGGAACAGTTCGTCGTAGTCCTGCGAATACTGGATCAATGACAGACCGATCTGCTTGACGTTCGAGAGGCACGACGACTGCCGGGCTTTCTCACGCGCCTGGGCGAAGACCGGGAAAAGTATCGCGGCGAGGATGGCGATAATAGCGATAACGACTAACAGTTCGATGAGCGTGAATGCCGAGCGATTACGGCGTTGGGCGAAGACAGAGTACATAGATAGAATCCTCCTGATCGATGTCAAACCCGCTTAGGGGTCCGGAAAAATATCAGACGCGAACACGGTCGCGCGCTGAACGACGCATAAGGGGGTCGCCACATTGCGAGGGAAACTCTATAGTTTCAGACTGTCTTATTTCAGACTGTCGGAACGAATTGAGTGTATCCGTGTTTTGTCTGTCTGTCAAGGGGACGGAAAAGAAAAACCGGAGCGATTTCTCGCTCCGGCTTCTTTTGCTGACAGGAGTTACTTCGCCGGGTAATAGTGGCGGAAGTAGTTGCCCGCAGGGTCGTTAATGACCGCATACATCTGCGAACCCTTCATCGCCTTGACATGTCCATCCACGAACCCGACGGTCGCGAAACCTGTGCCAATTGTACCAGCCAGGGGGACGGGACTGACCACGTTCGCTGCGGAGGCGTGTCGGGTTCGCGGAAATGCGACGAATCCTGTGCAACCGCCGTTGTCATAGCGGCTCGACTCCTGGAGCAGAATCATTTCGGCGGGCCGGACGATAGCCGCGTTGGTCAGGCTATCTACCTTGTAAGCCGCACCGCCACACGCCTTCGGGGATGCCGG
Organism: Armatimonadota bacterium; assembly: GCA_043763605.1. Lineage (GTDB taxonomy): Bacteria > Armatimonadota > Armatimonadia > Armatimonadales > Armatimonadaceae > JACMIU01. Next base: position 3,187 of record JAYULM010000129.1, on the reverse strand, counting down.
ATCAAAGGTCATTCCACCGACCCCGTCATAAAGCGCGGTCCTACCATTGTATTCTTCCTGGAAAAATGCCGCTTCGCCGACGTCCATCGGGGCACCCAACCAATACAGGGACCGGGAGGTCATTCCATAGGAAACAATAGGACCGCCTCTCGGTCGCGTCGTCACGCCAACTGCTCCGCTCAGCGTCACATCGAGCGACGGTTCGACATCGGCGGAGGAAAGTCTGGGCGACATCATTCCGTTCGGACAGATAAACACTTGAAGGCTTTTGACGTAGGGCTGTACATTTTTGACCCAGGAATAGTCATAGATAAATTGTTCGCCGACATATTCGGTGGCGTTCAATGGGAAGGTTTCATCGTAATCCTGAACGTACTGCAGGATCGCCAGATTGATCTGCTTGACGTTCGAGATGCAGGATGCCTGACGGGCTTTGTCGCGCGCTGTCGCGAAGACCGGGAAAAGGATCGCGGCGAGGATCGCTATGATGGCGATAACGACGAGCAATTCAATGAGAGTGAATGCTCTTCGACTTTGGGGACGGGTAATCATTGTTTGGGAAACCTTTCGATGGGTGAGTGATGTCGGACTTTTAGTTAACGTTCGGTCTGTCCGTCGCGTTCGGCTTTGTTTCCACGAGGCGGTCGCGGAGGACGATTCTTGATGATCTCCAACGCTTTTTTGTCTTGTTCCGTAGGCGGCGCGAGAGTAGGGGCAGCCTCCGGCTGGCTACTCGGGCAACCAGTTAAGACAACGGAACCGATGCCAAGCAACAGTACAGTGATGGAAAGCAGCAACATTTTATTCTTCATGGTACTTACAGCGGTCACTAAATTTGATAAATCGATAAGGGGAACGCGACGTTGCGGTTTCCGAAAAGAACCTATACCGGTTCAGACTGTCGGATAAGAATCATTATAGGTCAACTTTGGTCTGTTGTCAAGGGGACATACTTTATAAATTATCGCGACCCTTCGCCTTGTTTGTCCCGACCAGGGGCAGGGGCTGGTGACGTGCCGCGCGGAGACTCCAACCGTCCCAACGCCGCGCGGGTCGCCTTGTCATCATATAGCGTCAGGGCTTCCGTGTAGGCGGCGCGGGCGAGGTCGGGACGCCCGATGGCTTCGGCACTCTTCCCGTACGCGACGAGCGACTCGTAGATCCGGAAGAAGATCGGTTCCTGTGCCGGGTCGGTTTCACGCGCGATGGCGAGTCGCAAACGGTCGTAGTCCGGGTGGATCGAGTCCTTCCCGGGCACCCAGAGCGGCGCGATTTCGGGGAACAGCGCGGCGACCAGCGGCGTCTCGCCTTTCGGGTACAGCCGCTCGGTCAGCCCCCACGGTACCCGGTCGAATCCCGCAGTCAATGCCTTCTCGGTGAGCCACCAGTCCGGTTCCTGTGCCGAAATTCCCGCCGCACGCCGCACTTTGTGGTAGCGGTCGAATACCGCCCCCAGGTCCGGCGTCGGGACGATGGCGACCGCGCGACCGCTCCGTAAGGCGTTGCGCAACGTTTCGCTGAGGGCGGTGCCCCGATTGTAGTCGCCGGGCAGAAGATTTTTCGGCAGGTAGTCGTCGATGCGCGGATCCTGACGGCGCAACTGCGACGCGTACCAACCTCGCATCACGACCACGCCGGGGAACAGATCCTGGCTGACGATCAGCACGTCGGGGCGTTCCCCGCGCACGTGCTGGTAGTACCAGAGTGACATCACCGAGGAACCGCGCACGGCGAGCAGGGCGTCCGGCGGGCAGGATCGCAGGACGCCGAGCGCGTAGTCGGCTTCGACGCGATTCTCACTCTTGTCGGAGCGCACGTAATGCAGTGATCCGTGTACCGCCACCCCCGCCAGCAAAATCGGAAGCGCGAGTCCGCCGTACCGGTTCGTGGTCGCGCCGTCCCAGCGGGACCGCTTGCGTAGCATATCGATCAGTGTCGCGCCGCCCCCGGCGATAAACACGGCGACCGCGAGATAGGAAGGCAGATAATACACGAAAATATCCGAGATCGAATAGCCGGCGGAATACGCGACGTTGGCGCAAAAAATAGCCAGCAGCAGGATCGTATGGGGCCGGGTGCGCGGGCGCGACAACAAAACGACCGCCCCGAACGCGGCGACGGCGAGCAGGAAAACGCCATATTCGGCGGGCAGATACCCGCCGAAATACCGCTGTGCCCCCGTCTGCCACGCCTCGCCGGACGTGAACATCAGTCCCCGATACTGTACGCCGGACAGATGTTGCCATAGGGCGGGCAACGTATCGGGCTGCCCCCACCGGACCGGCGACGGGGAAAAACGCGCGGAGATCGGCAAATAGGCGTATAGCGAAAGGGGAAGCAATATACAGCCGATCACCGCAAGCAACACCGCCACATGCTTTCCGAACAGCGACGGTTTGCGCCAGACGACGAGCGCGACGAACGCCGGGAAGAACAGAGCGGCGGAAAGGTGGTTCGTCAGCGCGAAGCCATACGCCAGCGCAAGGCGGCAAAGAATCCCGTCCGCCGCGTCGCCCGGCTCGGTACGTACGAAGCGCAACGACAGCAGGAGAAGAAGACCTACGAAGCAGGCATTGAGCGCGTACACCTCGCACGAGGTGCTCTGGCTCCACAGCGTCGGGGCGAACGCGAACAGGAGCGCGCCGGTCGCCGCGAACGCCCGGTTCCAGGGCAGTTCGTCTAAAAGTTCGGCGATAAACCGGTACGCCACGGCGGCGGCGGCGGCCCCGCAAAGCGCGGTAAAGATGTTGAGGCGGAAGGCGACCTCGCCGAGGAATGGCGTCAGGAGCGTCCACAGTTTCCCGGCGAGTACGAAAAGCGGGTACCCGGTCGGGTGCGGGACGCCGAGTGTGGCGACGGCGGTGGCGAAGTCGCCGTCGTCCCCGGTGTAGATCGTCCGGCAGGCGGTGAAGCAGTACACGGCAAAAGCCGCCAGAAAGACCGGCAACGTCCCGTCGCGCAGGAACGCGGGGGAGTGGCGGGGGGCGGGTAGCGATGCAGTTGGGGCGAGATCGGGTCGGGTCACAGTGTAATGTTCGGCTATTCGGGGGCGTTTCCTTCCCCGGCAGGCGTCAGGGTCCGCACATGTCCACATCACGCCCCACCCGACAGGGCGATTGCATTATCGCTCTCTCGGTTGAACCGCGTATATAATCGCGGGTTGAAACCCACGTCTGCGGTCAACTTC
>JAYULM010000128.1:0-4374 GCA_043763605.1 Armatimonadota bacterium | reverse complement strand
AGCGGTGCATCCCGTTAAACATCGCCTGATGGCGGGGGAGTGTCCGTATCCGCTCCGAGAACCGTTCCAGCGGCTCCCCGTAGTGACGCGTCAACTCTTCCTGCATCCGGGCGAACGCGTCACCGTCGCCGTCGCCGAACAGGTCTTCCAGCGCGAAATGATCCATCATCGGCGCGTACCGTTCGGAAAGAACGCGCCGGATCGCTTGCCCGTACGCGGTCACGTCGTCCGGAGGAACGCCGACCAGGTCGCTGAAAACGCTTCCGTCCGAGCAGATCGTTATCCGCGCCCCCGGTGGGTATATCGCGCGAATCGCGCGACAGATCCCGGCGAGGTATTCCAGCGCGACCGCTTCGGCATGATCGGGCAATGTTCCCAGAACCTTGTTCGGACTCGGTGACTTCGCCGGGAACGCGGGCAGGAGGAAATGGACCGGCTCCCGGCGCGAAACATAGCGGCGAACTTTCGGAACATGCAGGGCGAGGCATTGGGAACAGGGCGATTCCGCGCAATCCCCGGCATCGGGAAACAGGCGGCGGTGCCGGAAAAGGACGGTCAGGATCGCCTCGGCGGTCGTTGTCGCCGCCGGGTCGGGGGCGCGGTCGATGATCGGTTGCGCCACGCCGTCAAGAAGCGTGACCGCCCCCGTGATAAGTGGGTTCCAACCGTGCTGTCCGCCCGCGTCGAGAAGCGCGGACAGTGGCTTCAAAGAGCGGTCGAGGGACGACTCCGGGAAACCGGCGGGGAGCGCGAGTAGCAACAGCGAAAGGTGCGTGGCATACAGTAGGCGGGAAAGGCGCGCCGCGCCGTCCGCATCGCCGGGTCGGTCGGACGCCCCGGCAACCACGGCGGCAAAGACGCCCTGTACCCGTGCCCGAACGATTTCGGAGTTGCCTCCGGTTACACTCAGTTCGTCCCGGGGGTGCAAAACCCGCCGCAACACGGACACCATCGGGCGATGATACGGGCGCACCAGTGCGAATTTCGCGCGCATGGTTTCCGCGAAACGCACGGCGACCGTGCCCACCGAAAGATCGGGTACGGTCGCCTCAAGGTCCACGGCAAGGCGAATGTACAGGGCAAAAATGAGGTCTTCCAAGCGGGGGAAGAAACGGGCGATCTGCGCTTCAGTATACCCGCAGTCGTCCGCGACAATGCGGTGCCAATCGGGCGGCAGTTCGCCTTGCGTTCGCATCCGTTCCAGAGCCGCCGTAAACACACGCTGGCGAATCCGCGAATCGAAGTAAGTGCGGGAATCCGCTGACTCCATCAGTCTGATTTCTCCCGCCAGCGTTCGTACAACCGGTCCGCGAGTGCGAGGGTATAGTCGCGCCCCTTGCCTTTGTTTTCCAGCGCGCGGAGCCATTTCGGGGGGATCGCCGAATAGCCGTGGAATGCCCCGGCGATGGCACCGGTCATTGCGCCAACGGTATCGGTGTCGTCGCCGAGACGCACCGCCCACGTGACGGCGGACTCGAAGGAATGGGGAAGCCGCAGGAATGCGTACAGGGCGGCGGGTACCGATTCGTGCGCCTCAATGGAACTGCCGAGCCGCTCCTGCGCCTCCCAAGTGGCGGGAATGTCGGTCAAAAATTCGCGGATGTCGCGCAGGGCGTACCCATAGGCGTCCGGCAGACCGGGCGCGAACCGTTCCACCTCGTCCAGAAACGCAAACGGGTCGAATTTCCGTCCGGGTTCGGTGCGGCAGGCGACCGCGACCGCCGCCGCCTGCAATGCCGCCCCGCCGACGCCGAGGGGATGCGTATGGGTGATCCGCGCCTGATTCTCCGCCAGATGCCGCAGGATAAACGGGTCGCGGTGTGCCCACAGTCCCGCCGGGGCGACCCGCATCGCGCCGCCGTTGCCGAAACTGCCCTGCCCGTGGAAAAGCATCGCCCCGGCTTCGTCCCACGGGGTGCCGTCCCGGATCGCCGAAAGTACCGCGAACGCCCCCGCACCGTACCCGCGCCAGATCTCGAAGTTGTCGATGAAGCGTGACGCCATGTCCTCGCCGTCGAACCTGCCCTGCACTGTGAGCGACTCGGCGACCCCGTGCATCATCTGCGTGTCGTCCGAGTAGGGCGCGGAATCGTCGGCGAAGTGCGCGGGGTTGGAAATCAGACCCAGAATCCGCTCGGTTTCCGCCCGCGACTCCGAACCTTCCGGCAGGCGTGAAACGGCGTCCAGCACCTCGGAAAGTTGCTCGTGCGTAAACCCCTCCACCGGAACGCCGACCGCATCGCCGACGAATGTTCCCAGAAGCGCGCCACGAAACTTGTCGCGCATACGGTCGTATAACATGCGCCATTATACCGGATAGGAAAGCCGATTCGCGGGAAAAAACCGCCCTGCATAACGTCGAATCCCAGAGCCGTAAGCATTGACACTACCCGGTCTGCAACCTATAATCGAGGGACCGATCCGGTCGCAAAACCTTTCGCCGCAATCCCAATTATGCCTGACATTTCTTCCCCTTTCCTTTGTCCGATAACGACCGAAATCACCGATAACTGGCAGTTCGCCGAGCGGCTTGCCCCCGGACGCGACCTGTTTCAAATCGCCGGGGGCGAAAAACACTGGCTCCCCGCGACCGTGCCGGGCCATGTCCATCAAGACCTCGTCCGTGCCGGGGCTATCGCAAACCCGTTCCACCGGCTCGGCGAGATCGGGGCGCGCTGGGTGGACGACGCAGACTGGACGTACCGCACGACGTTCGTGGTAAGCCCGGAGCAGTGGGCTTCTCGCGGTACTCACGGTCGTCACTTCCTGCAGTTCGGCGGGCTGGACACGCTGGCGCGCGTCTACCTGAACGACACGCTGATCGCCGAAACCGAGAACGCGTACATTCCGCACCGCTTCGACGTGTCGGAAACGCTTCGGGCGGGTGAAAACGCGCTCCGCGTGGAGTTCGACTCCGCGATGCGTGTCGGGAGTGCGCGGGCGGCGTCGTACCTCGGCGACGGGACTTCCGAACGCGGCTCGCAAACCTACTTCAATTTCGGTCCGCGCGCTTTTATACGCAAGCCGCAATACCAGTGGGGGTGGGACTGGGGACCCGAGTTGGTCGGTGCGGGGATCACCGGCGCGGTGGAACTGGTCACGGTCCCGCACGCCGAAATCACCGACTGGCACCTGCGCTACGAGTTCACCGACCCGATCACGGTCCGGATGATGGTTTCACTGACCGTGACGAAATACTCCCCGGAACCGCTGACCGCCGGGATCGCGCTCTACGCCCCGGGCGATAACACGCCGCAAGCGACACTGCCGGACGCGCCGGGAACCTATACGGTCACGCTCCCGGTTTACGGGCAGAAAGTCGCGCCGTGGAACCCGAACGGGCAGGACGTTCTACGCAATCTGTCGCTTCCGGTGAAGCCGAAGGGCGACGCACAAAAGCGGTACCTGCTCAACCTGCGCGTCTGGCGCACGGACACGGACGGCGATGGCGAGAAAGAAATCGTCGCGCATAAAGGCGTCACGGTCGGGTTCAAGAAGGTCGAACTGATACAGGAACCGGATGCCGACGGCGCGGGGCGCGGTTTGAAGTTTCGGGTCAACGGTTTCGACACCTTTATCCGTGGCGCGAACTGGATTCCGGACAGCCCGTTCACGGCGGCGATTACCCGCGAGCAGTTGCGGCATAAACTGACGCTGGCGCGGGACGCGGGCTTCAACATGCTCCGCGTCTGGGGCGGCGGTCTGTATGAGTCCGAGGAGTTTTACAGCCTGTGCGACGAGTTAGGACTGCTCGTCTGGCAGGACTTCGGCTTCGCGTGTTCGATGTACCCGGATGATCTGCCCGAGTTCGTCGAGGCGGTTCGCGCCGAGGCAATCTCCGCCGTGAAGCGCATCCGCCACCGGGCATGCCTTGCTCTCTGGTGCGGCGGCAACGAGAACCAGGAGTTAGCGGAGGCGCGGTGGTCGGGCGACGCGCAGGCGACGCGCTTTTTCGGCGACAAACTGATCCACGAGACGTTGCCCGCCGTGCTCGCCGAATGTGACCCGGACACGCCGTACTGGGCGAACTCGCCGTACTCCGGCGTCGCGGGCGTCCCGGCAACCTCGGACGATTACGGCGACGCGCACTACTGGAAGGTCTGGCACGGGTTGGGTGACTGGATTCACTACACGGCGAACGACTGCCGGTTCTCGTCCGAGTTCGGCTTCGCGTCGCCGTGTGGGTTCGCCGCCTGGGAAACATGTACCGACCCCGCCGACCGGACGCCGCGCTCCGACGTGGCGAAGTGGCACGACAAGACGCGGAAAGGCTATGAGACGTACCTCGGCTACATCGAACTGCACTTCCCGAAGATCGAAACCTGGGACGATCTTGTCTACTACGGGCAGGCGAATCAGGCGATGGCACTGGCA
>JAYULM010000127.1:0-4386 GCA_043763605.1 Armatimonadota bacterium | reverse complement strand
TCCACCGGAGGATGGAACATCCCCGCAACTGTTTGGGACACCCTGTGCCCTACGTCCTATCCCACATAGGACCACCTCTCTCCCCAATACAGGGCGAGCGTATCAGGTCGCTTCCCGCGCTTTTTTATATACTATCCCTGTCAGCCGGAAATAATCGTTCGGCGAGACACGGAAGGAACGAAAGCGATGGACACGACGACTATTTTCACCGGGACCGCGATGAATGCGTGCGGGGCACAGTGCATGGACGTAATCACCGCAGGACTGATCACGCTGGCGACAATCGCGGTCATGGTCATCGCTGGAGTTTACACGTTTGCAGGGATTTGCAAGCGAGTCCGCTAAGATAGTGGTCAGTGACCAGTGGTCAGTGGACAGTGGACAGTTGATCCCTAAGGTGGGGTCCGATGGTGTGACAGGTATACTGACCACTGGTCACTTCAAGGAAAACAACATGAGCGAAATGATTGGCACGGCGGAAACCCTGCCGCAACTATTTCAGAATACCGTGGCGAAGTTCGGGGCGAAGACGGCTCTGCGGCACCGGGTCGCTAAGGAATGGCACGAGATTTCGTTCGCGGAACTGGCGCGGCGCGTGGAAGCGATGGCGTCGGGTCTCGCGTCGCTCGGCGTTAAGAAGGGCGACCGCGTGGCATTGCTTTCGGAGAACCGCCCGGAATGGACCGTGGTGGACCTCGCGATTCTGCACCTCGGCGGCGTTGTCGTGCCGATCTACCCAACATTGCCGTCGCCGCAGGTCGCCTACATCGTGCGCAACAGCGAATCGAATGTGATCCTGGTCGAGAACGCCAAACAGTTGGCGAAGGTCACTACCGCACGGGCGGAATTACCTGAGTTGCGGAGCGTGGTCGTCATCGACACGGAGAAGTTGCCGGAGGGTACGGACGCCGTGTCGTTGGACTCGGTGATCGCGAGTGGGACCGAGACCCCGCTCGGCGCGGCGTTCGCCGAAGGATGGCGGGGCGTGCAGCCGGACGAGGTGGCGTCGCTGGTGTACACGTCGGGCACGACCGGCGACCCGAAGGGAGCGATGCTGACGCACAAGAACTTCGCGGTGAATGTCTTCATGTCGCTGGAGCATTTCGCGCGGCAGGGCGAGGCGATCACCGACGCCGACACGTTCCTATCGTTCCTGCCGCTGTGTCATGTGTTCGAGCGCACGACGGGTTACTATCTGGTGTTCGCGGTCGGCGGGACCATCGCGTACTCGGAAGGCGTTCGGACTCTGTTGGAGGACATGAAGTTCAACAAGCCGACCATCATGGTCTGTGTGCCCCGGGTGTATGAGTCGTTCGCGGAACGGATTCAGGGCGCGGTGGAGAAGGAACCGGAAGCGAAGCGGAAGATATTCCACGATGCCATCGCCGCCGGGGAAGAGTACGCGGAAAAGAAGCGCACGACCGGACATGCCGGACCGTTGGCGTGGGCGAAAAATGTGGCGTTCGACAAACTGGTCTATTCGACGTTGCGTGATAAGTTCGGCGGGTCGATGCGGTTCTTCGTCGCCGGTGGCGCGGCGTTGGGACCCGACACGGCGCGGTTCTTCGACGCGTTCGGGTTGCCGATCATCGAGGGGTACGGCATGACCGAGGCGTCCCCGGTGATGGTGATCAACCCGAACCGGCGCGTCAAGATCGGTACCGTCGGTATCTGTGTGCCGCACGCGGAAGTCAAGATCGCCGCCGACGGGGAGATCCTGTTCCGGGGTCCGAATATCATGCGCGGCTACTGGAAGAACGATGTGGCGACGGCGGAAATGATCGACGCGGACGGCTGGCTACACTCTGGCGACATCGGGGTTCTGGACGACGAGGGGTATCTGAAGATCACCGACCGCAAGAAGGACATCATCGTTCTCGCGAACGGCAAGAATGTCGCGCCGCAACCCATCGAGCAGGTGTTGAAAACGTCGCCGTTTATCACCGAGATCGTGCTGATCGGCGATAAGCAGAACATCGTCACCGCGCTGGTCGTGCCGAACCGGGATAAACTGGGCGAATGGGCGAAGAGTGAGAACATCGCGTTCGCTACCGACGACGAACTGCTCGCCCTGCCGCAAACCTATAAGAAGATCAAAGGCGAGATCGACGGTCTGTCGAAGGACCGCTTTGCCGACTACGAGCGGGTGAAAAAGTTTGCGTTGATCAACGCGACGTTCGGTGTGGACAGCGGTGAGTTGACCCCGACGCTGAAGATCAAGCGGAAGGTAGTGCTGGCGAAGTACGCGAAGGAAGTCGCTTCGCTTCGCGGCGTCGGCGACGAATAGTCGGAAGAGGAGAGGTAATTATATGCCGGTAAGAGAAAACATCAAATTACCCACGGAACCGGTCGTGATCATCCCGGAAGAACCGGGGGAGATCGGTTATACGACTGCCATGCTGGAGTTCTTGGAGAACTCGGGGCTGATTGAAGGGCGTTACGAACTGATCGAGGGGAAAATCTACAGCAAAATGGGACAGAACCTGCGCCATAGTCAGACGGTCGCACAACTAATGCGCTATCTCGACCGGATCGAGGCATTTCAAGAACGTCGAGTCGTTTCCGATACGAGCATTGACACAGGGACTCCAGGGGGAAATCAACCCGCGCCGGACGTGATAGTACTGCGCGAGTCTTTGATGAAAGGGAAACCTTTGGGAACGGATGTTTTGCTTGCCATTGAGGTTTCAGACACGACGCAGACCAGAGACCTACAGGCGAAGCCTCCTGTGTATGCGGGTTCTGGCATCGCGGAGTACTGGGTTCTAGACCTTCCCCGCCGCACTATCACGACATACCGAAACCCCGATGTGACGACAGGTATATGGGGGACTACGACTACGCTCGCCGAAACCCAGACCGTCGCCCCGGAGTCTGCCCCTGAAGATAGCGTCAAGGTCAGCGACTTGTTACCGCCTGTCGAATGAACCCACGAAAGAGTTTTACTCTATGCAAGTAGCCCCCGCCGCTGACATCATCGACTCGCCGTCCGCCGCCGACAAGCCGCATCTGTCTGTCGCTCAGTTGCTCGCGATCTCGCTGTTCTGGTTTCCGATCAACATGTTCTGGACGGCGATGCTGACGAACTTTCTGCCGGTGCGCGTCGAGCAGATCGCCGGCGGCGACAGCAAGGGGACGTATCTTTTTTATATTTCGATGCTCGGTGCGGTCGCGACCACGGTGGTGCAGATCGTCGTCGGACCGCTTTCCGACCGGAGCGCGGCGAAGTGGGGGCGACGGCACCCATTCATCCTCTGGGCGACGGTCGGTTGCGCGATCTGCAACGTCGGCTTCGCGGTCGCCGGAAATTTCACCTTGTTGCTCTGGTCGTTTTTCGGCATCCAACTCCTGCTCAACGCCGCGACAGGTCCGTATCAGGCACTGATACCCGATAACGTCCCGGCGTCGCGGCACGGGCTGGCGTCGGCGTATATGGGCGTCGCGCTTCTGGTCGGGCAACTCGGCGGCGCGCTTGCCATCGGGATGGTGGGGGCGTACGGGATGCCGACCGTGATCTACTTCATCACCGCCCTGCTTCTGATCGGGATGGCGGTCACGGTGACGATGGTGCCGGACCGCCCCGCGCCGCCGGAAGATCGAAAGCCGCTCTCGGCGGCGTTTCGGGATATGACCGACTGGCAGATTCGCGAGAACCCGGATTTTTACGGTCTGCTCCAGTCTCGCTTTTTCATCAATCTGTGCTACTCGACCGTGACGGCGTTTATTCTGTACTATCTGAAGGACACGATCCTGTTCGGCGTCGCCGATGATAAGTTACGTGCCGCGCAAGCCGACAAACTTCTGCAACAGGTTCTGATCGCGGTGACGCTCTCCGCGCTGGTGGGTACGGTGGTTGCCGGAAAGTTCGCCGACACGGTCAGCAAGAAGCAACTCATCTATATCTCGTGCGCTATCCTGGCGACCGCGACGCTGGTGTTCTGCTTTACGAGCAGTTTCGTATGGGTTTTGATCCTCGGGGGCGTTTTCGGCTTGGGCTGGGGGGCTTTCTCGGCGGTGGACTGGGCGATGGCGTGCAACCTGCTCCCAAAAGGCGGAACGGCGAAATATATGGCGGTCTGGCACGCCTGCCTGACGCTCCCGCAGGTGATCGCGCCCGCATTCGGCATCGTCGCCGACGTGCTCAATAAACAGTACGGCAAGGGCTTGGGCTGGCGCGCGGCGATGCTCTCGACGGTGGCGTATCTGATCGCCGGGGCGTTGCTTTTGCGGCGGGTGCGGGAGAAGAGCGAGTAGTTGGCGGTTTCTGCGGGGATGCGCCATCCTCCGGTGGAAGCGTCCCGCTTGCGTTCCCTGCGGGAACGGGGCTTGCTGAAATCGACGGACGACCCGGTTGACCTTCCTGGTCCCGCAGGGAACGCAAGCGGG
>JAYULM010000126.1:0-16642 GCA_043763605.1 Armatimonadota bacterium | reverse complement strand
TCGTCAGGGAAGTTTAGCCTCGCATAAGGAAGATCGCTTCAAGAAATTGCTTGGCTTTCTCGGAAGGTGAAAGGGACAACAATTTCGCATCAGGTCTTTACTACGCTGACGGCGACTAATGCCAGAGAGCCTGACAGGTGATGTTTTTGGGTGATGATTGTTATCATTACGGCTCGAAGTCCGGTCCGAATACGACATGGCATCCGTCGTTCCAAGAAAACACCCCCGCCGGGGTACTGTACGGTGAGTTGTTCGCTTTGTAGTAGGGGAACGGATCGTTATTGAGGTAATTAGTTACGACATTCGGAAAGGTTGATCCGCTCATTTTCCGGTATTTGACATGTTTTGACCTTCTTTAAACTCACAAATGTAGCGATGGGGAGTACCATAGATGTCAGTGAATTCATTGTTGGCTTGCATACGAAGGACCTATCGGAATGGGCATTTCCTCGCGGCGTCTGTCCTCATCAGTAGAGTGGCAGTTTTTACGACGATTCGAGTGTGCTGACCGCATCATTTCTCAAAAAACGAACGAGCATCGTCCCCGCCGACTACAGCAAGAGTTTGGCAGGGACGATGCTCGCGTATTATGTAGCTCGGATTATTCCTTGAAAGAAGTATCTCCCCCTCGCGTTTGTGGAGCTGCCGTCTGCTGAGGAGGGGTAGCCTGTGTTGGCGGTACCCCGGGAACGATCCCAACCTCGCCTTGCGTTTTGGGCGGTGGGGCGTTCTTGACTTCAGCAGCATCTTCGGAGTTGTTACAACCTACCGACAACGAAAGAAACCCACACATTACGAAAGCGAAACTACATATTCGCCGGAAATTCATCGTCATAATAAAATTAATCTCCCTGCTGACGATCTGGGCGGAAATAATACAAGTGGCAACCGTCCCCCCATGCGCTTGTCGGAAGTCCCTTAGCGTCGTAAGTGCGGAACGGGTCGCGACGGAAATCGGTCAGCGTGGTACCGGTTTGAGCTGCGATAGGTTGCCACTTGACGTGACCATCGGCAAACACGAAGTTCATTCCCTTACCATGTGTCCACGCAGTCTCATCCATTCCGAACCACCCCGAAGTAGCCCCATCGCCAGTCGCACACGCGGTAGCCAAGCGAGGTTTGTAAACGCACGCCCCCCCGACAGGACCAGTACACCTAAGAAGCGGGTTTACCTGGGACCACCCTTTTGTCTGGGATTTGCCGTACCCTTCCCATAGAAGGATCGCCGACGCTGGGGAGGAAATGTCCGCCACTGGAATCGAGTGCATCAGTCCGTTGTAAACCATGGCGACGTCATATACTCGTTTACCAGCTGCCAAAGTGCTGTACGATAATCCCGTGTACGCCCCGGTTGAATAGTCAGTGAATTCAGCAGAGGGGCAAGCGTGAATGCCGTCGCTTTTGGTGTATGTTTCGATTGAGTTGGGCCACACTGCTTGAGAAGTCGCTCGCGTAATTGGTCCTAGACCTGTAGACCAGTCTGCCGGAGCAGGAACATAAGACAGGTATGACCAGTTCGTAGCGGTACTCCGAAATGCCATCGGCATCGTCTCGTCGAAATCCTGTGAATACTGGAGAGCGGCGAGGGCGAGTTGCTTCTGATTGGACAGGCACGAGGTTTGCCGTGCCTTTTCCCGTGCCTGGGCGAAAACGGGAAACAGGATCGCGGCGAGGATCGCGATGATCGCGATGACGACAAGCAGTTCGATCAGGGTGAAACCACTGTGAACTCGGGAAATGGTATTTCTGTTCATATTCTAACTCCCCCAAACGGTTGGTAGATTTGTTTTGCCATGTTTTTCGCGGGTAAACACGGATGCTTTTCGGCAAGGTGCTGTAGGCACTATCTTGCATCGGCTTCGCTTACAGATAGGGCAATTCGTCGCCCAACTGTCGCGATGCTCTTCGATCTTTACAAGGGAACGCGTCCGATCTTCTACAGTGAAACCACCGACGCGCCGCAACCCCGGAAACATAAGGGAATGATGCCCCTGACATGAAAGCCAGGTCACAGCAACGAACGATTTGTCGTTACTATGACGCCCATTCTTACACACAACCAATGCTTTGTCAAGAAAATCGCTATTTGATTTGGGAACGGTGCTGTGACTTTTCCCGTAATCTCCTCGTCTTATCTAATCACCGAACATTTTTACTTTCGGTTTCATCTAAGTACATTGTATCTTCGATTTTGTTCCAACTTTTATGCGTCGGCGAAAAAACAGTGCCTTGCTTGAGAGAGCAAGGCACTGTTTTCATCTTTGCGCCGTCGATTTCCCTGTCAGGGTTTTCGGATCGCGTTCGGGTTGGAGGCGAAACCGGGGTTGGGCTTTACGGCACCCGGCGGCAGTTCCGTCTCCTCGGAGCGCGCCTGTTTCTGTGCCTCCATCATCTTCTTCCCTGCCAGTACCGCCGTCGGAGCACTGCTCGAAACCCGGCAGCATCCGGCGGCGCGAGGGGAGTCGCGTGAGGTGAAGTGGTTATCGATTCCCTGAATTTTAACTTTTAATGGGAGTCGTTCGTGTTAAAGCGGGAAGCCCCCCCGCCCCCAATTCCGCTGCTCCCCCGGAATTGGGGGCGGGGGGGGCTTCCCGCTTTAACACGCGCCACCCCGCTACTCTTCGTATTCGCCCCAGTCGCCGACCGCCAGCACTTCCTCTTCCAGCGTCACGCCGAACTCGTCAAGGACGCGCGCCTTCACCCGGTCGGCGAGGCGGCGGAAGTCGGTGGCGGTCGCGCCGCCCGCGTTGACCAGGAAGTTGCCGTGCTTTTCAGAAACCATCGCGCCGCCTTCCCGCCACCCCGGGCACCCGGCTTTCATCGACAGAAAACCGGTCGGAACGACTCCGGCCTCCTTGAGCGCGGGGGCGAGGTCGTCGAAGCGGTCGGCGAGGGCGCGGCTTTGTACGTTCTTGAAGTACGACCCGGCACTCGGCTCCAGCGGTTGCTTGGCGCGCCGCTCGCTCTGGTATCGCTTCGCGGCGGCGAACACCGCGTCCGGATCGGCGGCGGGCGTGAGTTGCAGGTCCACGGACAGCACCACGGTGCGCGGCGGGGTTTCATTGCGCAGGCGCGAGTCCCGGTAGGAAAAGCCAAACCATTCGGGACCGAACTCCGATACGGTGCCCTCGAAAAACGCACGCACCCGCCGCACGAGGGGACCGATGTTGCCCCGGTACGCCCCGGCGTTGGAAACCAGCGCGCCGCCGACCGTCCCCGGAATCCCTATGCCCCATTCCAGCCCGGCGAGACCGGCGCGCTGGGTCTGCATAAAGAGCGACCCGAGCGACGCCCCGCACTCTGCATGTACCGCGCCGGTCGCGCCGTCGATCACGGTTTTCTTGCAGCGGTTCTGGATCACGACGCCGTCGAATCCCCGGTCGCTCATCAGGAGGTTCGATCCGTGCCCGACGAATAAGTAAGGAATACCGGCTTCACTCAGTGCGGGCAGGATCGCGGCGAGGGTGTCGAGATCGGTCGCCGGGTAAAAGTAGCGGGCGGGACCGCCGACCCGGAGCGTCGTGTGGCGCGCCATCGGCTCATTCTCGCGCACCGATTCCAGGGGCAGGATGCGGGCGATGGCGGACGGGGAAAGGCTCATTGCAGGTAGCGGGTGCGTCGGACACCGAAAACGGAAGTGCCGAAAGTGTATCACCGCGCGCGCTCCGGTGCCAAAAGCGTTGGGTGTTGGGTGTTGGTTGTTCGGTTTTGATCGTCGGTTTCACCGACGCCTGTGCCCTTCAAGAAATAAACTGTTCGTTTTATGACGAATTTCCTCTCAATTAGATCACGACAATGCACAGTTTATTTATTGAAGGGCACCTGTAGGTGGCTGCGCCACCGAGCGTCCTCCGGACGCGGGCATGCCGGAATCGTTCGGCAATCGCGACGACGTGTCGTATTCGGCGCGTCCGGAGGACGCTCGGTGGCGCAGCCACCTACAGGCGTCGGTGAAACCGACGATCAAAACCGAACAACCCGAACAACCCAATCACTCAACCCGGCGAAAAGCGAAACTAACCACCCTTGCGAAGCGTATTAACCTTCGCAAGGGGAAACAGGATCGTTGCGATTGTCGCCTCGAACCGGGTTTATGGTAGTATGCAGGGATAGGAACTACACACAGCGGCTTCGGTGCCGCCATCACCGCGCGCGCCGCGCATCGTAACACTGTGCGCGCGGGCGGTTCCGTTTTTGTTTTTAGAGTGGTTTAGACACCGGCGATTGCGCCCGAGGTATAGCGCGTCGCTCCGGTGATCAGGAGGCTTTTGAAGTTGAATCGTTTCTTAAAATGGGCACTTATAGCGGCATCGGTCGTGCTTTTCGTAATGGCACTGAAGCAACTTGCCGGTCCGAATTCGTTCTCCCCGTTCGGGGAATCGCCGAAGCCGGTGGAATACAGTCAGTTCGTCGAGGATGTGAAAAGCAAGAAGATCGTCGCCAAAGGAATGTTCCGCAAGGACTACTTCGAGGGCGAGTACCTCAAGAACGCTGCCGGGGCGACGGGGGACAAGCCGAAGAAATTCGTGGTCGCCCTGCCGCCCGACTCGCAATCGCGCGCCAATCTCGAAGAAATCCTCCGCGATAACGGCGTGAGTTTTGGCTATGCCCAGACCGGCATTCAGGATGCTATCGTCGCTCTTGTCGCGCCGAGCCTGGTCGTGATCGCTTTTCTCGCCCTGTTTTACTTCGTAATGCTCCGACAGGCGCAGAGCGGCGGGAATCAGGCGTTGAACTTCGGACGCGCCCGACCGCGCCGTCCGAACGAGAACGTGCCGAAAGTCTCGTTCGACGATGTCGCCGGTGTCGAGGAGGCGAAACAGGATCTGCAGGAGATTGTCGATTTCCTTAAGAACGCGAAAAAATATCAGGCACTCGGCGCGAAAATCCCGAAAGGCGTCTTGCTCTTGGGACCTCCGGGATCGGGTAAGACGTTGCTTGCCCGCGCCATCGCCGGGGAAGCGGGCGTACCGTTCTTCCATATTTCCGGCTCCGACTTCGTCGAAATGTTTGTCGGTGTCGGCGCGTCGCGTGTCCGCGACCTGTTCGAGACCGCGAAGCAGAATCGCCCCGCGCTCGTCTTTATCGACGAGATCGACGCGGTAGGACGACAGCGCGGCGCGGGCTGGGGCGGCGGGCATGACGAGCGTGAACAGACCCTCAACCAACTGCTCGTCGAGATGGACGGCTTCGACCCGAACAGCGGGGTGATTCTGATTGCCGCCACCAACCGCCCGGACGTGCTGGACCCGGCACTGCTCCGCCCCGGTCGCTTCGACCGCCGCGTTGTCGTGGACGCACCCGACCAGGTCGGGCGCAAGGCGATCCTCGGGGTTCATACACGCGGTAAGCCCTTAGCCGATGATGTCGAGATCGATAGCATCGCGCGGCGCACTCCCGGCTTCTCGGGCGCGGAACTCGCTAACTTGGTGAACGAAGCGGCGTTGTTGGCGGCGCGTAAGGACAAGACGCGTATCGACATGTCGGACTTCGAGTCGGCGGTGGATCGGCAGATGATGGGACCGGAGCGCAAAAGCCGGATCATGTCGGACACGATCAAGCGGCGCACGGCGGTTCATGAGGCGGGCCACGCGATTGTCGGCGAACTGCTGGCAAACTGCGACCCGGTACATAAAGTGACGATCCTGCCGCGCGGGATGGCACTCGGGGTGACGATCAGCCTGCCGACCGAGGAACGGTACAACCGGACCAAAGCGGAGATGGAGGACCGTATCAGCATGGCACTCGCGGGTCGTGCGGCGGAACTGAATATGTACGGCGATATGGACACCGGGGCGGTTTCCGACCTGGACCGTGTCACCGACATTGCCCGGGCGATGGTCTGCGAATACGGGATGAGCGAACGGCTCGGACCGCTCCGCTTCGGTCGGCGTAGCAATTCGCCGTTCCTGGGGCGCGAGGGCGGCGGTGAGGAGCGCGACTACTCGGAAGAGGTTGCGCAAATCATCGACGAAGAGGTGCGTGGGATCATCGACCGCAATTACAACCGCGCGGTAGAGATTCTGGCATCGAATCGGCACATCCTGGAGCGTGTGACGGACGCCGTGATGGAAAAAGAGACTATCGGGCGCGACGAGTTCCTGGCACTGCTGGAAGGTGCGAATATCCCGGCAGTCGGCGGGCGCACCCCGGACAAGCCGGGCAAGCCCACTCCGCCCAACGCGGTAGTGATCGCGCCGTCGGAGTCCGAAGCGGAAGGCGTCCCTTCGCCGACCCGCCCGGACCTGACAAAGCCCCCGCAGACACGCCTGGAACCGGGAATTGCTTGATTAGTGGTTAGTGGTCAGTGGTCAGTGGTTAGACAGGAACCAGAGGCGATTTAGTAGAGCCTCTTTTCTTCGTCTGATCACTGCCCACTATCCACTAACCACTAATTTTTGTGGTACAACGTTGCGGCGACGTTTCTACCTGTGTCGCGTGAAGGAATAATTGTGGACGAGGACCGTATACCGACTAATTTTCGCATGACGCGGCTGGTGCGAACACAGACGAGTGAGATTTATCTGATCTGGGAAGATGAACGACGTATCGGGCAGTTGGATCTGCATTACGCCCATGACACGATACATGGCACCCTGATCCTGGAAGGCGATTTGACTTTAGAGCAGGAAGAGGGGTTGATCGCGCAGATCGACGATGACATCGTGCAGGCATACCTGCCGTCATTTGACCGTGAGGATTTTCTGGTCACGGTGTTCCGGGGCGAGGAAATCAGCCACTATACCGACACGTCCGGTGCGATGGATGACATCGACGACGACGATTAAGGGCGGTTCGATTTCGTCGGTGGGGCGTTTCCTACCGCCGTTCTATTAGTTCTGTCCAGCCCGCGTCAGCGGGCTTTGTTTTTTGACGGGGAACGATACGAACAACAAGAGAGTATGCAAACCGTAACCACCATCAGCGAAGTTCGTGAGCATATCGCGTGGGCGAAAGCCGCCGGGCAGATCGTCGGCTTCGTCCCGACGATGGGCGCGCTTCACGAAGGGCACCTTGCCCTGATCAAGGAGGCACGGCGCGAGTGCGGATTCGTCGTCGTCAGCGTTTTCGTCAACCCGACGCAGTTCAACGAAAAAAGCGACCTCGATGCGTACCCCCGCCCGCTGGAGCAGGACACCGCGCTGTCCGCCGGGGCGGGTGCCGACCTCGTGTTCGCCCCGATAGTCGCTGAGATGTACCCGGCAGGTTTTGCGACACAGGTTCTGGTCGAATCGCCGCTGACGAAGGCGTGGGAAGGATTCTTCCGTCCGGGGCACTTCGCGGGCGTCACCACCGTGGTGGCGAAACTGCTTCACATCGTACAGTGCGACCGTGCCTATTTCGGCGAAAAAGACTGGCAACAGTTAGCCGTCGTCACGCAGATGGCGCGCGATCTGGCGTTGCCGGTAGCCATCGTCCCTTGCCCGACCGTGCGCGAACCCGACGGGCTGGCGATGTCGTCGCGTAACGTCCGCCTGTCGCCTGACGCCCGCAAAACGGCGAGGGTGATCCCGTATCTGCTGGATACCGCACAGGATCTGCTCGATTCCGTGACAGCCGAAACGCAAACGGATAAGGGACCGGTGATCGCCGCGTGGCTACGGACGCTTCTGGAATCGAACGCGCCGGACGCCAAACTGGATTATCTGGCGGTCGTGGACTCCGAAACGCTAATGGAGATGGACGAAATCACGGACAGCGCGCGCGTGATTATCGCCGTGCATATCGGCGGGGTACGCCTGATCGACAACCGCGTCATCGTTCGGCGATGAATCCACGCAGGAAGAGTTTTATTATGACGAATGGCGATAACGTTTCCGCCGACGGAACGATGGGGCAGGTATCGGCGTCGCCGACCCGAATCGTGCGTGTCCTGATCGACCGCAAGGCGACACGACAGGTGATTACCGGGTTCGGGGGCAACTTCGCCGTCGCGCGGTTCGGCGACCGCGACGCGCACGACTCGGTCGGTGGGCATGTGCTCGCAAACATGCCCATCGGTCACGCGCGGATCGGCATCCCGCTCAAAACGTTCATCAAGGAGAGCGGAGACAACTATGACGCCGCGCATACGGCGGTCAAGGACGTGTTTCGACTGATGGAAACTTTGCGCGACCGCAAGATACCGGTCGTCGCCAGCGTCTGGGATGTGCCCGACTTTTGCCTGTCCGAACCGGTAGCGGGAACCGAAGGACGGCGCATCGCGCCCGACAAACGCGACAAGGTGATCGCCGCCATCGGTGAATGGCTCCGGCTCGGGCGGCAGAATCACGGGCTGACGGTGCCGTATGTGTCGTTCCACGCGCCGGATGGGGGCGGATCGCTTTTCCTGACGCCGGAGGACGCCCGCTACTTCATCACGCGCGGCGGGGCGGCGTTCGAGAAACTGGCACTCCCCACGAAATGGATTTTGGGCGACACCGCGACCGGGGCATCGCTCGCCGGATACGTTTCCGCGATTTTGTCCGACAAATCGGTCGTGCCGTACATCGGTCCGGTGTCGTTCCACGCTTGGGATTCGCTGAGTGCGTCCGACGACGCCTACCGCGCCATCGCCAAAGCCGCGCGGCTGTATCGCAAGCCGGTCTGGTGCCTCGAAGCGGGCTACGACCGAACGCCGCCCGGGGAAAGCGACCCGCCGTTCTGGGAAACGTGGGAACATACCCTCAATCTCGCCCATTCCTACGCCCGTTGCCTGACGCTCGCCGAAGCGTCGGTGATGGACTACTGGCAGTTCCAGAACGACCACCCTATCCTCGGCGAGGAAGAGAGCGAACTCGCCGACGACGATCTGACGCCGCTCGTCCGACTATTTCCGGCATTTCACCTGCTGAAACTGTTCGCGGAAACGTTCCCGGCGGACACACAGATGATCGCCGCCACGGTGATCGGGGAGGGAATCCTCGCGGTGATGGGGCTGGAACCGCAGGCGGGGAAGTTGCGTGTTCTGCTGGTAAACCCGGGCGAAGTGGTAGACGTAGATGTGAGCGGCGGGCAACCGAATGGGACGTATCGGGTGGGCGGATTGACTTCCGCGCAAGCGGATCGGATACCGTTCGCCCCGCATGCTCCCGAAAGCGAAGCGGCAGCAATGGAGACGGACAAAAAGGGAAACGTGATTGTTTCGATGGTTCCCCGCTCAGTGGCGGTTCTTTCGGAGCAATAGACTAACCCGCGTTCTCTCACCCCCCTGCCCCTCTCTCATCGGAATGAAAGAGGAGGAGGTGCCGGATTTCCGCCCGCCGGACATCGTGCGTCTCGCCCCGGTGCCGCTGTATACGTCGTTCGCGGATTGTGTGGAGGCGGTCCGGCGACTGAAGACGATCTTGGAGACGCGGTGGTATGAGACGGCGGAAGCGACAGGTCTGGTGACGTAAGGGCGTTCATCACCCCCGGTCGTCGGCTGGCTGGTACATATGCAGGTCGCCCTGCGGCATTTTGACCCCCATCAGTTGTAACCGTTCCGGTGTCGCGCCTTCCAAACACTGCCAGGGGCGACTGCGCTCCGGGTCATAGGTTTTCAGCCACCAGTAGCCGTAGTAGATATAGATGCCGCGCCGCGCCCCCTCGGTGCGGTTGCGTCCGCCGGAATGCCAGATCGCCGCGTTGATGAACACGACATCGCCCGGTGCCGCCAGAACAGGGATTTCGCCGGGGAGCGTCTCGTGAACCCTGTCCGGCGGCGGCAAAGCCGTGCTGCGGTGGGTGCCGGGAACGACGTAGGTCGGTCCGCGTTCCTCCACCATGTCGTCGAGATAAACAATCGTGTTGATGGCGAGCGGATAGTCGCCCG
This sequence comes from Armatimonadota bacterium, assembly GCA_043763605.1. Classification (GTDB taxonomy): domain Bacteria; phylum Armatimonadota; class Armatimonadia; order Armatimonadales; family Armatimonadaceae; genus JACMIU01. The sequence goes on along the minus strand of JAYULM010000126.1, from coordinate 6,849 downwards.
GAAAAACGAAGTCACGGTGCCAGGATCGGTTCGGGGAGGTGCTACCCGGTCCCTGCCGGAGAAAGTCGTACTGCAACAGTTGCACCTGATCCCCGAAAATCGCGCGGTGGCGATTCAGAATCGGGGCGTATTCGACCAGTTCGATAAAGGTTTTCTCCCGTAAGAGTTGTTGCTGGGAAACCCTCGACGTGCCGGCATCCCAGACGCGGTCGAACTCGGACTGTATCCGCGCGAGATAGTCGCCGGAAAGAACGCCGGGAACATGCAGGTAGCCTTCGCGCAAAAAAAATGCCTTCTCTTCGGCAGTGATCATCGTACACCTCCGTGGTTGACAAAGATGTCCGGTCCGGTGTCGACGGGACGGCATCTCATTTCTGCCAATAGGGTACACTCATAGACTACGCGTGTCCATGCCCGATCTATCGAAAGCACCTATCCGATTTGACAACACCGTCCCCCCACGCAACACGCCGTTCGTATGCCACCCTCTTTCATCCCGGCGACGGCATCCCCTGTCCGGGAAACCCTGGCTTCGTCGAGTGGATCGCCACAGAGGAGTTGTGCCCGGCGGGGAGTATCTACCAGACGGGTCCGGTGCCGTATCTACTCCTCTCCCTCACACTCGGCGGACGGGCGCGGCTGGAATCCGGGAAAAACACCTACCCGTATGAGCCGGGAAACCTTATCGTCGCCGCTATAGACACCCCGCTGGACCGGGAGGAGGTAGGAAGCAAGCGCGACTGGCGGGTTTGCTACCTGATGCTACGCGGGGTCTGGGCGGAGCAGATCAGCCGCTATCTGACGGAAAAGTTCGACCCGCCGATCACGGTCCTGCCCCGGATCGCCCCCCACCCGCATCACCTGTTTCTGAGCGTTTTCGAGTTGATCACCGCACAGCCGACGGGATGGCAATGGCTTCTGATCAGTCGCGCCGCCGAACTCGTCTCCGAGATATTCAGAGCCATGCGGGAAGCGGCACCGGAAGATCCGTTTCTCGTGGCGGTCCGACAGTGCCTGCAGAACGATGCCCGCGTGTCGGTTCCGCAGTTGGCGGCACATTTCAAACAAACGCCGCGCCAGTTCATCTATCGCTTCCGAAAGTTGACCAGCGAGGCACCGGCGGGGTGGATACGTCGCCGCCGCATCGATGCCGCCTACCGCCTGTTGGGGCAGGGGCTTTCCGTGACTGAGGTAGCCGAACAGTTGGGCTTTAGCAATCCCTATCATTTTTCCCGAATGTTCAAAAATGTCCTGGGAGTTTCCCCATCGTCGGTGGCAGGCGGTACCCGGCTACTCCGACGCCACACTCCAACGAACGACGGGCGAGACACCGCGCAAAAGGCGTCAAGCGGAACCGTCTGACGGATGTGCTATAGTCACGGCAGAGAAAGGGACGATACGCGCGACACGATGACACCATTTTACGACATAACGATCTCCGTACAGAACGGACTCGCGGTCTGGCCCGGCGACACGCCGTATCGGTTCGCGCTCGGGTGGGACATGGGCGCCGGCGCGTCGGTAAACGTCGGCGTGGTGACGATGAGTGCGCACACGGGGACGCATGTAGATGCGCCGTTCCACTTCGACCCACACGGTGCGGGCGTGGATACGCTCGACCCGTCCGTGTTTTTCGGTCCGGTTGTGGTAGTGGATGCGACCGGGCGAAGCGAGATCGGGCGCGAGGTTTTCGCGGGCGTGGATTGGGTGCGGACGCCGCGCGTACTCGTCCGAACCGGCACGTGGACGGACTACACCCGGTTCCCCGATGCCGTGCCGACGCTCGCGGACGACGTACCGGCGTTTCTGGGCGCGAACGGCGTCCGGCTTTTCGGCGTCGATGTGCCGTCCGTGGACGCGATGGACAGCAAGACGCTTCCGATCCACCACGCCCTCGCCGCGCAGGGGATCACGATACTGGAATCTGCCGACCTGCGCGCCGTTCCGCCCGGCGTGTATACTCTGATTGCGCTGCCACTCCGCTTGGTCGGCGCGGACGCTTCCCCGGTTCGGGCGATATTGACGACGTTATGAGCGACACACTCACCCCGTGCGTGAAAATCTGCCGACTCGACGACGCCCGGACGCTCTGCACCGGTTGCGGCAGGACGCTCACCGAGATCGGGAACTGGCGGCGCATGAGCGAGGGCGAACGCCGTCGGATCATGGACCGCCTCGTGCCGCCCGCCGACGCCGTTAGCGAGGATACATCCCCGGCGTCCGCAGAACCCGTCCTTGCGCTTCCGTCAATCCCGCCTCGCCGACGGTCTCGCCGGTGACGTAGTTACGCGACCACGCCATATGACGCGGGCAGTATTTCAGAAACAGCGTCCGGCGTTCGTCCGCGCCGCGCCACGGCATCGTCCCGTGGGTCAACGCCTCGGTAAACAGGATCGCGCTTCCCGCCTTGCCCGGCACCGCGCGGACACAGGGTGCCGGGTGCGTCAGGTCAAGCCATTCCTTCGGCGCACGGTAGTTGCTCTTGTGGCTACCCGGAATACAGCCGAACCCGCCGTCGCCGGGGTGGACATCCTTGAGATTGAACGCGGCGACCATCAAGCCGTTATACATCTGCCCGTTCCGAAACACGTAATACTGCGACGGGTCGTACGGCGTCGCGCCGCCGTGCAACGTCGCGCCAATCGGTCCTTGTCCCGCGCGGATCACATCTACGTAGGCGTGGTCGAGCCGGAAGTTCTCGCCGATCATCTGTGTCAGGTGCGGCGTGATGCGCGGATTGTCCAGCGTCTGATAGTAGTCCTGCCCCCACGCCGCCGGTCCGAACCGCTTGGTCTGCACGTCCGGGTCGGGTTCGCCTGCGAGCGTTTCGTCGATCCGCCGGTTCAACGTCGCGACTTGCTCGGGCAAAAGGGCGTCTTCGACGACGAGGTAGCCTTGCAGGTCAAAAAGGAACTGCTCTTGTTCGTTCATGAGATTCTTTCTCCTTCGGAATCGTTCCGGTTCGGGGGGAAGGATTCCTGCCCGACCCGTTGCCCTCACCCCCCCGCCCCCTCTCCCTCCGAAGGGAGAGGGGGAGTAGATGCGTCGGGGGCGAGACCATTCACCGCGTGTCCCCTCTGGCTCGCGGAAACTGCGTTTCCGCTGCTCCCCCTCTCCCTTCGGAGGGAGAGGGGGTTGGGGGGTGAGGGGCGGAAGCGACAACCGCATAGCAATCGAAAGCAAAAATAATGAATCTTCAAGACGCGGCGCAACGCCGCTCCCGGAATATCGGGCGAAAACCGGTCGGGATGGCGGCGGTCCTGCTCCCCTTCACCGAATCAGGCGCGATAGCCGAAGACGCCTACGCCGCCTCCTTGCGCGAAACTGCCGACGCGGGGCTGACACCGGCGGTCAATATGGACACCGGCTACGCGAACCTGATCACGGACGAGGAGAAGGCGCGCATGCTCCGTATCGCGTCCGAAACGCTTGCGGGCAAGCCGTTCCTCGCCGGGGCGTTTATCGAAGGACAACACGGCGAACCTGCCGAACTGTACCGCCGCGCCATTGCCCCGATTGCCGAAGTCGGCGGAATCCCGATCCTGTTCCAGACTACGAAGACGCACGGCTTGCCCGCGTCCGAAGTCGCCGACATCTACGACCGGGCGACGCGCGATGTGCCTGCCGCGTATGCGTTCGAGTTGGGGCGGATGTTCGCACCGAACGGTGAAATATGGACGACGGAAACGTTCGAGGCGATTCTGGGTGTCCCGCAGCTCAAGGGCGCGAAGCACAGCAGTCTGGACCGTGTGATCGAGATCGGACGGCTGGAGATACGGGACCGGGTGCGTCCCGACTTCCAGGTGCTGACCGGCAACGACCTCGGGATCGACATGATCGAGTACGGGAGCGACTATCTGCTCGGGCTGGCGGCGTTCTCGCCCGCGAAGTTCGCGGAGCGTGACCGTCTGTGGGCAGAGCAGTCGCCGGACTATTTCGTGGTCGCGGACGCCCTGCAACTGCTCGGCAACATCGCTTTCCGCCCTCCCGTCCCGGCATACAAGCACTCGGCGGCGATCTTTCTGCACGCGCTGGGTAAAATACCATCCAGCCGTACGCACCCGCGCTCGCCGGAACGCCCGTCGTGGGAGCGGGAGATTCTCGCGGACTGTGCGCACCGGTTAGGGCTGGCGAAGTAGCAGGGATACGGGGGTATAGATCCCCTGACCAAACAAGAAAGATAGAATATGATACGCATCGGGATCATCGGCGTCGGCGGGTTTGCCGCGAACCATCATCAGGCGGTACAGGCACTCGAAAACGCCGGGGAGTGTCGCCTCGTCTGCGGTTGCGACCCTGACGCTACCGCCCTCGCGGATGCCGGAGTACGGCTCGATTTCGCCGGACGGGGCATCCGCGCTTACGCCGACTACCGGGAAATGCTTGCCGCACATAAACACGAATTGGATGTCGTCACCGTTCCGACCCCGATCCCGCTTCATGCCCCGATGCACCGCGCCTGCGTCGAAAGCGGCGTCGCCTGCTACCTGGAAAAGCCGCCCACACTCAATCCGGACGAACTGGAACAGATGATCGCCGCAGATGCTGGCGCGCGATACGCCGCGCAGGTGGCGTTCAACTTCATTGTCGAGAAACCGCGCCGGCTCCTGAAAGCACGCATCCTCGCGGGCGAATTCGGGACACTGCGTCGCGCCACGTTTCTCGGACTCTGGCCCCGTACGCTCTCCTATTTCCTGCGCAATAACTGGGCTGGGCGGCTTTTCTGGAACGACGGGCGATTGGTGCTCGACTCCTGCATCGGGAACGCGATGGCACACTTCATCCACAACCTCCTGTTCTGGACAGGGACGGGCGATGTTTCCGCGTTCTCAACGCTGCGCGAAGTGCAAGCCGAACTGTACCGGGCGCACGCCATCGAAACGTTCGACACCTGTTTCGTTCGGGCGGTATGCGACAGCGGGGCGGAACTGCGCATTGCCGCGACTCACACCGGCGCGAGATCAAGCCGACACGAGGAGCGCGTCGAATGTGACAACGCCACCATCATCTACCGGACCGGGAACGGCTATCAGATTCTGGACCGCGACGGCGTCGAAATCGAGCGCGGTGCTAACGAGCCGGGGATGTTCGTTGAAGAGAATATGCGCGCCTACTTCGCCTATCTTCGCAGCGAATCGCCACGCCCATTGACGCCGCTCGCAGACGCGCGCCCGTTCGTGCATCTCAACGCCCTCGCTTTTGTCGCGTCGGGATCGGTGACGAACCTTGCCCCGGACCAGTTCCAACGGGTCACTCTCACGGAAGGCGGAAAGGAAGTGGAGTACCTGACGGCGGATGGGGTGCGCGACGCGTGCGAAACGTTCGCGCGCACCGGCGTCTTCCCCGCCGATCAGGGAGCGGTTTGGGCGCGCCCTGGCACACGGACCGCGACATCGAACGGCCTGTGGCGGCTACGCCCGGTTTGCGAGACGATTCTCGCCGACCTTCCTTCGCGGTAGGCGAACGCGGGTTGAATCCTACGTTCGCCAACCTGCGTTCACCATCCGTTGATACCACAATGCCCCTACCGCGCCGGAAGCGCGGCGAGAATCGTCTTCGTTACCTCGTCCGCCAGTTTGTCCGGCTCGGAGGCTTTCCCGATCACGGTACGCGTCGCGAACTCCGTGCCGTCGCGCGACAGGGTCATTGTCACGGTCGCCGTATCCACCGTATAGCCGCCGCCGACCGACACCGCCCCCGGCATCTCGTCCGCGACCACAAACCCCGGCGCGCTTCCCCGTTTCTCCGCTTCCGGCAGGGCGAGGCTGGTTTCGCGCAGTCGATCCGTGACGCGCTTGCGCAGTTTCAGCGGGTCCAGAAACTTCGCGTCCACAAACCCCGGGCGCAGGATGATCGTCCGCTCGGCGGCGACCGGTACTACGATCCTCGCTTTCCGAAACCAGGAAACCACACACTCGACGTGGAGCGGGTCGCCGAGATTTCGCGGGATGATTACGGCTTCGAGCAGGTGAAGGTTTTGAATGACACCACGCACAAGGAAGTACTGGAACCCCTGCGCCGCTGGAAAAAGCAGCCGTTCCAGGTTGGCGTCTACTACTCTGACTTGCCAGTAGTGCATCATCCAGTTTTAATTTTGGGGTAGAGGTGTTTCAGTTTGGTGCGGGCTTCGTCCATTAGGAGTTACGCGGTTGCGCCGGACCCTCACCCCTGGGCACCCTCTGACTCCCCCTCTCCCTCCGAAGGGAGAGGGGGAGTAGATGCACCGGAGGCATCACGCATACCGGGCGTCTCTTCTGGCTCCCCCTCTCCCTTCGGAGGGAGAGGGGGAGCCAGAGGGTGCCCAGGGGTGAGGGTCCGGCGCAACCGCGTAACTCCTACCGTATATCCCGCTTCGGTCCGAGCCGCCGCGCCCTCCCGCCCGTATAGCGCGGCTCACCGGTCGGAATCGGGATAGAACGCAGTCCGCTCTCGGGATGCTTCGCGCGATAAGCACGCTCATTGTAGGCGCGTGCTTTCTCCAGACAACCGCCACAATACGTGGCTTTCCTGAAGTCCGGTTTTCGCGTGTTGTGCGGCTTACCACACCCGGGACACCGCCCGGTAGCCATGCACCGCCGCCGGTAATTCCGGTCCTTGATACGCGCCGACGCCGCGCAGGCTTCGCAGAGGGTAGCCGTCGCACCGCCGCGAGAAGGAGGTTGGCGCGGTTTGCCACAATCACCGCATTCTCCAACAGCGATCTGTTCGGCGCGGCGTCGCCTCCGGGTCTCGTTATCGACACTCATACGTCCTATTTTACTGCAGGGAGTTGCCACAAATAGTACAAAATGTTTTCGGGGATGCGCCATCCTCCGGTGGAAGCGTCCCGCTTGCGTTCCCTGCGGGAAC
>JAYULM010000125.1:0-16732 GCA_043763605.1 Armatimonadota bacterium | reverse complement strand
GGTTTGTGCAGGGATACTGATTTGTGAACCTCCCCAAAACAGACGAAGTAGATTACATCCAATTTTTAATCGCGGCGCAGAAATCCTTCACGTGTTGTAATGACAATCGCTCTGCTCTTCGGTAGACCGTCAACGCACTGAAATTTATGTTGCGAAATATAAGACTGTCCAGTTCTTCGGAGCCGTCTGCGGAGACGAGAGCGAGACGGTTCAAGGTGAGCAAGTACCCAACACCTGCATAAAAGATTCGGGAAGAAGTTTCCTCGCGCCATACGTTGAGTGGGAGGATTAGCATTATGCACACTGCGGACAGTGCCACACCGTAGGGGTGCAGTCTCAAGGCGAGTACAGAAGCGATGAGTAGCAGGACTACGGTCATCCAGAAAATGGCTCGGATTTGCTCGATCTTTTGCGATAGTGCGGTGCTCTCACCTCCCGTTTGGTTCGTAGCTATAGGCAAGTGAGACCACAGAACCTCTTCGTTTGACAGTCTGGTCATCATGAGTGGTTTCCAATTCTTGCTTCGACGCGACAGAGTTACTGTCGGTCCCTACGCGGTATGTGATGCGCCCCTGCAAGCATCGTTACGTCGGCAATAAAGCGACGCCCGTCGGCGTCAGCGTGAAGCCGAGGCGGACGATACGCCGGGCGGCGTCGCCCCACTCGGACAGGCGGTCGTTGGTGATCAGCGTCGCGTCGCGCTCGCGGGCTTCGGCGATCAGGGTTTCGTCGGCGGAGGTTCCCGGCGGCGTTTCGCGGATGATGCCGCGCTCCACAAGCGACAGATACGCCGCCTTGTCGTCCACGTGGAAACGCAGGGTGGCGTCCGCGATCAGGAGCACGGGGAAGAAGTCGCGCCGGAACAGGAAGTCGCGCACGGTCAGGAGCGACGCGACGCGGGGGGTGTTGCTCAGAGAGAGCGGGTCGGGGTCGTGCCGCGCGACGTTCGAGGCGTCCACCACGGCGCACCGGGGCGTAAATCCGGGCGCGGTGGTATACGGTAGCACACCGACCCGGCTGATCTCCCCGACCGCCGACAGGAACGCGTCCGCGAGTGTCGCCTGCCTCGGGTCGCTGCTGTAGCGCATCCCCGCCAGTACGTCGCGCACCCGGAGCACGAATCGCGCTTCGCCGGTCTCTGCCGCGTCGGCTAATTTGCGCGGCGAAAGGGGCGGCAGCGCCGTGCCGGGCAGGTTGATCATCTCGTCGGGTCCGACACCCCCGGCGTCGCTCTGGTCCCGCGCGGTCGCGGAAAGGCTCGCCGCGATCTCCGCGCCGCGCTTACCGACTTTGCGGTTGAGCGACCCCAGCAACAGATTGAAGCCTTGCGGCGAGACGATGCGTACGCGCAGAAACGCCGCCGAGAGATGGGGTAATTTGTTGTCGCGTTCGGCGAGCGCGACGAGCCGCCGGAGCAACGTGGCGTCCTCGGAGAGCGTGGAGCGGAGCAAAGTCGCCTGGCTCAACAGCCGCGCGAACGATTCCGTGGCTTCGGCGACCGCGCCCGCGTCCAGGAACGCTTCCACGGCGCGCCCGTCCTGATCCGCCGCGCGTTCGGCTTCGTCGGAGCCGTACAGCGCGGCGGCATATAGCGCGTGTACCGCCCCCCGTGCCGTCGCCGGTGCTTCCTTGATGCCCCCACCGATGATCGCTTCCTTGCACACTTCGGCGACGGCGGCGTACTTCCCGCGCCGCAGCAGTCGCCGCAGGGCTTCCTCAATGGGAAGGGAGTAGGGAGTGGGGAGTGGGGAATAGGGAAAGGGGGGCGATGCCGCTACGGCTTTCGCCGCCACCACTGCCTGCTCCCTACTCCCTACTCCCTTATCCCTTATCCCTGCTCCCTTGTCCCGCGCTTCGCGTTCGGCGCGGCGGCGCAGGTTGGCGGACTCTGCTTCGGCGGATTCTTTGGCTTTGCGGGCAGTGTCGAGTTCGACGCGTGTCGTGATGGCATCGCGTCTGGCTTGCGCGGCGTCCCGCTCCAGCGCGGCGATACGCTCCTCTTTTTCTTTGAGCGCGGCGCGTTGCTTGTCGATCTGTTCGCGGAGGCGGGTGTCTTTGCCCCCCTCTCCCCCCAACCCCCTCTCCCCCCGTGCCGGGGAGAAAGGGGGAGTAAGAGTCGAGGAAGTTTCGCCTGCTGGGGAGACGTTCGCGCCTCCTGCCTCCGGCACTCCCCCTTTCTCCCCGGCACGCGGGGAGAGGGGGTTGGGGGGAGAGGGGGGGATTCCGGGGACTCCGCCACCCAACCCCGCCAACTCCGACGCAAACCCCGGTTGCTTCATCGCCTCTTCCGCCACACGCGATAGAACCACCGGGTTTTTCACCGACTCGGGGGTAGCGCGGAAGCCGGACAGAAGGCGACTGGCGCGGGGCTTGTCGCGCTGAACCAGTTTCAACAGGTCTTTACCCGGCGTGGAGGCGATCCGCGATTTCCATTCCGCCGGGGTTTGTGGCGGGAGGGGCGTTTCCTTCGGTGCGGGGCTATCTCGCGGTTCGTTCAGCGGGGACGGGTTGTCGGCGGATTCACTCATGCGGCGGGTACGGCTTCAAGCGAGATATTGGGAGTCGCGGCGAACATCGGAAGGGGGCGCATCGCGGAGCCGGGCTTCAGCGCGGAGCGTTTGAGTTGTCCGCATGCGGCGGCGATGCGGTGCCCCTTCTCCTGCCGTTGCGTAATCACGACGCCATAGGAGGCAACGATGTCGCGGAACTGGCGGGTCGCTTCGGGCGTCGGGCGGCGGTACCGCGAGGCAACATCGGTCGTGTTGTAAGGGATCGTGTTCACCGAGACAAGGGGTTCACGCCGTAGCAACGCGCCCAACTCGTGCGCTTCCTTTTCGGTGTCGTTCACGCCTGCCATCAGTACGTACTCGAACGTGATCCGGCGGCGGGTTTTGTCTACATAATCGCGGCAAGCCTGCATCAGTTGTGCGATAGGATATTTCTCGTTGAGAGGGACCAGTTCGGAGCGCAACGCATCGTTCGGAGCGTGGAGCGACACCGCGAGCGTGATCGGCATGTCCTCCTCGGCTAATTTGTAAATGTTCGGCACGACACCCACGGTTGACACCGTGATATGCCGGAGCGAGATACCGACCTCCTCGTGAAGGATACGGATCGATTTGATCACTTCGGGCAGGTTCAGGAGCGGTTCGCCCATGCCCATTAGAACGACGTGCGAGATGCGCCGGTCCGGGTGAAGCGACTGCAGGCAGAGTACCTGATCCACGATCTCGCCCGCTGTCAGGTTCCGCGCCAAGCCCTCGGTGCCGGTCGCGCAGAACGAACACGCCATCGGGCAACCGACCTGCGACGAGATACAGACCGAGGTGCGCCCTGCGTACGGCAGGAAAACCGCTTCCATCACTTCGTCGTCGGGGAGCGTGAGCAGGTACTTCGTGGTCCCGTCCGGCGCGGAATCGGTTTTCGTCACGCGGCAGGGGGTGAGTTGGAACATTTCCACGAGACGGGCACGCAGGTCTTTCGGCAGATCGGTCATGTCCTCGAAATCGCGCGCGAACCGCTTGTACAGGGCTTGCGCGACCTGACGCCCCCGGAACGCGGGAGTGCCCAACGCCTCCGTGACCAGGATTTCGATTTCGCTTTGTGTTTTTCCGGCTAAGACTTGCATGGTTTCAAACCGGTAGTATACCGCTCCGGGGGGCTTGCGGCAATCGTTTTGCCCGGAAACGTTGCCGTCTATTGACAGGTGGGCATATGTGCGCTACAGTATACGGTTGCGCCGGTCCCATCAGCGGGGCGGAGCGGGAAACAAAGCGAGAGCGGGATAAATCTGTTGGAAACGGTGGACGAAAGCGACGAACCGGTGTACGTTATCAGTGTCGCGGCGCGTCTCGCCAACCTCCCGGCATGGTTCCTGCGCGTTCTGGACGACGAAGGGGTAGTGGTCCCGAAACGGACCGACTCCAACCGCCGCCTGTACTCGGCGCGTGACCTGAACCGGCTCGCCCGTGTGCGCCATCTGACCGAGGACCGCGAGGTAAATATCGCCGGTATCAGGGTGATATTTGAGATGGAAGCCGCGTGGCAGGCGGAACGCTCCGAACACGAGCCAGCGCAACGAATCGCCTCCAACGACGCACCGCCGACCGGACTGAACGAGGTTTTAGCCTTATTACCCGCGTACGACCGCGACCGATAAACATTTTTTCACGACAACGCCCGCCGGGCGAGGAACCGCAAACAAGCATGATTTACCCGTCTCCCGACAAAATCGACGAAGCGATTGATAGCAAGTATAAACTGGTTATTTTAGCCTCCAAGCGCGCCAAGCAGATCAAGGAGGGCGCGCGGGCTTTTGTAACCCCGGCGGACTCGAACAACCCGCTCACCATCGCCCTCGAAGAGATCGCGGCGGGCAAGATCACGTACGCGTTCGACGAAAACTCGCTCGCCGGCCGCGAAGCCCGCGCCGATGAGCAAGCCGTCGTCGGGGCACGTAACGTGGAACTGGCACCGGGTCTCGACCCGCTCGCCATGCCCGAGGACATCGACAAGATCGCCGAGGCGCGCGCCCTTCTGGGCGGCGACGCGGACGTGGCGGCGGCGTTCAGCGACGACGACGACGACAGCGACGGCACGTTCCTCCCCGAAGTGGAAGAGGACGATGAAGAAGACAACCCGCTCGCGCTCGACGACGAGTCGGACGCCAGCGAAGTCTGAACCGCTATCGGTCCAAAACGGAACGGGGTCGAGCCGCATATCACGCGGCTTGACCCCGTTCGCTTTCGCGATTAATGGGTACAGAACCACTTAATGCATGGACTCGAAATACCCGCCGCCATTGCCGGTGCCCTGATAATACTCGTCGTGTTTTATGATACCTTCGAGACTATGATCCTTCCGAGAAGCGGCGGAGCCGGTCTACGTCTCACCCGTTTCTATTTTCGGCTCACGTGGGTTGTTTGCCGGTTTGTCGCGATGCAGTTGAAGTACACGAATCCCGCCCGGCATACTTTGCTCGGCATTTACGGACCGCTTTCGCTCGTTCTCCTGATCGTTCTATGGGCGAACCTGTTGATTCTCGGATTCGCGCTACTTCTATTCGGCTTCGGTTCCGCACCGACAACGCAATCCGGGAACCAATTCGCCAACTTCGGCGATTATCTGTATTTGAGCGGCGTCACCCTATTCACGCTCGGTTTCGGCGACAAGACTCCCAACAATGTAGCTACGAAAACGCTCTGTGTGATGGAAGCGGGAGTCGGGTTCGGGTTACTCGCGACGGTCATCGGGTATCTGCCTACCCTCTACCAGACCTTCGCCCGCCGGGAAACCACCGTGCTACGTCTGTACGTCCGAACCGGGGCACCGACTTCGGCACAGAAACTGGTGGAACGCTACCGCGACGCCGGGGCGTGGAGTTCGCTGGAAAATCTGCTCGCGCAGTGGGAGCAGTGGGGCGCGGAACTGCTGGAATCGCACCGCTCCTACCCGGTGCTGGCGTTCTACCGCTCACAAACCGAGCAGGATTCATGGCTCGCAGCGGCGTTCACGTTCTGCGAGGTACAGGGAACCATCGAACGCCTTTGCCCACTGGACACCCCGGGGCGCGGTTCGCTACTTCTGCAGGCGGAGGCGACGAAAAACATCGTCGACGAGGCACTGAGCGATCTCGCCGACCGACTGAAAGTGACCCACGAAAAATCCCCGGTGATGGCACTCTCGCGGGAGTTGCTACTCGCGCTACCGCCCACCCACGGCAACGACTGACCCGACCAATTCGGCGATACGCTCGTCCAGCTTCGCCAATTCACGCTTGATGGCGAACGGGGCGAAAATGCGCTGTAGCGACCCCGGCGTCACCTCGTTGTACTTAAGGATCAGGGTGTTGACCAGGTCCATACGGTCGCGCACCTCGGCGCGGAACCGCGCCGCGATCCGCTCTTTCGACGCCTGATTCTTCCCCTGCATCACGGCGCGGACGCCGCGTTCGATATACGGCGATACCGCCGCGCGTTCGCGCTCGATGTCCTTTTCCAGTTGGAGCCATTGCGGAAGGGCGTTCGCGTTTTTCAGGAGTTTGTGCGCGACGCGCAGTTCGGGCGGCGTGAACGGGTCATCCTCGATGCGGATCAACTCGCCCTTGCCCGCCAGGTTGTCGAACTCACCCACGTCCATCGCCTCCTTGATCTTGCGGTCGGCGATCAGGGCGGTCCAGTCAAAGTTGGGGTGAACCGTGCCCCCGTTGTTTTGTCCACTCATGGCACATTTTCTACGCCGCGAAATGGGAGATGGGTTCCCGCGTTCTCCGCGCAGGTTTTGCAGGGTATTACGAGCGCGTCTTGAACCGCTCTTTGAGTTGAGCCAGCACCACGTCGCCGGGAATAACACGTCCTTCTTTTTCATCTTCCAGGCTACGCCCGACAGCCTCTAAATCGGCTTCGTCGGTTTCCCGGTGGTAGTCGGATTCCGTTTCCGAGTCGATGGTGCGTACCGTGCTGAACAGGATGGCGGCGAGTCGCGCCCGCTCATCCGGCGCGAAGGTGAGCGCGTCGCGGTAGGCGGTTTCCGGGAGTTCAATCGTGAGTACAGGCATTTTAAATACATCCGTTCCGCAGGCTTCGGGATTTACGCGGGCGCGAATCGCGCCCCTGACGGTATCGGCTCTCGCATTTCGAGTATATCTTGCCCGGTACTTCGCCCGCTCATGGCACATTTCCTACGCCGCGAAGATGTGCGCGCGTTGCCGTGATGATGCCGGGAGGTACTCAAAATAATGCTTGATTTTGTTTTTCCGGTTTAGGTATACTGTTCGCAGTTACCGAAACAACAACGTTAGCAAGATATATTGTGTTTTTGATGGAAAGATGGGAGCAGTTAGCATATTCTGCGGCGTTTCGCCGTGGTTGCCGTGAAGCTCGTTTCACATCACCGGGCGTCGTCTCGACTCAGCCCATGCGGAACCGGTACGCATCTGTGTCCAGCGCTGAGTCGGCTTCGCCCACCGTCCACAGATGCGTACCGGTTCCGCATGGGCTTACAGTGGACACCGCCGGTACCCTCCGGTTAGTAGCGTTTCCGTTCTTTCTCGGAAAACACGGTCTGTCTTGCTCACGTTGTTGTTTCGGGTAACGCCATTTTCATCGAAGTTTCGGAGACAGTTTCATGCCGGACGCCGCTGTTTCGGGTGCGACACCGTTCGTACCCCCGCAAAACCTGCCCTATCCCCCGCAATCCGGCGAAGACCGCGACGTGTTGCTCCGGTTCATCCGCGAGGCTCCGCTGGTGCATGGCTCGTGGAACCAATTCAAGTCGCTGTATAAGACGATGGAGGCGGATACGAACTGCGACCCGGCACTCTTCGCGGCGATGATCGCCCGGATCGAGGACGCGCCCGCCGGGACCGGGCGTAGCAACGCGACCGTGGATCTGGGAGATATTGCCTACGTGCAGAGTTGTGCGGCTGTCGGCGAGTATTTTTTCGTGATCGGCAGTCAGTTCCACTGGAACGAAAAACTGTTGACGGTTTTCCAGCGCGACCCGAGTGACGCGCGTAAAGTGACCGTTGCTACCTCGCTGTCGCTTCTCAAGGATCACGGCGTCGTTATTGAGTCGGTCGTGGTTTGCGGTTCGCTACTGTGTTACGTGATGCGTAATTCGCACCGGTCGGACAACAAGACGTTACGGATCGTGGACATTTCGGACCCGCAACACCCCCGTTTGCGCGGGAAATGGGCGACTTCGGGGACCGTGACCCTGTCGCAAAGCGCGGACACGTACCCATATCTGTATCTGACGGTCACTTTGAAACCCGCTTTTTTTTCCGGCAACTCCGAACTGCATGTGATCGACCTTTCCTATCCCGACGCGCCCTCCGTCGTCGGCAAAACAGTCGTCGACGGGCTTGCCAACGCTCTGGACAACGCGGTCGGCGGCAGTGTTGCCGTTAGCGGTGCCCTCGCCGTTTGTTCGTTTCCTCCCCGTGCTATCTCAGAGGCGGATATGTCGCATAAGGGCGGCTTGCGATTCGTCGACGTTTCCAACCCGAAAAGCCCGCGCGTGGTCGGGAACCTGTTGCTGGAAACGGCGGCGTCCGTCGCCGTGCGCGGCATCGTCGCGTATGTCAGTGTGCGCTCGCGTACTCCGAAGGAAAACGGTCTTCAAGTCGTCGACCTTTCCGATCCTCGCGCCCCACGCCTCGCCGGGTTCTGCCCGCTCTCCGGGCGTGTCGGGCAGATCACGCTTTCCCCGGACGGGCGATCTGTTTACGTCGACGCGGATAGAGCGTTGCACACCGTAAACATCGGCGACCCGGCGCGGCCGGCCCGCACCGGGACGGTCAAGGGACTCGGGACGCCCGAACTCGCTCTCGCCGGGGGAGTCGCCTATCTGCCGTCTCTCTACCACGGAATCCGCCTTCTTTCGCTCACCCGCCCCGAAACGCCGCATTTCGTGACCGACGCGCCGGGCGGCGAAACAATCGGCTACATGAAGCGGCGCGGGCGTCGTTTCCTGCGACAACTGGCGAAAACGAACCCGGCACGGTACGCGGAAACGGCGACGGAGTTGCTTCTGGCGATGACGGGGAAAGACGCCGCCATCGATACATCGCGGCATTGGGCGACGATAGACGTGCTTTTCGGCGGCGGGACGCGGTTCCGGCAGACGAAACACGGGCGCGGACGCTATATCGCAACCGGGCAGGTTCGGTCCCGGCTCGCCCTGCGCACCCGCGAGGAACGCGCCCCCGGCGCGTGGGAAACTCGCCCCGATCTGCTGAGTCGCCTTCTGCAAACACCGGACCTGATGCTGCCTGTGCAAACGTTCGCGGCTCGGGCATTGCGGGCGACCGGGAATGTACTGCCACCTCTGCCCGACATTGTTCTCGAACAATGGCTCGCCTCGACCGAGCCGCTTCTGGTCGCGCTCGCGGTGAAGTCGGTCACGGAACGGCTACTCGGCGGGGAAAATCTGTCGCCGACGATCACCGCCGACGCATTTTACAAATCCGACGCGACGGTTCGGCAAACGCTCACACAAACGCGGGGGAGTGGGTGGGCGGGTAACAAACGATGGGCGGAGACGTTCGCGGAACGCCTCGCGGCATACGTACCTTCCGCCGACCGGGTGCAAACCGGTCTATCCAAACGCAAGACGGCGGTCGCGCTTTTACTCGCCCGCTATTTCTCCTGGGCTATCGCGGCGAAGACGGACCTCCTTCTACCGATGGTGGCACCGCTACTCGCTACCGGTCGTCCCGAATTGCAATCGCTGATCGTTGCGGGCGCGGCACACGTTACCTCCACTTCCCTACTTCCCTGGATCGTTGAACTCGCGCGTGTCACGGAGCAGGAACGACGCGAAGCGACTCTGCAAGCGTTGGGTCAGTCGTTGAAAACAATCGCACTGGAACGGCGGCAAGCGTTCGGTCTTGTTTTTCATGCCGAACCACTTGTGCAACAAACAGGCTGGCGTTTGCTCGCGGCGAGTACAACGGCGGACGAAATTTTACAGGAGATCTGGACGGACCTGTTACAAAGCCGGGAGGTAACCCCCTATATAACTACGGCGATGGCTTCGCCGTATGCGCTCGGTCTGCTCGAACGCGCCGGGATCGGTGCCGCCGAACTCGCCCAGCATATCGCCGACCGCCCGTTTCTGGCGGGACTGTTGTCGGCGGAAGCGTTCGGCAATGTAGCGGCGACAGCGTCCGCACCGGTCGTGCTGGGGCTGGTCGCCGCGTCTCCCGAGGCAAACTGGGTGGCGTTACGGACGGTCTGGTTGCGACAGTTACGCGAGGGAGTCGGCACGGCGAGCATCTGGCTCGCCGCCGAAAACGCGCTGAATAACGACAATACCGAGCGTCTCGAAGCGCGACTTTTAGGCGACGCGGAGATCGCCGAAACGTTCCTCACAGTGGACGACGAGCGACTGCTGATGATCCGCGAACCGGCATTCGGCGTGCTCTTAGCCCGCTGGGTGGAGCGATACGCCGACCGGTTCACCCGCAACTCGTCCCTGCTGTACGACGCCGCGACCCATCCGCTCCCCGAAGTGCGCACGCCCGCGCTGGTTCGCGTCGCGGAATTGGGAATGGATATGCCGTTCGCACTCCGTCTGGTCGAGTCGGCGGTGCCGCCGAGCGTGGCGGTCGGGCGGTCGTTCTTCGACGCCGAGGCTACGGGCGGCGACCGGGAGTTCGACTACGCGCTCGCGCTGTGCGACAGCCCCGATAGCGATGTGCGCCGACTGGGGATCGAGTATGTCGAGACACGGCTTGGAACACTGGATCAGGACCGCGTTCTGTCCGCGCTGTTCGAGAACCCCGCGCCCGAGATTCAGTCGTTCGTCGCCGCGCGGCTGGGCGCGATGATCGAGCGACCCGCCGCGACGCCCGTTTTTGACGGTGAGGTGCTCCGCACGACGAACCGCGCCCGCGTCGCAAAGGAGCGGATCAAAACGCGGCAGACGGCGGAACCGACGGTCGATGTGGTGACCCTGCTCACGGTCGCGCGGGGGCGGACGCCGCGCGACGCCGACTGGGCACTGTCCGAACTGGCACGCCGGGTAGCCGCCGGAGAAGCGATTGACGGCGTCACGGTCGAAGGAGTGATCGGAATCTAATCCCATGGAAATTACACAAAGTTACGCTAAGCCGAGCGCGGCGACCCTGACCGACAACGGCGGGTTGCGCCTTTCCGTCGCCACCGAACTGTCGCGCCCCGGTGTTTCGCTCGACGCGCAAGTCAAGGACAGCCTCGCCTACGCCCGCGTCATGCTCGCCCTGTACGAAGTCGTGTCGAGCGACCTGCGCACCAGGCAGAAAGACTATACCGCCTACCAGAAGTGGGTTCAGGAGCGGTACCTGGAAGAGTTAGATACGGCGATGGGGGCGCAACTGCGGCGCATCCCGAAACTGACCCAGCGGCGTGGGGTGCTGAAAAACCGGATCGGCGAGATCGCCACGCAAGCCCGCCCGTTCGAATCGTCGCTGGAAACGGCGGAGTTTTACACCGCCCGCGCGAAATATTTCAAATGGCTCTGGGACCACGACAAGGAAGCCTGGATGATCCTGGACCCGGTGGTCAGCGTCCACCCGGACTGCGTGGTGTTCGAGGTGTTTTCCATCGACGAATCGAGTTACGGGCGCGTAACGGTGCCAATGGACAAGTTAGAAACGTTAGGCGAGGTGACGTTCGGGACCACGAACGTCGACTATTCCCGCGCCCTCGCCAACGAAATACGGCGCGTGCGCTCGTACCGCCCGGCTTTCCTGTCGGTGAACGCGGGCGGGGTGTCAGTGTCCACCGGTGCGGGCGAGCGTCTGGAAAAGAAGATCGACCTGCCGCCGACTTGGGTACGCGGATTTTTGCAAGTGCAGTCGGCGGCGACGTTCGCGGGGACGAACGTCACGCTGTCCGGGTCCACGGTCGCCGAGGTGCTGTCCGCGCTTCGCCGTCAGCGTGAGGACGCCGGACCCCGCTCGCTCAAGTTCGTTCTGGAACCGGGAAAGAAGCCCGCGATCATTATCGAGCCGTGGAACATCACCATTCAGGAGCCGAACCACGTTTTCGACGGCGATTTCAAAGGCGACATTCGTATCTGGGGGCGGCGGCGGTTGCTGTGCCTGGAAAACCTGCTTCCCTACGCCGAAAAGGTCGAGGCGCGGCTACTCGGAACCGGCATGCCGTCGTACTGGACCGTGTTTCAGAAATCGCACCGCTTCGACCTCGGGCTTTCCGGCTGGACCAAAAACGATTGGTCGCGCTCGGCGCGGTTCGATCTCTTAGCGGCGACCAAACCGGTGACGGACGGCGATGTCGCGCAGGCGGCGCAACTGTTGGAAAAGAAACTGCGCCTGTCCCCGACCGAACTCGCGGCAATCTCCGATCTGGCGCAGGATTCCGCCGCGTCCGCGCTGCAGCGGTTGTGCCGCGAGGGACGCGCGATGTACGACCTCGCGGACGGCGTGTACCGCTGGCGGCAACTGCTCCCCTTCCCGGTGCCGGAGGACGAGAGCGACGCGCGGATGAATCTGGCGCGGCGTATCGCGGCGACCGGCGGGGTCGTGTTCAAGAAACCGGGCGAGGACGACGATGAGGAAAGCGGCTTCGGTACGGCGGTGACCGACGAGTCGATGGAGCGGTTCCGGGCGTCGGTGCGCGGCGGCGAGTCGAAGCGCGAGCGAAAGTTCAACGTGCTGATCGACCTGGACGGCGACGGGCGCGTCCGCTTTGCGCAGTGCGACTGTTCGTTCTACCGGCGCGAGAAACTGCGGCAGGGACCGTGCCCGCACATCCTGGCGACCGCCGCGCTGGCGTCGTCGCAGAGCGTGAAAGCGGGTGCAACCGCGGCGAAAAGCGGCGGCGGTTCGGCGGCGGCACTGGACCCGAACCGATTCGCCGGGATGACGTTCGTTTTTACCGGGGCGTTGACCCTTTTCACCCGCGAGCAGGCGGAAGCAATGGTCGAACAGGGCGGCGGCAAGGCGTCCGGGAGCGTGAGCAAGAACACGACGTATGTCGTCGCCGGGGATAAAGCCGGGTCGAAACTCGCCAAAGCGCAACAGTTGGGCGTCCGGGTATTGACCGAGCAACAGTTTCAAGACATGCGGGAGGGCAAGACGGTATGAACGCCGAACAACGCGCCCGCTTCAAAGAGGTCGGCAAGGTCGCGTTCATCCGCGAGGAGATGACGCGGCTCGGGTACTGGCCGCCCTCCCCGGAAGTCGCCGCGAAAAGCGCGGAAGCCGAGGCGGTACTGCGCCCGATGTACGAGGAGCTGGCGATCCTGCGCACCGAACTGACCGGGATCGAAAAAGAGATCGCGCTGACCGGCGATATTCCAAACCTCCTCGCCGAAGTACGGCGTAAACGCATCGAGCGAGTCCGTGCCGCCCGTGTCGTGAAAAAGGCGGCGCGGGAAAAAGAGATAGGGGAGCGCAAAGCGTCCGACATCGCGTGGCGGCGATCCACCCTGCCGTTCCTGGGGCATGGCGTTTCGGCGGGACTGCGCTACGCGGGCGGCGACCCGGCGAAACTGACCGCGAGCGGGTTGCCGGTCCTGATCACGGCGGGCGATCTGGCGTCGGGTATCGGGATCGGCACGCGCGACCTGGCGTTCCTGACGTATCATCGCGGCGTCGCCATGCTCGACCATTACAGCCGGTTCACGATCCCGAAGAAGCGCGGCGGGGTCCGAGTCATCTCGTCGCCCAAACGCCGGTTGCGCGTGGCACAACAATATGTGCTGGAAAAAGTCCTGGCGTCGCTCCCGATCCACGACGCGGCGGCGGCGTTCCGTCCCGGTCTGTCCATCGTGGAAAACGCCGCAAAGCACGCCGGAAAGCCGGTCGTGATCCGCATCGACCTCAAGGATTTCTTCCCGTCCGTGCCGTTCCCGCGTGTCAAGCGGCTTTTCGAGAGTTTCGGCTACAATTCCGGCGTCGCCACGTTGTTCGGGCTACTTTGCACGGAGGCACCCCGCGCCGCCGTAACGCTCGACGGGAGCGCGAAACGGTTCGTCGCGGTCGGAGAACGTTGTCTACCGCAGGGCGCGTGTACGTCGCCGACGCTGACCAATATCCTGTGCCGCCGCCTGGACGCCCGCCTATCCGGTCTCGCGGACGCGGCGGGGTTCACCTATACGCGTTACGCCGACGACCTGGTGTTTTCGCACCCCGAAGCGGGCGCGGCGGTCGGGGCACTGCTCCGCGCGGTGCGGCAGATCATCACTGAGACCGGCTTCGTGATCAACGAGGAGAAAACCGTCGTCCTGCGTCCGCACCACCGGCAGAGTGTCACCGGTCTGGTCACGAACGAGGGCACCCCGCGCATCTCGCGCCAGGACTTGCGACGATTCCGCGCCTTCCTGCACCAGTTCGAAACGAAAGGGGCAGACGCAATGACCCGGCAGATCGGCAAGGACGCGCTGTCGTACGCGGCGGGCTACCTTTCCTTTATCCACATGGTCAGCCCGGAGCAGGAGGAGAAGATCGCGGCGAAGAACCCGTGGCTGTTGCGCTGGAAGAAGAGGTAAAAGTTTCCGGGATTTTTCAGTCTCCTGAATCGGTTGCTCCAGCTGGTTCCTGGCAGCAGGCGCGAGGTATACTCATGCCTGCACGGTGCTTGTCGCCTGCGAGTGCGATTCATTTTTAACGGAAAGGGTAGATGTGATGGTCGATGATCTTAGGGGGAGTGTTACAGAGCGGCACGATGTTCCGGTAGATAGCATCTTCCCACCCCATATACTCGATGCCCTGCGAACATTCAATGAGAACCCGGTTCGGGCGAACGGACTCGGTCGTCTGGCGATACTGGTGGAGGGACCACAGGTTCTGCTGTCAGCACTCGATCAGGTTGCGCCCGACTATGAAATCGACCTGGAACAAACCGACCTTCCCGCCATGATGAGCACTATCGTAAAGGCACGGTCCGAATGGTTCCCCCCGGATAGCGATTGGCATCAGGACGCCTACGGTATGATCAAGGTCCGGTTGCTGGAACACGACGTGCGTCTCGACACGATGGACCTCAACGCCGCGATCCGTTGGATGAAGGCGACAGGCGTACAATCCACTCGCGTGCGGGACCTGCGTCCGGTGGCACGCCGCTACACGGATGCCGCCGGACGTGAGATCGTCGCCGACGCGGTTGACTTCGGAGTCAAGAATGCCCGCCGGGGCTTTCTGATCCGTAAAGACATGAGTACAGGACTCACACAAAAAGAAGGCGCGGAACTGGCGCGACTTGAAGACGAAGTGAGCGATTATGTTAACGCCGTAGCCCCCCTTCCTTTTGCCGAACTGGAAAATATGGAGCACCTCGCCCGCGAGGCAGAAACGCGTCTCGCGACAACGCGCCCGCAACTCGCCGAGGCGAACGCTGTTAGCACTCCCGGCGACGCACTCTCAATGGCGCGGCGTTGAGCACGACTCCGCCCCCGTCGGCTACCGGCCTTTTCGGCTTTGAAGCGGAAGCGCATATGCGGCGGCATGGGCCGCACGGTTATGACGACTATGCTTCCTTCAAGCCCTGGCTCCGAGACGAGTTCGTGTTTCGCTGTGTCTACTGCAGGTGTCGGGAGCGTTGGGGACAGTACGCGCAGGATGGCTTCAGTGTTGATCATCAGGTACCTAAAAGCCACGCCCCGGATAAGATCTGCGAATACGATAATTTAGTCTACTCTTGCCTTCGTTGTAATTCGCTCAAAGGAGATCTCGAAGGCATTCTGGACCCGTGCTCGACCCCGTTCGGCGCAACAATAACGGTGAGCGAGGATGGGACCGTGAAGGGACATACAACCGAAGCGGAGTTGCACATTCGACTTTTGAGGCTGAACGAACCGCGAATCGTAGACTTTCGGCGTCGCATCCTGAGTACGCTTCAGCGTCTGTATCTGGCGGGCGAGGAATCGCTGATAGAGTCATGGTTGGGCTTCCCGGAAGACTTGCCGAATCTGTCTGTTTTGCGTCCGCCCGGCGGAAACAGCCGCCCGGATGGTCGGTCGGATTGCTTTTTCGTCCGACGAGCAATGGGAACATTGTCGGCTACCTACTGACCGAAGGCTGGTGCCGCCTGACTCAGAGTGCCGCACGATGCCGCACTCCCCTCGTCGCCACGCCCACGCCGAAATGCGTCACGGAACAATCCGACATCCGCCGTTCTTTCCGCCTGACGCGATATAATCTTAGTAGTAAACTACTATGGTGCAATACGCAAAACCACTCGCCCGGCTCGTCGGGGAGTTCGAAAAATTACCGGGGATCGGTCCGAAATCGGCGCAACGGCTGGCGTTCTACGTGCTTCGCTTGAGCAACGAGGAGGCGCAAACCCTCTCGGATGCGATTACCGAAGTCAAGGCGAAGATCGGCTACTGCAAGACGTGCTACAACTTCACGGACCAGGAAGTGTGCGACATCTGCCGCGACTCGCGCCGCTCGGACGCGAATATCTGCGTGGTCGCGGAGCCGCGCGACCTGATTGCTATCGAGAAGACCGGCGAGTTCCACGGCAAGTACCACGTCCTGGGCGGGGTCCTCGCTCCGATGGAGGGGATCGGACCCGACCAGTTGAAACTGCGTGAACTACTCGGTCGCCTTCAGGAAGCACCGGTCGAGGAGATCGTTCTCGCGATGAACCCGACCGTGGAGGGCGACGCGACCGCGATGTATCTGGCGAAACTACTGAAGACGCTCGGTATCCGCGTGACCCGAATCGCGCACGGCGTCCCGGTCGGCGGCGACCTCGATTACGCGGATCAGGCGACACTGATTCAAGCGTTCGAAGGGCGACGCGAGATGTAGCTTGTCTGCCCCTCCGCCCTCCGCTCCCTCCCCCCAGCCCCCAACCTCATCGGAATGAGAGAGGGGGAGAAGATGCACCGGAGGCGAGGCGATTCCCACAAATCCCGTTCCGGCTCCCCCTCTCTCATTCCGATGAGGGAGGGGGCTGGGGGGAGGGAGCGGAGGGCGGAGAGACGCCATAAACCACTGCCAAAACAGAAACAAAACGCCATGCCCTTCCACCTTCTTTGTCTCGCCCGCCCGGAACCCGCCGACGCCCCCCCGAAACGCTACAACGACCCGCCGACACTCATCGGGGCATTGACCAACGCCCTCACGCCATTCGGGGACGTGGTGACACTATCCGTCACCGACCCCGGCGATCCCGATCCCGCTCTGCTCGCGAACGCCGACGCCGTGGTCTGCGGGTCGCTTTCCGAGAACCTGCGCGCGCGGATGCCGCGTTTGCGCTGGGTGCAGTTCTGGAGT